>JBAUVQ010000496.1:0-10308 GCA_049583305.1 Methylocystis sp.
CTTGAGGCCGGCGCCGACGCGACCTTCTTCGTCCGCCCCGGCCGCGCCCGATTGCTCGCCTCGCGCGGCCTATGCATCAACAGTCCCGCCGGAAATCTTGTCGAGCGGGTCAAGACGATTTCGGACCCCGACGCGCTTGCGCCCTTCGACCTCGTTCTCCTGACCTGCAAAGCCTACGACCTCGATGCAAGCTTGAACGACCTCGCCGGTGCCGTCGGGCCGAACACGACGATCCTGCCGCTGCTCAACGGCCTTCTGCATATCGAAAAGGTCGCGGCGCGCTTTCCGCAGGCGCGCTTATGGGGCGGTGTCGCGCGCATCAGCGCGGCGCTCGACGACGACGGCGCAATCCGTCACGCCGACGACTTCGCCCGCATCGATTTCGGCGGGCGCGACGGATGCGTCGACGAACTCGCGGACCAGTTCGCAGCGCTCTATCTGAAGACGCCGGTGATCGCGGTCCACAATCCGAACATCCTGCGCGAGATGTGGGATAAGTTCATGTTTCTGGCGACTCTCGCCGGCATGAACGCGCTCATGCGCGCACTGCTCGCCGATATAATGGCGACGCCCGCTGGTGAGAGACTGATCCGCGAAATGCTTTCCGAATGCGCAAGTGTCGCGCGTGCGGAAGGCTTTGACTTTGACGAAGCCCGCGTCGCGCAGCATGGCGACAGCTTGACGCTGCGCGCCGCCAATATGAAATCGTCGATGCTCTATGATATCGAGCGTGGTGCCCGGACCGAAGGCGAGCATATTCTGGGCGACCTTCACGCGCGCGCTCGGCGGCATGGCGTGAGCGCGCCGCTTCTCGAAATTGCGCTGACGCACGTGCAAGCCTATGAGGCGCGGCGCGCGAGGGGCTGAACGATCGGCTTCAACCCCTCCGTATCAAGGTGCCCCGCGGCTCGCCTTATGGCGATTGCGTCCCTACAATTCGAATCGGCGCCCTAGCGCGCGCCGACGAGCTGGGGCTCTGGGGTGCATGAAAATTACCAAGATCAAGATCACCAACTTCAAGTGTTACGAGGAGACCTTCACGCTCGCCTTGAACGACGGCCTCAACGTCATCGTCGGCGCCAACGAGTCCGGGAAGACGACAATCCTGGAGGCCATCCAGTTAGCGTTGACGGGGCTGCTGCACGGCCGACCCCTGAAGAACGACGTGACGAGTTATCTCTTCAACCTGGCCGCTCAGCAAAATTACGTGCAGAGTCTGGGCACGCCCTCGCCCCTCCCGCCGCCGGCGATCACTATTGAGCTTTTCTTCGCCGGGGCCTCGAGCGAGCTGGCCGAGCTGGAGGGCAACGGCAATTCGGAGAACGCCAAGGCCAGCGGTGTAGTCTACAAGATCGAGTTCGACGAGGAGAACTACAAAGGGCCGTATGAGGAACTGGTGATGGCCGGCGCGCTCAACTCCATCCCGGTCGAGTACTACACCACGACCATGCGCTCGTTCGCGCGCAAGGGCATCACCGCCCGCAACATCCCGATCAAGTCCGCCCTGATCGATTCCTCCAGCGCCCGGTTGCAGAACGGATCGGACGTCTACGTCTCTCGGATCATTCGCGACGCGCTCGAGGAGAAGGAGCGGGCGTCCATCTCCCAGGCGCACCGGAAGCTGAAGGAGGCTTTCGTAGCGGACCCAAACGTCAAGCTGATCAATGAGCGGATCACGCAGGCCGCCAGGATCAGCCAGAAGGCCGTCAGCATCTCGGTCGACCTGTCGTCCCAGACAGCCTGGGAAAGCAGCCTGATGACCTATATCGACCTCATCCCCTTCCAGTACATTGGCAAGGGCGAGCAGTGCGTGATCAAGACTAAGCTGGCCCTCAGCGCCAAGAAGAACGCCGAGGCGACGGCGATCCTGCTGGAGGAGCCAGAGAATCACCTGTCGCACGCGCGGCTGAACGAGCTGATCGCCGACCTGACCGACCAGCACGGGCAAAAGCAGATCATCATTTCCACGCACAGCAGCTTCGTGGCCAACAAGCTGGGCCTCGACCACCTGATCGTGCTGCGTGAGGGAGAGGTGGCGCGAATCTCGGAGCTGAAGGCCAGCGACTTCTTCAAGAAGCTGGCGGGCTACGACACCCTGCGCCTGGCGCTCGCCGCCAAGGCCATCCTGGTGGAGGGCGATTCCGACGAGTTGGTCGTTCAGCGCGCCTATATGGACGTCAACGGGGGCCGGCTGCCCATCCAGGACGGCATCGACGTCATCTCCGTCGGCACAGCCTTCCTGCGCTTCCTGGAGCTGGCCAGCAAACTGAAGATCCCAGTCGCTGTGGTGACCGACAATGACGGCGACACCGCAGCCGTCGAGCAGAAGTACGCTGCCTACAAGGGTTCCGACAACGTCAAGATCTGCTTTGATCCGGACGTGGACACCGGATCACTGACGATCAAGGACAAGGCCTTTAACTACAACACGCTGGAGCCAAAGCTCCTGAAGGCGAACGGTCGCGCGACCCTGAACACCATCCTCGGGACGTCCGCGAAGACAGACGACGAGCTTCGCATACACATGCGGGCCAACAAGACCGAGAGCGCCCTTGCCATCTTCAATTCGACGACCTCGATCACCTATCCGAACTATATCCAGAAAGCCATCGCGCCGTGATCGGCGGGAACAAGATCGTCATCGCCGCCGCCGGCTCGGGCAAGACCACCTACCTCGTCGAGGAGGCGGTGAAGATCAAGGGCGAGCGGGTCCTGATCACGACCTACACGGAGTCGAACGAGGCCGAGATCCGCCAGAAGTTCTTCGAGCTGGCCGGCCATGTGCCGGCGAACGTGGTGATCACGACATGGTTCAGCTTCCTGATCACCCACGGCGTCAAGCCATACCAGGGCGGCCTGTTCGAGTCCTCCGTCGCCGGCATGGTGCTGGTCTCGACCCAGTCGGGTCTGAAGTACCGGACCCGCCAGGGCCATCCCGTTTTCTGGGCAGAGGAGGACATCGACAAGCACTATTTCGACCCGGTTGGACGGGCTTATTCCGACAAGCTGCCCAAGCTCGTCATACGCTGTAACGAGCGCTCGGACGGTGCGGTCGTCGACCGGATCAGCCGCGTGTTCCCAAACGTTTTCGTCGACGAGGTGCAGGACCTGGCCGGCTACGATCTCGACATCCTGGCGGCCCTCGCCCGCAGCTCCGTTCGCCTGCTCATGGTCGGCGACCCGCGGCAGGTGACCTACCTGACGCACCATGAACGGCGCTACCAGAAGTATGCCGATGGCGGCATCGTCGACTTCCTGCGCAATGAGCTTCCCAAGAAGGTGCCGATCGACATCGACGAGACGACCTTGAACCGGTCGCACCGCAACAGCGCCGCCATCTGCGCGGTGTCGTCCCGCCTGTTTCCGGCCCTGCCCGCCAGCCAAGCCTGCGAGTGCGCCCGGTGCCGGTCGACGGTGCCGGCGAGCGCGGGCGTCTTCATCCTCCGGACGGCCGACTACGCACACTACCTAGCGACGGTCCGGCCGATGCAGCTGCGCGACAAAATTACCAGCGCCGGCGTCGATCGTCGCTCGCCCTCCATGAATTTTGGGGAGGCAAAGGGCCGAGGCTTCGACCACGTGGTCATCCTGCCGACCGAGCCGATGCGCAGCTGGCTGTCTGATCCCACGACAAAGCTGAAGCCCCAGAGCCGGGCGAAGTTCTACGTCGCACTGACGCGCGGTCGTCACGGCGTGGCTGTCGCGATGGATTGGGGGACCGCGCCCCTGCCGGCGAGCTTTTCGCTCTACGAGCGCGCGGCGCCGGCATGAGGTTGGACACGTCGTGGAAGATGAATCGGCGATGGACTTGGGTGCGCAGTGGTCGTGGCGCGCTCGGCGCGGACACAACTTGGCGTCGCGAACTCACTTTCGATAGAGTGGACCGTAACCGTTCCGTCCGACCGTCGGGTCCGGGCGACCGGGTGGCTTTTTGCATAGGACGCTACGAAATCATCGGCTCACCTTGGGCGGCAGCGACATCATTCCCGGTGCGCGTCACACGGCTGCGCCTGTGGTTCAAGCGCCTCTCCCACCAGGTCCTCATTGGTGAATGGGCCGTAGACTTCGGCTGTATCAAAGAAGGTGACTCCATGCTCGACTGCAGTGCGGAGAAGAGCGATCATCTCGGTCCGGTCCGGGGCTGGCCCTCTATGATAGTTCAGGCCCATGCAGCCAAAGCCGATGGCTGAAACCTCCAGTCCGCCGTTTCCCAGCTTACGCGTCTTCATCATCATTCCCCTTTGTCGATATCCGCGAACACCGTCCTCGCGATCCGCAAGGCGGTCATCGCGGGGGGCCAGCCCGAATAGAACGCCAACTGAGTGATCGTCGCGACGATTTCGGACCTGCTGATTCCGTTCGCCAGCGCCTTTTGCAGATGAAACGGCAGTTCATTGGTTCGATAGAGCGAAATAAGGCTCGTGATGGTCACGAGGCTGCGATCGCGCGGAGACAGGGCCGGGTCGGCCCAAACATCGCCGAACAAAATCTTGTCGGTGATCTCGGCGAGATGGGGCGCAATGTCGCCGAAGGACTTGCGGGCGTCCGTGGGCTCTTGGGTCATGGGTTTCTCTCTTTGGGCGCCGGCCGTCAAGAATTGGCGCTTGGCGTCGGCAGATGGAACCGCCAACGAGGCGGTCGGTTGCGCGTCGTCAATGGGCCACGAAGCCACCGTCGACCGGCAGCGCGACGCCGAGCACGAAGCTCGCGCCGGGACTGCACAGCCACAGTACCGCCGCCGCGATCTCGTCGGCCCGGCCCATCCGGCCGATGGGCTGATCGCGCAAAAACTCCTTCATCGCAGCGGGATCGATCGCGTCTCCCATGGGCGTATCGACACAGCCGGGGCATATGGCGTTGACGCGAATTCCACGCTGGGCGTTGTCCAGGGCCGCGGCCTTCGTCAGACCGATGACTCCATGTTTGCTCGCATGATAGCCCGCACGTCCGGGCAATCCGACAAGTCCGCCCAGCGAGGAGCAGTTGACGATGGCGCCGCCGCCCTGTTTGCGCATCTGCAAAAGCTCGTGCTTCATGCAGGTCCACACGCCCCGTAGATTGACGGCGATCACCTCGTCGAAACCCGCCGCCGTTTCCTCGGTCATGTCGCACATCGGACCAAGGATGCCGGCATTGTTGTAGGCCATGTCGAGTCTACCGAAGGTTTGCACGGCGCATTCGACCGCGGCGGCGGCCTGCGCTTCATCCGCTACGTCGCAGGTGACGCCGATTGCCCGATGTCCTGTCGCGGTCAACCCCTCGGTGGCGGCCCGCAGCGCCGCTTCGTTGCGGTCGGCGAGCACGACGGCAGCGCCCGCTTCGGCAAAGGCCCTGGCGGTCGCGAGCCCCATGCCGGAGCTTGCGCCAGTGACGATGGCGACCTGGCCTTTGAAATCAAACGTTGGATTCATGTTTTTCCTCTGATCCGAGTTTCGCTTGGCGGGAGGTTGTATAATTCGGGGCGTGAGCGAATGCCGGCGTCAACTCTGTTGCCGGCCAACGGGCTGCCGTGGCGAGTCAGCCATGGCTCCAGGATGCTCATGTGGCGCCAAAAAGGTATTCCTCGTCCGTCACCTTCTCCATCCAGTCGACGGCCTTGCCGTCGAGACTTTCCTGAACGGCGATATGGGTCATGGCGGTGGCCGGCCCTGCGCCGTGCCAGTGCTTCTCGCCCGGCGGAAACCAGACGACGTCGCCAGGCCGGATTTCCTCGATCGGGCCGCCCTCACGCTGGACGCGGCCGCAACCGGCGGTGACGATCAGCGTCTGGCCAAGCGGATGCGTATGCCAGGCGGTGCGTGCGCCGGGTTCGAAAGTGACCGCCGCGCCGGTTACACGGGCGGGAGCGGGCGCCGTGAACAGAGGATCGATGCGAACTGTCCCCGTGAACCAGTCGGCGGGTCCCTTGCCGGAGGGCTGCGAGCCGCTTCTTTTGATGTCCATGGTTCTCTCCTCGGGGTTCAGGCCTACAACGACGCCATATCGATCACGAAGCGATATTTCACGTCGCTGCGCAGCATGCGCTCGAAGGCCTCGTTGATCTCCTGCATCCCGATCACCTCGACATCCGCCGCGATGCCGTGCTTCCCGCAGAAGTCGAGCACTTCCTGCGTCTCGGCGACGCCGCCGATCAGCGATCCCGCGACCGACTTGCGTCCCATCATCATCGGGACCGTGTTGAGCATAGGGTTGAGATCGCCGAGATAGCCGACCAGCACCAGCGTCCCGTCGAGCGTCAAAGTCGCCACATAGGGATTGACGTCGTGGATCATCGGCACGGTGTCGATGATCAGGTCGAACCGCCCCTTGACTGCCGCCATCTGCGAGGCGTCGGCCGAGATCACGATATTGTCGGCGCCAAGACGGCGCGCGTCGTCCTCCTTGCCGGGCGAACGGGTGAAAAGCGTGACTTCCGCGCCCAGCGCCTTGGCGAGTTTCAGCGCCATGTGGCCGAGGCCGCCGAGACCCACCACCGCCAGTTGGCTACCCTTGCCGACTTTCCAATGGCGCAACGGCGACCATGTGGTGATGCCGGCGCACAGGAGTGGCGCGGCCCCTTTCAAGTCTATGCCTTCAGGAACCTTCAGGACGAATTTGTCGGAGACGACGATGTTTTTGGAATAGCCGCCATAGCTCGGCATGTGGTCGCGGCGATCGGTCCCGTTGTAGGTGAATGTCGCGCCCTCGGCGCAAAATTGCTCCAACCCGCGTAGACAAGGTTTGCAATGCTGGCAGGAGTCGACCATGCAGCCGACGCCGACGCTGTCGCCGACCTTAAAGCGCGTGACCTTCGATCCGACGCTGGTGACGTTGCCGATGATCTCATGACCCGGCACCATGGGATAGACCGCGTCGCCCCACTCGTTGCGCGCGTTGTGAACGTCGGAGTGACAAACGCCGCAGAACAGGATGTCGATCACGACATCGTCTGGGCGCGGGTCGCGGCGATCAAAGCTCCAGAGGGCCAGCCTGTCCTGCGCCGAATGGGTGACGTAACCCAAAACTTTGGTGGCCATGAAAAATCCTCCTCCAAGTGCGGAAGTTCGAGCCGATGGTCGAGCAATCAAGGCCTGCGCCCCATGGACGCACGCGAGGACCGGTGTGGCCGCGACGTCGACAAGAACATTTGCACAGCATCGCACCTACCCTCGGAATCTACTCAATGCCTGAGCGTGCCGCCGGCTTACTCCCCCCAGGCAGAGGACTCTGAGGTGGCGCGACGCCTCTTATTGCGAGGGAGAGATTGGTTATTTCCGTGCATTTCGATTAGACGCTAAAATGCGCAAGGCCTTATGAGCTGAGTTCATGAATTCCGCGGCCAACGTCAAGAACCTGATCGCCGGCCTGCTGGTGGTAGCGCGGGCGCGACCCTTGGCGAGAGGGTTACAGGAAGGGGAAATCCGGCAAGAGCTTCAGAGCAACGGGCGACTGCGCAATGTCCTTATCATCACAAAGACGAT
Organism: Methylocystis sp.; assembly: GCA_049583305.1. Taxonomy (GTDB): domain Bacteria; phylum Pseudomonadota; class Alphaproteobacteria; order Rhizobiales; family Beijerinckiaceae; genus Methylocystis. The sequence goes on from JBAUVQ010000496.1 coordinate 7,461, forward strand.
CGAGGGTACGGCCGAGCACTTGGCGTATGTTCGGGCCGAGCTGGCACCGTGGATTCCTGCCGCTGCCAGCTTGGGGCGACAGGGAAGATCGAACATACAAGGATTTGAACTAACCAACAGAACAGATATCCAGATGTGGTGCACTCTGGATTCGGGATCGCCGTGAATGTGCGGCAGGTACACCAATTGGAGCGATGACCGCGATGAACAATGTCGCAATATTCTGGCTGCAGCTTTTGACGAGTGCCTTCGTCTTCGGCATCGTGGCGGCATGGTACGTTTGGCCGGCACTAGCCAAACTTTCTCGCAATTCAGCTCTAACTCTGCTGCTCTTTGTGCATGTGCCTCGCTACGTGGGAATGACTTTGCTGGTTACCGGTATGGTGGATCCGAACCTACCCATTGAGTTCCGTTCCAGTGCTGCTTACGGCGATCTCTTAGCGGCGGCGCTGGCCTTCGCTTCCATCTTTGCTTTAAGGAGTAATTGGCGTGTCGCTATTCCTCTGGTGTGGGTGACCAACACGTCGGGATTCCTGGACCTGCTGAACGGAGTCCGCAGCGTCTTGCAGTTGAACGTTCCGAGCTTCAACCTAGCCACCCTTTGGTACGTCTATACATTCTACGCTCCCCTCGTAATTGTTTCGCATTTGATGATCTTCTGGATTTTGATCAAGTCTAGGTCTTGGAAGAAATAAGGTTTCGGGCTCTGTAGGAGATAGCTTCGCAGTGGGAAGGCATAGGAGGAACACGCATGGCAGCGCGCGAGACAGCGATCGTCTTCGGGGTCGGACCAGGGCTGGGATGGGCTCTGGTACAGCGCTTCGTGACCGAGAACATACAGGTTGGCGCGGTTGCTCGCGACGAAGCGAGGCTGAACGCCTTGCTCAAGTCTGGAGGCAGCCAGGGTGTTCGGCCTTATGCTGCCGACGTTTCGAATAGCGAAGATGTTCTCCGTGTCTTTGATAGTGTCGACCGTGACCTTGGGGCGCCTGACATCGTCGTGTTCAACGCGGGCGCTTTCCAAAAGGACAATGTTCTCGATATCGATCCCGCCGACTTCGAGCGCTGCTGGCGCATCGGCTGTCTCGGAGGGCTCCTCGTCGGGCAAGCCGCGGCACGGCGCATGGTCAAGCGAGGGCATGGGACGATCATTTTCACTGGCGCAACTGCTGCGCTGCGCGGCAGCGCCGGCTTCGCCAACTTAGCCATTCCGAAGTTCGGCTTGCGCGCGCTCGCCCAGAGCATGGCTCGTGAGCTAGGACCCCAAGGCATACACATCGGCTTCGTGATCATTGACGGACAAATCGAGTCCGAACGCTATCGGCATCTTATCGATGAGCGTGGCGAAGACTCCCTGCTCGCGCCAGATGCGATCGCTGAACTGTATCTGCAGCTGCATCGGCAGCCTCGCAGCGCCTGGTCTCACGAAATCGATGTTCGTCCGTGGTCGGAGAAGTTCTAGCCGCTGTACCGCCTGGGGAGGCCGTGGATCGTTCGACAGCGCGCGACGACGCTTGGCTCGCCGGTCGCGGCCGTGAATCCGATCCCCGGGTCAAACGGCTTTGCCGTCTGCTCGGCTTCGGCCTGCTCTGCGTTTTCGATTCCGGCAGGGTGGAAGTTTTTGTCGAGCCCACGCCTTGGCGGCCGAGGCACAATGCGCAACGCCGTTCCAAGACCGATCATTGGTTGGAGGTGATCTTCATCAAGTCGGGTGATCTGTTCGCGAAGGTGGCGGCGGGTTCAGGCGACGAAAGGATTGCGGTCATCACCAAAACGGTGGGCGTAAAAATCGGTACAAGGCCCCCACGTCGTTCGGCATATTGAAATCGTGATATGCTTCAATGCGGAAGGTTCGTCACAACTCGCCGATTTACGACAGATTCTCGACCGCGATTGTATCGGCGAAACCCCGACAGGTGAGGGAAAAAGCATGAGCAATTCCATTGCCGCGTTGTTTCAGCGCCTGACGCAAGGCGTTTACGTGGTCGGCGTGGCCCATGGGGAGACCCGCAATGCTTTCACCGCAGCCTGGGTGATGCAGGTTTCCTTCGATCCCTTGCTGCTGGCCTTGAGCATCAATCCGCAACATTCGTCCTATGGCCTGCTGAAGCAAAGCGGCGCGTTCAGCGTCAACGTGCTGAAGAAGAGCCAGACGGAACTGGCCGCCCATTTCGGTCGACCCGCCCACGCCGACAAACTGGCCGCGACTGAATGGACGCCAGGCCACACTGATACGCCATTGCTGCGTGACGCCCTGGCTTGGTTCGAATGCGAAGTGGTCGGCGAACATCCGGCCGGCGACCACATTCTCGTGCTGGGAAAGGTCATTGATGGCAGACTGCTGGATTCCGAAGCTGAGCCCATGGCCTATCGAGAAACCGGCGCCATGGACGGTGCCTCAGCGCTATTCTCTGAGGGGTTCGGCGATGCATGACGCCGCGGCGGGGGAAATTCCAACCCCCAAGACGCGCTTCCGCCACGGGCCTGAACAACGCCGAGCGCGATGAGGCCAGCAGTTTTGCTGGACGTGACCATCTACATGCGTTCTTATCGCATCTTCTGACGATGCGTTTGGCGTTCGGTCTGGGCTTCGGCCTCAACCTCCTTCAAGACGCGCTCTTGCTCGATGCGGAGCTGTTCGAGGGTTGGATCGTTGTTGACGAGATTTTGCGGAATCGTGTGCGCGGGATTGGCGGCGAGCTGGCGCGCGGCCTCGCGGGCCGCCGTCGCCTCGCGTTCGGTCTGCGCGGCGCTCCGCTCGGTGATCGCCGCCGCGCGCCGTTCTTCGGTCAAATCTTTGACGCTCGCCGGGTCTAGCCGTGTTTGGGCTTCGTCTCGGCGTTCGCCG
>JBAUVQ010000497.1:0-2404 GCA_049583305.1 Methylocystis sp.
CGCAATGACGGGAGCCCACGCTTTGACGGGGCGGGATTTATGGGGTTTGGCGTTCGCCGGAATTTCGGCGACGCGCTGAGAGCGGAAACCGGCGGGAGTTTGGAGCCTGACTTTTGCACGGCCTAACATATTGATGTAGATGACTAAAATGTTCGTTACGAAAGTGTTGGATTCTGCACGCCGCCTAGGGTGGGGTGACATGTGTCGCTGTTCGGTGCGATAAAGACCACGATTTTGCTCCCGTTATGGAAATCCTGATGAATGCCTTGGTCGCTCTATCTGGTCCGATCTTCGGAATGGTTGGCGTAATTGCTGGAACTGTTCTCAATGAATACCTTCGCCGAAGCCGGAGAGCGGAGGAGTATTCTGGCGAGATATTTAAACGACGCCTGAACGCATACGAAGTCTTAATCGGCCTTATAGATGATGGCGGCACTTTGGCTACCAAGGTAATTGAAAACGCTGATCTTACATCCGAGGAGAGACACGACATAATTTCTTTAGTGATCGCGCCCATTGCCAAGCATGTTGATCAAAATGTTCTTTATATCGACGGCGACCTCGGCGCCCATTGTGTAGCTCTGTTCATGGGGGTCGAGGATATTCACGATGCGCCAGAATCGGAAAAGCCGGGCCTTCTCCAGCACTATTACGACGAGCGCACGGAGACACTCCGCATGATAGCTGAAGACTCTGGCGTTGCGCGGATAAACAGGCTCTTCCAGTCGATCAATCGACCAAAAATTACAGGAGCGCTTATCGAACGAATTCGGGAACACAGACGTGAGCGCCAAAAAGTGGCTCGGAAAGTAGGATAACTGAACCTAACCGACGTCGGCCTGTCGCATAAGCGCCAAACTGAAACCGCTATGCCCTCACCGTCGGATTCGCGGAACCTTGTTGTATGGAATTTGCCGCGAGGGTCAAAAAGGGCATTTTCTCCATATGTCGCAGGAGTTTCGGCGCTATGCGTTCTTCTTGATTTCCGTGCCCGACCGCCTCGGGCCAAAAGCAGAAATTCAAATTCACCCGCTACCCGATAGACCGGCCGCTTGGCCCGCGCCAAGCCCGGGGCCGCTAGCTAAAAGCAAGCAGTTCCGTGTCATGCCCGCGAAAGCGGGCATCCAGGATTCAAAGGCGGAGTCTTGGGTTTTTGCCCCTGGATTCCCGCTTTCGCGGGAATGACAAGACCCCTCGCATCAATCGCCACTCGCCATCTCCCCCAACCATAGCGCCCCCCCAAAATCCTTGCTACCGTCCCGCCCATGCACGAACCCGCCGCCCCCAAATCCGCCGCGCGAGACAGCAAAGCCGACGCGCCGACGCCGATGATCGCGCAATATATCGAGATCAAGGCGGCCAATCCGGATTGCCTTCTTTTCTACCGCATGGGCGACTTTTACGAATTGTTCTTCGAGGACTCCGTCGTCGCGTCGCGCGCGCTCGGCATCATGCTGACGAAGCGCGGACAACATCGCGGCGAGGATATTCCGATGTGCGGCGTGCCGGTCGAGCGCGCCAATGATTATCTGCAAAAGCTGATCGGGCTCGGCCATCGCGTCGCGGTCTGCGAGCAACTCGAAGACCCGGCCGAGGCCAAGAAGCGCGGCGCCAAATCCGTCGTGCGGCGCGACGTGACGCGGCTCGTCACCCCCGGCACGATCACCGAGGAGACGCTGCTCGATCCCGCCCGCGCCAACGCTTTCGTGGCTCTGGCGCGCGCGCGGGCCGACGACGGCGACCGGATTTACGGGCTCGCCAGCGTCGATATTTCCACCGGCGCCTTTACCGTCGTCGAGCGCGCGGAAGCCGATCTTTCCGGCGAGCTGGCGCGGCTGGAGCCGCGCGAAATTATTCTCGCGGAGACGCTCTATCGCGACGCTCGTTTAAGCGAAATTCTGGCGGCGCAAGGCGCGCCGGTCGCGCCGATGGGACGGGACGCCGGCGAGGGCGCCTCGGCCGAGCGGCGGCTGATGGAGTTTTACGGCGTCGCGACGCTGGAGGGTTTTGGCGCGCTGTCGCCGGCCGAACTCGCCGCCTGCGCCTGCGCGATCCTTTATGTCGAGCGCACGCAAAAGGCCGAGCGCCCCGCGCTGGCGAGGCCGCTCAGTCAGCGCGACAGCCGGACGCTCGACATCGACGCGGCGACGCGCGCCAATCTCGAAATTTCTCGCACGCTGTCCGGCGCGCGGGAAGGGTCGCTGCTGTCCGTCGTCGATCTGACGGTGACGCCGGCCGGCGCGCGGCTGCTGGCAGAGCGCATCGGCGCCCCCTCGACCGACCCGGAGGAGATCGCGGGCCGGCTCGACGCGGTGGGGTTCTTTGTCGAAAATCTTAAGTCCCGCGAGGGGTTGCGAGCGAGGCTGGCCCGCGCGCCCGATCTTTCGCGCGCGCTGTCGCGGCT
>JBAUVQ010000498.1:0-10235 GCA_049583305.1 Methylocystis sp.
GGCGTGCATCGCGTGGGGGCGTGGTCCCACCAGGGAGAGATTGCCTTTGAACACCACGTTGAACAATTGCGGCAGCTCGTCGAGCGACGTTCTGCGAATAAACCGCCCGACGCGAGTCACGCGCGGATCGGTTTTGGTGACCAGCCTCTTCGCGCCCGCGTCAAGTTGATCGACAAACATGGATCGAAATTTATAGACCTCGATCTTCTCGTTATTGAAGCCATATCGCGATTGCTTGAACAGCGCCGGTCCGGGCGAGTCGAGCTTCACCGCGGCGGCGACCGCGAGCATGACCGGAGAGAGCGCGATCAGACAAAGCGTCCCAACCACTTTGTCGAAAGCGGCCTTGACGAGCACGTCCCAGTCGGCGATCGGCTTGTCGAATATATCGATCACCGGCACGTCGCCAACGTATGAGTAGGAGCGCGGACGGAAACGAAGCTTGTTCGAATGCGCGGCGAGCCGAATGTCCACCGGCAACACCCAGAGCTTGCGCAACATTTGCAGCAGTCGCTCTTCCGCCGAGATCGGCAGGGTGAAGATAACGAGGTCGAGCCTCGCATGCCTGGCGAATTCGACCAAGTCATCGACCGTGCCAAGTCTGGGGAAGCCCGCCACGACATCGGGCGAACGCGGATCGGAACGATCGTCGAACACTCCGACAATGCGCAAATCGCCGTCATCCTGCGCCGCCAGCGCGCGCAGGACCGGCTCGGCCGCCCGGCCGCCGCCCACGATCGCGGTGCGGCGATCCAGCTTGCCCTGCCGCGTCAAACCGCGCACGGCGGCGGCGAGCAGAAAGCGCTCCAGCATCAATGCGGCGAGCCCGAAAAAATACCAGCCCGCGAGCCAGACGCGCGAGAACTGCGCGTCGAGCTTGAGGAAGAACAACAGAGCCAGGGCGCCAACGAACACCAAGGTCCAGCCGCCGAGGATTTTCAGTCCGTGAATTGCCGGCGCGCGCAACGCCGCGACGTGATGCAGGCCCAACACGTGCAAGGAAAATACAGCGAGCAGCGCCATGGTCGGGATGACGACAAAATAGGCGACGTCGCGCCCCCAAATCGGAGCGACGTGCACTTCGTGCACCGCGAAACCGACGCTGGCGAGCAAAAGGAATTCGATGACTTGAACGAGTCCGCCAAGAACGATCGGCGAATAGGATTTGTTGGGCGAAGCGTTGGAGGCGACTTCCGCGAGAACGCCAGCCGAGGAACCGCGTTCCTCCGGCGGCTCGGGTTTCGAGTCCTTATGGCGCGTAGGGTTTGCGCCGATGGCGGCAGCGCACATGGCGGGCGACTCCTTTCAAGACAATTCGACTTCGGCCGATGCCGGCCGCGAGGCGCTCCCCCGCGGCTCCTGTCCAACTGGATCGCTGCATCCGCTCAAAAGATGCGCTCCCGAACCATGATCGTGTCGCCGGGGCGGACCAAGGTGTCCAACGGCACGCGTCCGGTGACGGGCTCGCCATTAATCACTCGCGTCAGATCAACGCCGCCTTGGTAGCCGCGCGGATTAAAGCCGCCGGAGATGGCGATGGCCGTGCGGACGGTCATCCCCTCGACGTAGGGGAATTGGCCCGCGGACGTGACTTCGCCGAGCACGAAAAAGGGTCTGAATGCCTCGACCTCGACCGAGACACGCGGTTCGCGGACGAAGCCGGCGCGAAGCCGCTCGGCGATTTCATGCTCCACGGAGGCGGGGTCTCGACCGAAAACCGGCACGGACCCGATCAGCGGCATGGAGATGCGGCCGGCGCCGTCGACCGCGTAAGAGTTCGACAAGGCGTCTTGTCCGAACACGATCACGCGCAAGCGGTCGCCGGCGGCGAGCGTATAGCCGTTCATGGGCGGGGCGGCCAAAAGCTCGGGACGATAATCTCCGGGCGCCGCGCAGCCCGCGAGTAGCGCGGTCAAAAGCATGCACAGCGGCAGAGCCTGATGTCTCGTCATTTCCGATCCAAGCCTGGTTACGAATTGCTTGCGCCACGGTCGCATCGCCTGGATTTTTAGCCGCTCGTGGTTAATAAAAGCTCACTGAAATCTTAACTTAACCCTCCCGTCGACCGGGTTAACTAGCCAGCAACCATAAGTCGCTAATTTCCATTCGCGGTGAACGGAGTTACGGCGATGCGCGCGGGCGAGCGGTATGGCGAAGAAAGCGGCGTGACCGGAGAGATAGATCTCTCGCGCATCGCGCGCGCTGTCTCGGCCAGGCGATGGTGGGTCATCGGACCGACCTTGGCCATGCTCGCCGGCTCCCTGATATTCGTGAACACGGTCAACCCGCGCTTCTCCTCCGAGGCGCGCGTCCTTCTCGAGAATCAGGAAAGTTTCATCCCACGCGCCGAAAAAACCGACCGCGTCTCTGAAATCCTGCCCGACCCCGAAGCCGTTCAAAGCCAGATTCAGCTGCTGACCTCGCGCGATCTGGCGCGGCGGGTCATCAAGACTCTCGAATTGCAGGGCAACGACGAATTCGATCCGCTGGCGAAGGGCATGGGCGCCGCGACGCGGACGTTGGTCATGCTGGGACTGGCGCGCGACCCGACGCTGACATCGCCCGAGGATCGCATCCTCGAAGCCTTCGCCGACAAATTAAGCGTTCTCTCTCCCACCAAAACGCGCGTCCTCTCGATCGAGTTCACCTCGCGCAATCCCGATCTCGCCGCCAAGGGCGCGAACGCGGTGGCGGACGCTTACCTCCAATTTCAGCAGGACGCGAAGCGGGAACGCGCGCGCGACGCGGCGAACTCCCTGGCCGCCTTGGTCGCCCAGCTACGCGCTCGCGTCACGGAAGCGGACGCGCAGGCCGAGGAATTTCGGATGAAGTCCGGGCTGCTGGTCGGCTCGAACAATACGACGATCAACGCGCAACATCTCGGCGATCTCAACACGCAGCTTTCGCTGTCGCGCAGCGCGCAGGCGGACGCTCAGGCCAAGGCCCGATTGCTGCGCGAAATGCTTCGGCAAAATCGCATTAGCGATATTCCCGATGTCGCCAACAACGAGGTGATCCGTCGTTTGCTGGAGCAGCGTGTGACGCTGCGGGCGCAGCTCGCGCTCGAATTGCGCACATTGTTGCCGGGACATCCGCGGATCAAGGAGTTGCAGGCGCAACTTCAGGATCTCGACGCGCAAGGACGCGCGGCCGCCGAGCGCATCGTCCGCACGCTGGAAAACGAGGCCAGTATCGCCGGAGCCAGGGTCGAGAACCTGACGAAGGCGCTCGAAGCGCAGAAGTCCGTGGTTGGCGCTTCCGACGCCGATAATGTGCGCCTCCGCGACCTGGAGCGCACCGCGCGACTCTATAAAGAGCAGCTCGAAGGCGCCACGGCCAAGTATCAGGAAGCCCTGGCTAGAGAGAATTCGCGAGCGACGCCGGCCGACGCGCGCATTTTTCAACGCGCGCTGGCGCCGCAAATCCCCTCCTTTCCCAAGAAAGTTCCAATCGTTTCTTTCGCGACGCTGTCGGCGCTCATCCTTTCGATCGGCGCCGTCTTGTCCGTGGAACTGCTCTCCGGCCGCCCCCGGGTCGCGGCTTCGGCCCATGGGTCGAGAGACGAAAACGCGAGAGAGGCGAGTCCGGCGCGTGTCTCGGTGGTCCCGGCGCTTCTCACCGAGAACAATATGATTCACTCGTCCCCCGAGCCTTTGCCCCAATCGCCGGAGTGGCCCGAGACAGAGGCCCAGCCGCCCGGAGACGAAAGGGCGGTCGCGGGCAAATCAGAGATTGTCGAGAAAATCGACACGGGACGCCTTTCCTCGCCCAGCGTCAGAGTGCTGATTTTTAGGGGCGACTCAAGCGCGATCGCCTCCGCCACCGTTCTCGCCGTCGCGCGCGCCCTGGCCCGTCGCGGAAGCGCGGTTCTCGTCGCGACGGACGCGGGCGACACCGCTTACAACGGATTGTTGGTCAATCGCGGCGAGGCGCCGAAGGGATGGCGCGACTTGCTCTCCGGCGCGGCGGAATTCGGCGAGGTCATTTATCGGGACGGAGAATCGCGCTTACAAATTATCCCCGCCGGCGAGGACGAGCCCGCGCTCCAGCACGAACCCGCGATGGTCGTGGAGGCGCTGGCTCAAACTTACGATTTCGTGGTGTTCACGACGATGTCCGCGGCCGACGCGCTGCGTCTGGGGCCGATGTTCGACACGATTTTGTTGCGCGACGCCGATCCGGCCGCGCGCGAACTTCTGGAGGAGTTTTCGCGTTCGCGCGCCGACGTCTCGCTGATCGAGGACGCAGCCGAAGATCTGGTCGCGGCGTAACTGCGCGGGAAGCTCCAAGAGATTATCGATTTAGATCCATCGGACGAGACGGGACAGCCGCCCGTTGCTCACCAATCGAAGCAGCCAGGGCGTGTGCTTGGCGAGCCTTTTCCACCTGAGGAAACCTCGTAGCGCGACCGCCGCGAGCGCTCCTCGGTTGCTCACGGGGAGAACGAGATCGTACAGTTCGATGGTTTCGTCGCAAACCGCGTCCTTGTAACGCGCCTCGCCGACTCCGAGATCGAAGGATGTGAAGCCGCGCTCCACGAGATTGCGCAGGAGCGCGTGCAGCAATATGTCGCCGGGAGAGCAACGGGCGATTTCCGCGTCGGTATCGAAGGAGTTCGCGAGCCCGGAAAAGCGCCCGCCGCCGGGGAGGCCGATATAGGTCGCGACAACGCGTCCCGAAAGGCGCATCGCGTGCGCCTCCACCGCGCCCATGTCGCATGCGCGTTCGAAAAAGGCGCGCATCCCCGGGTCGGTGAACACGCCCTCCATCCCCGCGCGAGCGAGGCGCGCCGATTTCTGTTCAATCAAGGTCGCGACAATCTCGCGCGCTCGCGCGCCCGTCGCCGCGTGCTCGTAGCTGAGCGATCCAAGTTCCTTCAGGCGTTTTTCTTTCTGGCGCAGCTTTTTTTTCGAGGCCTTGGAGACGTGGTTGTCGAGCGCCTCGATATCGGCGGGCAGGGCGGCGCCATAGGCGAAGCTTGGGCTGGGGCTCGCGTCGCCGGCCGCGAGAGGATTGTCGAAAGCGCCGAACCGACGCGGCTGATTGCGCAGATGAAAGAGATCTGGAGGATTTGAGCGACCGCGCGCGGCCGCCAGCAACAGCGCGCGGGCGTCGAGTTGGGTTCCCGATCGGCACAGCCACAGGTTGAGATTGCTTTCGCGTCCGCACGGGAATTCGGCGACGCGAACTCCGAACGCGTCGCGCGTCGCGAGCGGAAACAGGGCGATCGGCGCTCCGTCGGGATCGCGCGCGACGACGATCATCGGGTGGATTTCGCGGGCTTTTCCGATGGTCTCGAACCAAGCGTCGACATAGTCGTAATTTTGGTAGGGGCTGTAGGAGGCGTTCTCGAAAAGCGTTAACCAGTCCTCGCGCGCATCGGAAAGACGGTCGAACACGTCGAACAACGGTTCGTCGAGATCGACCGGCGTCTCCAACTTTATGACCATCCCGCTCACTAATCGTTTAGCCTTCGCGCCTATCCTTTGAATAGCAAGAAAAGGTCAACGAGAACTGGACAGGATTCCATTCGAGAAGGCAATGTCGTCCAAGGGGATGGATATGTCGACCTGGCGGGAAATAGCGATAGACGCCGGCATGGAGTTGTTTCGCGCCAGCGGCGCCCATCGGCTCGCCGAGCCCTACACCAGGGGCCTCGGCGCGATTTTGATGTTTCACCGCGTGCATCATCGTCTCCAGCACAGTTTCGAACCCAATCTGGGTCTCGAAGTCTCGATCGATTTTTTTGACGCCTTGCTCAAGCACTTGCAGCGCCGGGGTTTCAGATTCTTGTCCCTGGACGAGGCGTTGGGCGAAATTGGGGGGCAGCGCGAAGAGCGCCCGCCATTCGTCGTTTTGACATTCGACGACGGCTACCGCGATCTGGTCGAGCACGTTTTGCCGGTTCTGGAGCGTTATCGCGCGCCGTTCCTTTCTTATGTGACCGCGGGTTTCGCCGAAGGTTCCGCGCGGCTGTGGTGGGTCGAGCTCGAGGAGTCCATTCGCCGTCTCGACCGCCTCGACGTGAACGTCGCCGGACGGCGCTTCAGCGCGCCTTGCGCCAGCGCCGAGGAGAAGAAACAGGCTTTCTCCGATCTCTATTGGTTGCTCCGAGACGGTTCGGAGGACGAGCTTTTGCGCGTGGCGCTGGCGCTCTGCGATCAAGCCCGCGTCGAGCCTCGTCAGTTGACGACAGACCTGTGCCTCGACTGGCGCGAGTTGCGGCAATTGGCGGCGCATGAACTCGCCAGCATTGGCGCCCATTCCGTGACCCATGCGCGTCTCGCCAAGCTCGACGCCGAGTCGGCGGCGCGGGAGATGGTCGATAGCCGCGCGGCGATCGCGCGGGAGCTCGGCGTGGAAGCGCGTCACTTCTGCTATCCGGTCGGCGATGCGACATCGGCCGGCAAGCGCGAATTCGATATCGCGCGCGAACTTGGCTTCGTCAGCGCGACGACGACGCGCCCAGGGATGATTTTCGCCGAACACCGTGATCATCCGCACGCGCTGCCGCGCCTGTCGATCAATGGCCGGCACCAAAGCCTGGAGGAGATCGACATTCTTCTGACAGGCGCGCCGTTCGCCCTCATGAACGGTGGGCGCAAGGTGCGCGCGGCCTAAGCATGAACGGAGTGGCCTGATTTTATTCGACCCATTCGAAACCGGTCCCGGCGAACTCGGCGGCTCGAAAACGCGTGGCGTCGCCGCGGCGTTAACGGTGGGCTGTGTCGCCGTGTTGGTCGTCTCCCTCGCGCCTTTGGTCTACGTGCGAGCGCGGGCGCCCGCCGAGCTCGAGCCTCTGCGGGTCAATAGCCAGAAAATGTGGCGGTGGGTGAGTGAAGGCGAATACGCCTTGGTTCAGGCCGCCGCGGAAGGGCGCCGATTCGAGCTTCAACACGCCGCCGAGTTGCAAACGCATATCGCCTTCGTGATGATTTTCGCCTTATGCGCTTACGGCCTTTGGCGCGGGCTGAACAATGAGCGCCCACGAGCTTGGTCGCCGTTTTTCTGGGCCGCGGGCATTGGCCTCGTGTTCTTCGCGCCGACGTTCGCGCCCGATCTGACCCCGCGGCGCATCGATTATTTGACGACTTTTTGGATGGAATCGGAGGACGCGGCTCAGGGCAATGGCTATTCGCATGTTCTCGCGCCCACCGCGATTCTCGCGGCTCGCGCGGCGACCGCGGCGGCGGCGGCGGTCTTTTTGGCGCTTTGCGCGCACGACATCGCCCATCGTTTTCGAGAGGCGCTGTGGGAGTTCGGCTTTCTTTCGGACGATGGGGAATTTTTCCCTGGAGCGAGAACGGCGGGGCACGAATCGGCCAGGACGAGGCCGAGAATGTCGAGCTCCACGGGCGGGCTTTCCCGCGCCGAAAGCGACGACAGAGGCGATGACGCGCGCCGCTTCGGTCATCGGGAAGCCGCCGATCTCGCCGCCCTGATGGCCAATCCTCGGGCGCAAGCTTGCGCCACGCTGGGCGTGCGGCTCGGAGCGAGTCGGGCGGAGATCGAGCGCGCCTATCGCGCCAAAATGAAGCGCGCCCATCCCGATCATGGCGGCTCGGTCGCCCGCGCGGCCGCGCTAAATATGGCGCGCGACCTGTTGTTGCCGCACGGATGAGTTGGCTAACATCCTGGCTCTTCGAAGAATACGGCCTCGCAATAAGCCGTGGCGCCCTATATCTCTCGGGGATCGGAATCCGCCCCAGTTCGGGAGCATCGGAGGATCGAGCCCATCGTTTGGAGTAGTCGATGACGCCGTTGGCCGTAGCGATTTGCATTGCCCTTGTCTTGTCCACGGGGCTAGGAGTCTATCTGCGGCGGCGCCAATCCGCCTTCGTGGCGAGCCGGCGCGATGCGACGCCAAGGGATTTCGCTCAGGAAGTGACGCTCGACGAGCATCGCCACGCCGCCGACTACACGGTGGCGAAGATCCGATTTTCGATTGTCGAGACGGTCTACGACGGGATTATCTCGCTGGCCTGGCTGCTGTTCTGGCTCGCGCCCCTTTACCGCTATGTCGAAAGCGTCACGACGCCAGGTCTCAATCGAAGCGTGGCTCTCGCCGTGGTTTTCTCGGCGCTCGCCGAAGCGCTGGCCCTGCCGTTTTCGCTCGCCGAGACCTTTTGGCTGGAGGCGCGTTTCGGCTTCAACCGGCAAGGCTTTCTCGATTTCATGGGTGATTGGCTCAAAGCCGGAGCGCTGCAGTTCGTCATCGGCGCGCCCTTGCTTTACGCGATGTTCGCGCTGCTGCGCGCCTCCCCCGATTATTGGTGGCTTTTCGCCTTCATCGGATCGATGGGATTCATGTTCGCGATAATGGCGATCTATCCCACCTATATCGCGCCGTTGTTCAACAAATTCGCGCCGCTGGCCGAAGACGACCTGAAGCGCCGGCTGGAGGCTCTCCTGCGAAAATGCGGCTTTGAGTCGGGAGGGCTCTATGTGATGGACGCGTCCAGGCGGTCCGCTCGCGGAAACGCTTATTTCACCGGCTTCGGCAAGGCCAAGCGGATCGTTCTTTTCGACACCCTGTTGGCCAAACACACGCCGGAGGAGATCGAATCCATTCTCGCCCACGAGTTGGGCCATTTTAAACATGGCCATATCCGGCAGATGCTCGGGTTGGCGGCCGCGCTCGCCTTCGTGGGGTTCGCCGCGCTGCATTGGGCGCTGGGACCGGCGGGCTTGTCCACGGTCTTTTCGATGCCCGCCGAGCCGGCGCTGGGACTGATTATTGCGCTGCTCGCCAAGGAGCCCGTGATGCATATTCTAACGCCGATCCTCTCCTGGCGGTCGCGCCGCGCCGAATTCGAGGCGGATGATTTCGCCAAGGCGATGGTGGGCGAGGAGCCGATGATCTCCGCCCTGACGCGGCTGTCTCGCGACAATCTGGCGACGCTCACGCCCGATCGGCTTTACGCCATGTTCTATTACTCGCATCCGCCGGTGCCGACCCGGGTTGCGCATTTGCGCGGCGAAGCGTAGGCGCTAGGAGTTCGAGCCGCCCATCACGGTCGCGCGCGCCCGGTCCCCGGTGAGCCGTTTCATGTTTAATCCACGGAACGACGCTTTCCTCGGCGTCGAAAGCTCATTGCTTGGCCGACGCTGGCTGGCGCGGCTCGACGGCGCGGGAGAAGCGCGGGCGGCGGCAATCGCGCAGGCGCACGGCCTGGACGGCGTGCTGGCTCGCGTGCTCGCGGGCAGGGGCGTCGAGGCCTCGGGCGCGCTCGCCTACCTCAACCCGACGTTGCGCGAGATGATGCCGGATCCGTCGACGCTGCGGGACATGGATCGCGCGGTCGCGCGTTTCGTCGAGGCGATCGAGGCCGGAGAGCAAATCGCGATTTTCGGGGACTATGATGTCGACGGCGCCTGTTCCGCGGCCCTGCTCGCGCAATTTTTGACGACGGCTGGAGCCCCGCCGCCGCTCATTCACATTCCCGACCGCATTCTGGAGGGCTACGGCCCCAATATCACGGCCGTGCGCGAACTCGCCGCCCGAGGAACGCGACTGCTGGCGACGGTGGATTGCGGCACGACCAGCATCGAGGCGCTGGAGGAGGCGCGCGCCCTGGGGCTCGAGACGATCGTGCTCGATCATCATCAGGCGCCGGAAATTCTGCCGCCGTGCATTGTCGTCAATCCCAACCGTCAGGACGACCTTTCGGGACAGGGACGGCTTTGCGCGGCGGGCGTGGTTTTTCTCCTGCTTGTGGCGCTCAATCGCGAATTGCGGCGACGCGGCCACTGGACAAGCGCGCGGCCGGAGCCGGATCTTCTGGCCGGACTCGATGTCGTCGCGCTGGCGACGGTCGCCGACGTCGCATCGCTCACCGGGCTTAATCGCGCCCTGGTCGTGAAGGGACTGGCCGTCGCGCGGAACCGCGGCCGGGTGGGTCTTAACGCGCTGATGGATACCGCTCGAATGGATGGGCCTCCGAGACCCTATCATCTCGGGTTCGTTCTCGGTCCGCGCATCAACGCCGGGGGGCGAATTGGCGATGCCGCCCTTGGAGCGCGCCTGCTCATGCTCGACGATCCGACCGAGGCCGTCCGTATCGCGCGAGAACTGGACCGCCTCAACACCGAGCGGCAAGCGCTCGAAAAGCTGACGCTTGAGCTTGCCGAAGCCGCCGCGGAGCAGGAACTGCGCCGCTCCAACGGGCTTTCCTGTCTCGTCATCGGAAGCGAAGATTGGCATCCCGGCGTCGTGGGGCTGATCGCTTCAAGAT
>JBAUVQ010000499.1:0-1693 GCA_049583305.1 Methylocystis sp.
GCTTGTTGGCGAACTGCGATCCTTCGAGGTTCAATGCGGCGTTGATGATCGGATAAGGGCAAAGGTCCGTGTTAATCTCATGCAGCTTGAGATTGACGCCGCGCAAATCCTTTCTGCTGTCGCGAGACTCGGAATCTGGATTGAACACGAAGGCCTTGTTGAGCCGGTCGCGATAGAGTCTGAAAAACGACGTGGCGTTGGGATTGATCAGCAGAGCCAGAATGAAAAACACGACGAACAGCGCGAAATAGGCCCGCGCCATTGGAGAAGGCGAGGTGAAATCGATAAGAGCGGTTAAAGCGGGCGATGCGAGCGACGCCCGATGCGGCAGGAGAGACAGCAGCGATGCCTCGGCCGCGCCCGCGGGCTCCGCCAGCCAGGAGGCCGCCGCGCCCAGCGGAGGATCCGCGCTCAGGCCGCCGACGAGACCCGCCTCGCATAGCCGCAGATAGGCATACCATAGAAACGACGGGATAATGAGCCCGACGAACCACCACGCCGCGGAGGGGATGGATTTCAGCAAGCCGCGCGCCCAGGCGTTGGAGTAGCGATCGGCGAGCTTCTCGAAATTGAACAGAAACTTCGACAAGAAGGCGAGAAGCGCTCCGAAGGGCGCCAGTATAGGCGTCACGCCGGTCAGCCAGTTGTAGATGACGGTCACCACATTCGCTGGCAAAGAAGGAGTCGCCGGCGTCGCGCTCTTCGGCGCGCCGACAGCGGCGACCACGTCCGGCATTCGCTCGAGGATGAACGGCTGCAGCTCGAAAAGCGCGCTCACCATCGTGAGGCAAATCAGTGTCTGCAGGAAGAACGGAAACAGACCGCGCAGTTCGTCGCTCCTGTCGCCGGGATTTTTGAAGTCCTCGGCACTGCCGTCGACGCTCCAGCGGCCGAAGGAAACGATCGGCGCGAGCCTATGGAAAAACTGGAGAATACTCCGCCAGACCGGCTCGCAGACGTCGCTCCAGATCGCCATGTCCTTGAAGCCGCGCCACAGCGACGAAGTCCACAATGACTTGAGGAAGGCCCACAGCAGAATGGCCGACAGAGTGATCAGCAACAGATTTTGGGTGACGTAGAAACCCGGAGACGACCACAGCGGCGTCTCCCCTCCCGGAACCCATGCGGGAAGCAACTTCCACGCATCCCACCACAACACGCGCGGCGTCCGCAGCGCTTCGACGTTCGGATGGCACTTGAGGGTCAGCCACGCCGCTCCGAACATGAACGGCGCGAGAAGCACCATATTCGCCAGAAGCCCGCGCAAAAAAATCGCGACACTGACCACGACGTCCGACAGACCGTTTGGAATGAGATATCTGGAAAAATCGCGGATATGCCGCACGGCGTCGGTGTCGCCGAAGTCCTCGTCATGCGCGAAGGGGAAGACGCCGTCGGCGCGATCAAGCCCCGCAGTCAGGCTGCATCCTATGTAGCCGCCGCCCGAAACCGTCGACAAATAGTCGACGCCTTCTATGCCCGCCTGACGATGCAAGGCTTGCAGCGCGCCGAGACACACTGATGCCGACGAATGCCGCCCCCCGACAGCGCCAAGCCCGTCAGCGGCGCCCTCGTGCGGTCGCCGTAGCGCTTGCCCGCTTTTTCCGCGCGGCGCCTCGTCTCGGCGCGTCTGTTTTCGATGTGAATGCGTTCGGCGGCGAAAAGGCGCTGCGTCAGTTCTTGTTCCTCAAGC
>JBAUVQ010000500.1:0-5438 GCA_049583305.1 Methylocystis sp.
CGACCAGGGGCGCGCCGTCGCGAAGGCGCGGCTGGAAGCTGGCGGCCGCGGCCTCGCCTGCGCGCGCTTCTTGTCCGAGCTGGAGGACGAGATCATCCGCGCGCTCTATCATTATGTCGTCGGTCATGTTCACGTCACGGAGAAGCCGACTTTCGGCGAGCGGCTGACTCTCGTCGCGGTCGGCGGCTACGGACGCGGCGCGCTCGCGCCGGGCTCCGACATCGACCTCCTGTTTCTGCTGCCCTACAAACAGACGCCATGGGGCGAAAGCGTCGTCGAGGCGATGCTGTACATGCTGTGGGATCTGCGTCAGAAGGTTGGCCACGCGACGCGCTCCGTCGGCGAATGTCTGCGGCAGGCCAAGGCCGACATGACCATTCGCACGACGTTGCTGGAGGCGCGCTTCATTCTTGGCAGCCAGGAGTTGTTCGACGAGTTGATCGAGAGCTTCGACCGCGAGATCGTGCGCGCCGACGCGCGCGAATTCGTGACCGCCAAGCTCGACGAACGCAACGCGCGCGTGCAACGCGCCGGCGCCTCGCGTTATCTGGTCGAGCCCAACGTCAAGGAGGGCAAGGGCGGGCTGCGCGACCTCAACACGCTGTTCTGGATCGGCAAATATGTCTACCACGTCCGCGAGGCGAAGGAGCTGGTCGCGGCGGGGCTGTTCACCTCGGCGGAATACAGCCTGTTCGAGCGTTGCGACGAATTTTTGTGGCGCGTGCGCTGTCATTTGCATTTTTCGACCGGCCGCGCCGAGGAGCGGCTCTCCTTCGACATCCAGCCAGTGTTGGCGGCTCGGCTCGGCTATCATGACCGCGCTGGCCTATCGCGCGTCGAGCGCTTCATGAAACATTACTTCCTCGTCGCCAAGGACGTGGGCGATCTGACGGCCATCGTCTGCGCTGCGCTGGAGGAGCGGCAGGCCAAGCCGCGCGCGATGCTCGACCGTTTTTTCGGGCGGCTGCGGCGGCGCTCCAAGGCTGGGTTGCCACCGGCCTTCACGATCGACCACGATCGCGTCAGCGTTCACGACGAAGACGCCTTCGCGCGCGATCCCGTCAATATCATCAGGCTGTTTTGGACGTCGGATCGCTTCAGCCTGCCGCTGCATCCCGACGCCCTGCGCGCGGTGACGCGCAACCTACGCCGTATCGACGCCGATCTGCGCGCCAATCCCGAGGCCAACCGACTGTTTCTCGAACTGTTGCTATCGCGCAACATCACCGAGATCGTGCTGCGGCGGATGAACGAGACTGGGGCGCTCGGGCGCTTCATCCCGGAGTTCGGCCGTATCGTCGCGATGATGCAGTTCAATATGTATCATCACTACACGGTCGACGAGCATCTGCTGCGCGCGGTCGGCGGGCTGTGCGATCTCGAAGCCGGACGGCTGCCGGAGCACCAAAAGCTCGTTGGCGACATATTGCCGACCATCGTCAACCGCAAGGTGCTTTATCTCGGCCTGCTGCTGCACGATATCGCGAAGGGTCGCAAGGAGGACCACTCCATCGCCGGCATGAAGACCGCGCTGACGCTGTGTCCGCGCCTCGGCTTCACGCCGGGAGAGTCGCAGACGGTCGCCTGGCTGGTCGAACAGCATCTGTTGATGTCCAGCGTCGCGCAGAGCCGCGATCTCACGGACGCGCGCACGATCGAGAAATTCGCCGCCGTGGTGCAGACCATCGAACGCCTGAAAATGCTGTTCGTGCTGACCGTTTGCGACATCAACGCGGTCGGCCCCGGCGTGCTCGACGCGTGGAAGGCGCAATTGCTGCGCCAGCTTTATTGGGAGACGGAGGTCGTGCTTGGCGGCGGACATTCAGCCGTCGACCGCAAGAGCCGCGTCGCCGCCGCGAAGGAACAGCTGCGCGAGGCGCTGAAGGATTGGAGCGACGAGGAGTTCGAGACTTACGCCAAGCGGCACTATCCCGCCTACTGGCTGAAGATGGACCTCGCGCACAAGATTTATCACGCGCGCCTGCTGCGCCAGCTCGCCGACGCGCGCGCGCCGCTCATCGCCGCCGTCGCGCTCGACAACAAGCGTGGCGCCATTGAGCTGACGGTGATCGCGCCGGATCACCGTCGCCTGCTTTCGACGGTCGCCGGCTCCTGCGCGGCCTGCGGCGCCAATATCGTCGACGCGCATATTTTCACGACGGCGGACGGGCTGGCGCTCGACACCATCGTCTGTTCGCGCGCCTTTTCGTTCGACGACGACGAGTTGCGGCGCGGCGACCGCATCGCGGCCTTCGCCAAGAAGGCGCTGCGCGGCGAGGCGAAGGTGGCCGACGCGATCAAGGCGAGAAGCGCCAAAACGTCGCCGACGGCCGCGTTTTCAATCGCGCCGGAGGTCGTCATCGACAACAGCCTGTCGAACGATTGCACCGTGCTCGAAATTTCGGGGCTCGATCGCGAGGGCCTGCTGTTCGACATCACCAACGCGATTTCGAAACTCAACCTCAACATCGTTTCCGCGCATGTCACGACATTCGGCGAGCGGGCGGTGGACGCGATCTATGTCAAGGATTTGACCGGCGGGAAAATCGTTTCGCCATCGCGTCAGGCGGCCATCAAACGGCAGCTACTGGAGATCTTCTCGGCGCCAACCGACAAGCGCGGGGCCAAGGGAGCGGATCTCGCCAACGCCGAGCGGACTTGATTTATCGCGGTGGAGCCCTGATATCGTGGGCGCAAGGGAAAATGGATTTAGATTATGAGCGAACAGACCAATAACGAAACGCCGCAAACCGACGCAGAATCAATGGAGTCCGCCGCGCCGCCGGCGGAGGAGGCGCCGGCGACCGATCTTTCGGCTGAACTCGAGGCGTTGCGCGCCGAGCACGCGGCGGTCAAGGACCGCCTGTTGCGCGCGCTGGCCGAGATGGAGAATCTGCGCCGCCGCACCGAGCGGGAAATCGCCGACGCGAAAACCTACGGAGTGGCGAGCTTCGCCCGCGAGGCGGTCGCGCTCGCCGATAATCTGCGCCGGGCGCTGGACAGTTTTCCGGCGGAAGCGCGCGCGGCGATGGAGCCGCACGTCGCGGCGCTGGTCGAGGGCGTCGAACTCACCGAGCGGGACTTTTTGTCGCGGCTGGCGCGTTTCGGCGTGAAAAAGATGGAGGCGCAGGGCGCCCGCTTCGACCCCAATCAGCACGAGGCGCTGTTCGAAATCCCCGACGAGAGCCAGCCCGCCGGCACGGTCGCGCAGGTGATCGAGCCCGGCTATTCGATCGGCGAGCGCGTGCTGCGCCCGGCCAAGGTCGGCGTCACCCGCGGCGGGCCGAAGGGATAGATCGCCCTAACTTCGCCTCCTCCTCCGGGCGGTATTCCAAAATATCGCCCGGCTGGCAGTCGAGAATCTCGCAGATTTTCTCCAGCGTATCGAAGCGCACGCCCTTCACCTTGCCGGACTTCAACAGGCTGACATTCTGCTCGGCGATGCCGATATGCGCGGCGAGGTCGCGCGAGCGCATCTTGCGCTTGGCCAGCATCACATCAAGATTGACGATTATCGGCATGGCCCTCACACAATCCGCGCGTGATCGTCGGCGATTTCGGCGGCGGTTTTTTGGATATGCGCCAGCGCCAGAAGCCCGAACAGCAGCAGCAACGTCGAGAGGTCGTCGGGAATGGCGAAGATATTGACGATGCGCAGTTTTTCGCCCGCCGGAAAATGCATGGTGAGAATGACCGACAGCAGCGGACGAACGACAATTCCAAGCAGTTGCGCCGCTATGCCGCAAAGCGCGAGGCGGCGCAGCCAGAGCGCGCTTCGTGGCGTGAAGATTTGTCCTTGAAGATAGCCGGTGAACAACCGCCAGGCGCCATAACAGGCAAGGGCCGCGAGCGCCCAGACGACGAAATGCACGCCGAAGGCCGCCGCCTGCTGCCAGGGCCGCACGCCCGAGAGATCGCGTTGCAAAAAGTGGCCATAGCCATCGTTGATCCGCGTCACGTGGCTCCAATAGGTCACGTTGATGTAGAGCGTCCATACGGCGTAGCCGAGCGCCGCGAAACGCGCGGTCTGGCAGATCCAGGCGATCTTGTCGCGAAGGGCCGGCGGCGCGGCGGGGGCGGCGAACGTGTCGGCGTCGATCATGTGGCGTTCCTTTGAAAGTCGCATCTGAATCAAGGCGGGGGACAGCGGCCTCTCCTTCTCCCACTGGTGGGAGAAGGTGTCGCGCCGAAGGCGTGACGGATGAGGGGTCCGGGGAAGTTTCAACCCCGCCGCAGCGCCCCTCATCCGACCCTTGCTATGCAAGCGCCACCTTCTCCCACAAGTGGGAGAAGGAGAACTCGCCTTATGACGCCGCGCCGCGCAGGACCGTCAAAAACCGCTCCCGCATCGCCGCGACGCTGGTTCCAAAACTCGCCTCGAACGCCGGCTTGAAGCGCTCGCCGCTGATCAGTCGCTCGAGCAGGCTTTTAAAGCCTTCACGGTTTTGCGCGCGCAAAAAGCTTACGAACAGGCCGGCCTGCCGGTAGGCCATGTGCATGCGGACCCGTTGGTCCTCGTTTTCCATGCGCGCCGGCGGCGGCTTGACGCCGAGATTGCCGAAAAGAAAGGCCGTGTCCGGCGTCTCGATCACGCGCCCGGCGACGATCTCGCGCTCCGCGTCTTCCGCAGACACGCGCTGCGCGCCGCCGCCGCCCGAGACCATCACCGCCAGCCCTTCGACGAACCACACCGGAATCTGGAAATACTCGACGGCGGAGAGATGGCCCCAAAGATGTTCGTGCGACAACTCGTGGACGAAATCGGCTTCGAGATAGGCCGGCTCCTCGCGCCATAGCGCCGGCGACATCGCGACGCGATCGAAATAAGTGACGCCGCGCGCCTTTGGACTGCCAAGTCCATTCGCCGCCGCATAGGCGTCGTCGTCGAGATAGGCGGCGACCACGAAGGGTCTCGCGAAGGGACCGCCTTGCGCCGCCTCGACCCGCGTGATCGCCGCCGGCAGGAGCTTCGCCACCGCCTCGGCGTAGCCCCTGGCGTTGGCGTCGTAATGCACGCGCGGATCGCGCTCGAACGCGGGCAAATCGCGTGGATCGTGCAAGGCGGCGGACACGGGTCCGCAGCCGGCAAGCAGAAGCGTCGCGCAGGCGGCGAGGACGATGCGATGAAGGGGCGACCAACGCATAAAAACTCTCCCGGATGACGAAATAATCTTGACGCACTATTTTTTTAATGTCAAACATTAAATTATTAATCCAATCCGTGGAGTGGCGGGCTCTGCTCCCGCCCAACCGCGACCAGCGCCGAAGCCCCCCGCTTCAGGGTCGGCCCCCTCTTGCTCATTTGAAGGACAGGACATGAAATCCGCTGTTCTCGCCTGCGCCGCCGCTTTGCTTTGCGCCGGGACGGCCGGCGCCGCCGATCTGCCCGCGCGCGCCGTCGCCCCAGCCTTTGTTCCGCCGCCGCCCGTGTTTCTGTT
>JBAUVQ010000501.1:0-1716 GCA_049583305.1 Methylocystis sp.
GGCGAGGACGAACGAGCCGCCGCCGAGCGCGAGAATGCCGGCGCGGAACGCCACCGTCGACAGTCCGAACGCCGCCGCCGAGGCCAGGCCGTAGCCCGCCGCCCGCCAGTTCGAGCGCGCGTCGCGCCGGGCGAAAATCGCCACGGTCGGAAAGGAGAGCACGAAGACGCCGAACGTCGCGAGCGTCACCGCCAGCAGCAGCGCCGGCGTCGCGGCGTCGCCGAGAAACAACAGGCCGAAGGCCACGATCTGCACCGCCTCGGTCTTGGTCAGGGCCGTGGCGACGACGAAGGAATTCTCGCGCATGGCGAGCAGCATCAGCGCCGTCGCCAAAACCTGCGCCGCCGAGGCGAAGACCAGATAGCCGAGCGCGGCGGCGTCTGGCGCGAGCGGCGGCGCGCCCGCCGACGCGCAGGCCAGCGCGAGAAAGACCAACGAGAACGGAAAGCCGAACAGGAAGCGCACGAACGTGGCGTTGGCCGCGCCGATATGCTGCACGAGATCGTGCTGCACGGCGTTGCGCAACGTCTGGCTCGCCGCCGCCGTCAGCGTGAAGGCGGCCCAAAGCCAGTGAGGGTTCATGCCGGCGACATCAGGCTTTCTTGCGGGCGTTCCACCAGAGAATGGAAATGAACAGCCCTTTCGCGCGCGGTAGCAGCGCCAGCACGAGCACGACCATCACCACCACGACAATGGCGAACTGGGCGTAATCGCCAAGCGTTCCATAGTCCTCCAGGAGGATCAGCAGCGGCACGCAGATATGCAGGGCGACGACAATGGTCAGCCACGCCGGCCCGTCGTCGGCGTCGAGTCCGGCGAAACTTTCCCCGCAATGCGGACAAGCGTCGCGCCGCTTGAGATAGCTCTTGAAAAGCTCGCCGACGCCGCAAGCGGGGCAAGCGAGCCTCAGGCCATTGAGCAGGATCGGCTTCAGGGCCGGCGCGTCGGTCATCGCGCGTCCTTCCCGAGCGAGCGCTCCAGTTCGAGAATGCGCATGGTCGCGCTCAGCGCGGTGTCGGGATTGAGGCTGATCGAGTCTATGCCGAGCCGAACGAGAAACTCGGCGATTTCGGGATAATCCGAAGGCGCCTGTCCGCAGATGCCGCAGTGGCGTCCATTGCGCCGGGCGCCTTCGACGGCGAGACGGATCATCGTCTTGACGCCTTCGTCGCGCTCGTCGAAATCGAAGGCGACGATTTCCGAATCGCGGTCGACGCCGAGCGTGAGCTGGGTGAGATCGTTGGAGCCGATCGAGAATCCATCGAAATGTCTCGCGAATTCGTCGATCTGCATCACATTGTTGGGAATTTCGCACATCACGTAAATTTCGAGGCCCTCCTTGCCGCGCTCCAAGCCCAGATCGCGCATCAGCGCGATGACGCGCTCCGCTTCGTCGACGCGCCGGCAGAACGGAATCATCAGCTTGACGTTGAGGAAGCCCATCTCGTCGCGCACGCGCTTCATCGCCGCGCATTCGAGCGCGAAGCCTTCCGCGTAGGCCGGGTTAGCATAGCGCGACGCGCCGCGAAAGCCTATCATCGGATTAGCCTCGACCGGCTCGAAGGCGCGTCCGCCGAGCAGCGAGGCGTATTCATTGGTCTTGAAGTCCGACATGCGAACGATGACCGGCTTTGGATAGAAGGCGGCGGCGATGGTCGCGACGCCCTCCGATAGGCGCTGCGTGAAGAATTCGCTGGGGCTCGCATAATATTCCGT
>JBAUVQ010000502.1:0-8025 GCA_049583305.1 Methylocystis sp.
CTTGGTCCACTGTCACCCACCCGGGCTGAGTTCGTTGGATCGGAGCCCGAAAGCCCGGGTTTCGTATTCGGGCGTTCTCGTTCAGGGGGGTGGATATGAAACTGAAAACCTTGCTGGCCGCCGCCGCGGCCTCTTTGTTGGCGTCTTCGATTCCGGCTGGCGCGCTCAGCGTGGGTTCCGGCAATGGCAACGGCAACGGCAACGGCAATGTCGGGACCGGCAACGGCAACGGCAATCGCGGCAATAACAACGGCAATAACAACACCGGCAACAACCTGGGCAATGGCGCCGTTGGCGACAACCAGGGCAACGGCGCCGCCGGCGCCGGCTACCCCGGCGCGGGCAGGGACCATCACATCGGCGATTTAGGTTTCGGCAACCCCGGTTTCGGCAAGCCGGGCTTCGGCTACCCAGGCTTCGGCTACCCAGGCGTCGGCAACGGCAACGTTGGCTTCGGCAACTTCGGCTTCAGCGACGGCAATTTAAACAAGGGCAACTTCAACCTCGGCAACAGCAACGGCAATTTTTAGGCAGAGGGCGACCGGCATATCCCGGCCGCTGATTGGCTTTCGTAAAAAATCACAAGCGCATTGTTTCATAAACCGGCGCGCATGGAGCACATTGGCGCTGGCGGCGATGACAATGACTGGCGGGTGGACAACCCGCCGTTTCATTGCCGCCAAGAGTGGCGGCAACCGGTTCGCCGACGCGGATCATCCGCTCAAATACCGGGGTCATAGACTTGGCTCCCCAGCCCGGGCGGGTCTTGCTGGATCGCCAGCGCCATTCTCACCAGATCGGCCAAGCCTCTGGCTTGCGTTTTCGCCATGAGCTTGGCGCGGTGGGCTTCGAGGGTTCTCACGCTGATGCCAAGTTCATAGGCGATGATTTTATTTGGCAATCCCTTGAGCAATCCTTCCAGCACCTCGTTTTCCCGGTTGGTCAAGGTCGCGAATCTTTCTCGCATCGCCTGTATTTCGGCGTCGGACCCGCGTTCGCCTTCCCCCCGTTTCAGCGCCGCGCGAACGGAGGCGAGCAGAACGGCGCCGTCGAACGGCTTCTTGATGAAATCGACCGCTCCCTGTTTCATCGCGGCGACCGCCATGGGAACGTCGCCCTGCGCGGTGATCACGATGACCGGCATGGAGATGTGGCGTTCTTTCATTGCCGACAGCAGCTCGAACCCGCTCATTTCGGGCATGCGCACGTCCGTCACCACGCAGCCGGTCGCGTCTTGTCCGATGGCGTCGAGAAAAGCCCGCGCGGAAAAATATGTGTGGCAGGGCTGACCCTCGGCCTTCAGCAACAAGGCCAGTGAATCTCGAACCGCCGGGTCATCATCGACGACGTGGATGGTCGCGGCGTCGCCCATGGCCTAACGACCGTCGATCGCGGGGAACGTCAGTCTAACCATCGCGCCGACGGGCAAACGCTTGAACTCCAGCGCGCCATCCAATTGTTGCGCGATCTCCGACATAAAGCGCATCCCGTGCCTTGGCCGCGCCTGCGCTGGATCGAAGCCGACGCCGTCGTCACTGATCGTCATTTCGAAAGTGTCGCCCAAGCGATGAAAGCACAGATCGATATTCCCGTGCGCACGGTTCGGAAAGGCGTGCTTTATGGCGTTCATGACGGCTTCCGCATAAATAAGTCCGACGCATTGAGCGCGCCGATGCGTGAGACAGTGGCCTTGCTCAACCGATGCATGCGTTTCGAAGCGACCGTCGAACGCCCGCATGAGCATGCTCGTGAGGGTCGCCAAATGGGTGGACATGAGGACCGCTTGGCCTTCCTCGTGATCGAGCGTGTCGTGCAGCGCGACGGTGTTGCTTAGTCGCGATACACAACGCCCGCAATAATCAGTCCTGGCCACCTTGGCCTGCGCCGACGCCAAGGTCATGAGCGACTGCAAATCGTTCTTTATCCGATGACGCAACTCGTCATAACGAGATCTGGCGAACTCCAACTCCCCATGCATCGCCGAAAGCTTGGCCTCGAGTTCGGTTATGCGCTCCATCGCCTTTTCAAAATCCATGTCCCACCCGCCGCAGGAAGAAAAAGTACCTTTTGCGGGCGCGAAGTTACCAGTACGAATGACGACGCGCCACGGCTATGTCGCACATTTTTCGAGACTTTGCCGCCATGACACGGATGGCGCGCGCTTGCGGTATAGATCCGGCCGGCCGGGCGTTGCTTTGAAATGTCCTGGCGGCCGCGGTTGGCGTCGCGGGCTTTTTTGGTGGAGAGCGCGTCGCCGGACCGGAGGTCATCTCAAGCGGCTTGGCGCGGCTTAACCGGTTTTTAACGATGGGCGGCCCGGCGCGGGACGGGGAAGACCGCGCGGCGCGGGCTTGATCGGCGCGGCCTTCTCCATCCCGCGCCGCGTGAAAACCGAGCAAATCCGGGCCGCCGCGCGCATGGTTAATTTAACCCTAATAGTGAACACGGACAATTTATTCGCGAATCGCCAGCAGTTTCGAATATCGCCGGAAGGATTCATTAAGGAAACATGAACATCCTCCCACCCTATGAAGTGTCAGATCGACACAGCCTAGAGTGACCAGAGGATGAGCATGCAATCACATCCCGCCAACCGGCCCGGCTTCGCCGCCGACGCGCGCGGCTCGACCGCGGTCGAATTCGCCATCATTTGTCTGCCGCTGGTGTTCCTGATCCTCGGCATTATCGAGATCGGCTGGGGCAATTTCACGCAATCGCGCATGGACGCCGCCGTGCAGTCCACGGCGCGGCTGATCATGACCGGCGTCGTGCAGAACACCCAGGTCGCCGGCCAGCCGCTGAGCGCCCAAGAGTTCCGCGACCAGATCCTGTGCCCGAAGCTGCCGTCGACGATGAACTGCAACGACGTGTTCGTGAATGTCTCCGTGTTCGCGGAGCCGACGTCGCTCACCGCGCCGTCGCCCTACATGCAATTCATCAACGCGGCGGGCACGGGGCTGGTCACGCCGGCGCTCGACAACAGCAAGAACGGTTACTGCGTCGGCGCCAACGCTTCTTATGTCGTCGTCGACGTGGTCTATCCGCTGCCGCTGCTGACGACGGGCTATCTCGCGGCCGGCGCTTCCACCTACAACGGCTATCCCGTGCGGATGCTGCAATCGACGGCCACCTTCAAGAATGAACCCTTCACGATCACGGGAACGGCGGGGTGCTGATCATGAGGAAAACGCTCCACATCTTTAGAACGGCCCAGGGCGGCCTCGCGATGATCGAATTCGCCTTCGCGCTGCCGTTTCTGCTGCTGGCCCTGCTCGGCTTCGTCGAACTCGACCGCTATATCTCGATGACGCGGCGGCTGGAAATCACCGCCAACTCCATCGCCGAACAGCTCGCGCAGGACACTCTGGTGTCGCCTGTCGACGTGACCTTCGCGCAGGATTCGACGCCGGTGCTGTTCCCGGCCGTGCTCGCCGACAGCGCCAACAAGGGCATCGCCTGGGCCCAGGACATCGCGGTGTCGATGAGCAGCATCGTCTTCACCCCAACCGTGCCGAACTGCGTGAACGCTTGCGATTACATCGCGCAGGTCGCGTGGAGCAGCGGCCCGAACGCGGTGTCGCGCCCCTGCGATGTGCAGCTGCAGGCCGTCCCCGACACGCAGAATTCCCAGCCGACGACGCTGCCCGCCGACGCCTTCGGACCCGTGCCGCTGATCACGGTCGACGTGGCTTTCAATTACTCGCCGCTGTTCGGCGCGAACCTGCTGCCGGCGGTGACGATACATCGCTCCGCCTACATGCAGCCGCGTTACCTGACCGGCAATTCCTACCTCCAATACAGCGTCGCCGGCGGCGACAATCTCGTCACGACTTGCCCGGGGTTCTGATCATGAAAACCAACAGCTCCTCCAACGCCTCCGCCGACAAGCGCGGCTCCATCTTCGGGCGCTTCGCCGCCGACAAGCGCGGCTCCTTTTTCAAGCGCTTCGCCGCCGACAAGCGCGGCTCCATTTTTGAGCGCTTCGCCGCCGACAAGCGCGGCTCCGTGGCGATCGTCATGGGGGTGTCGATCATCCCGCTGCTGCTGGCGGCCGGCGTCGCCGCCGATTACGGCGTCACGCAGAGCGTCAAGGCGCGCCTCGACGCCGCCGCCGACGCCGCCGCGCTCGCGGCGATCAAGACCGCGGAGTCGACGATCATCGGCATATCCGCCTCCAATCCCAACTACGGCCCGATCGCCATCGCCGCCGGCGAGGCGCAGGGCGGTCAGCTGTTCCTCGCGCAGGCCGGCCGCAACGGCGCCAATCTGACCGCGACGCCCACCGTCACGGTGGACATCGTCGGGCAGACGGTCACCGCGACCGCCTCCTACAGCGCCTCCGTCAAATCCAATTTCGGCGGTCTCGTCGGCGTCGACACGCTGGCGGTGCAAGGCGGCGCGACGGCGACGCTGACGATGGGAAAATATCTCGACTTCTACCTGCTGCTCGACGTGTCCGCGTCGATGGGCCTGCCGTCGACGCCGGCGGCCCAGAACCAGCTCGCGGCGATCAATCCCGACGCCTCCGGCTGCTTCTTCGCCTGCCATTTCTCGGGCTCGCAGAGTTACGCCACCGCGCGCGCCAACAACATCCAGCTGCGCATCGACGCGGTCGGCGCCGGCGTCGCGACTCTGATGACCCTGGCGCAGGCGACGCAGACGCTGCCCAATCAATATCGCGTCGGCGTCTATCCCTTCATCACCGACGCCAACACCTATGTCGATCTCACGTCCGATCTGACCGGCGACGCCTATTCCGTCGCCACCGCGATCAACTACGATCCGGTCAGCGGCTCGACCAGTTTCGGAGCGCTGCTCGACACCGGCAACGACAGCGTGTTCGCGTCTTCGTTCAACCCGAATTACCGCGTCACCTCCAATTCGCCTCCCGACACCGCGTTCCTCGGCGCGGGCGGCACGCATATCGAAAACATCTTCAACGACATCAACGCCAAGATCGTCTCGGTCGGCGACGGCTCCACCGCGACCAACACGTTGCCTTTCGTGTTCTTCGTTTCGGACGGCATGGAGGACAGCCAGTATTACGTCACCGCGACCGGCGCATGGCCGGGGGTGACGCCCTATCCGACGCCCCAGGGCGAAACCGTGTCGATCCGCGCGATGGACCCGAGCGTGTGCGCGGCGCTGAAAGCGCGCGGCGTCACCGTCGCCGTGATGCAGATTCCCTATCCGGCCTTCGCCAGCCCGACCAACTACGCCAATAGCGAGGACTTCAAGGTCAACGACGCGCAACCCAATCTCTCCCCCGCGATGGAGGAATGCGCTTCGCCCGGCTATTTCACGATGGCGACCTCGCCGCAAGAAATCACGGCCGGCATCCAAAAACTGTTTCTCCAGGCGGTGCAGCAGGCTAGGCTGTCGCAGTGACAACGAAGCCGGCTCGCCAAACAAGTCCGAGGGTGCGCCGGCGCACGGCGATCGTTCGCGGAGCATGTGAAAAGAAAGTCGCGAGCGTCAACGCGGCATAAAAAAATTGTTCGAGTGGAGGTAGTCATGAGCGTTTCACAGAACACCAACGGCGCGTTTGAATACGCTTCGTTTGAAGCTTGGCTAGGGGCCGCGCCGCCACTTGCGTTTTTTGGTTTGGGAGGACCGGAATCGATAGCCTATGTGGCGAGGCTCGACGCTCTCCTCCGCGCCGGCGACATCATCGTGGTTGGAGCGGGCGTCAATGGATCGCCCGAAAGCGCGGGGACGGCGATCGGCGATACGGTGACTTTCGCCGGCGCGAACCCGCTGCTCGTCGTGGACAGCGGCGCGGCGGTCGACGGCTCCCTCAGCGCCGCCACGGCGCCGGCGGAACTCACCAATGTCATCGGCGCGACCAACGGGCTGATGATGGTTTTCAGCGCCACGCACAGCGGGCATATCGCCAATGAAGACCCCGTCGCCACGAACGCGGCCACTCTGTTCGCCGCCGAAAACGCCGCCGTCGCGGCGCTGGGCGCGCCGGGCGTGGCTTACTTCAGCTATCAGGGCGACGAATATTTCATCGCGACCCATCACGCGGAAACGGCCGTTCACGCGGGCGACGAGGTGGTGCGTTTGGTCGGCGTCAGTCCGTCCGGCTTCGTCAACGCGCATGTCGTCGGCGCGACGGACATCGGCGGCGTCGTCACGCTGATCTCGCAGAACTTGCAGTTGATTCTAAACCATTGATCTTGGTTCGAGGAGTCGATGGGCGCGGCGGCGCGCATTCGCCGAGCGGCCTTACGCCCGCCCCAAAACCCTTGCGCTTTCGCCCCGGCGCCGCTAACCCATGCCAAACTCCCGCGACGGAAAAGAGTCCATGAAAGCCCGCGTCATCGTCACCTTGAAGAACGGCGTGCTCGATCCCCAGGGCAAGGCCATCGAAAGCGCGCTCGCGTCGCTTGGCGTTCCTGGCGTCGCCAGCCTGCGGCAGGGCAAGGTGTTCGATGTCGAGATCGCCGCGGCGGATAAGGATGTCGCGCGCGAAAATCTGACCGCCGCGTGCGAAAAGCTGCTCGCCAACACCGTGATCGAGAACTACGCGATCGAGATTTGATCATGAAAGCCGCCGTCATCGTATTTCCCGGCTCCAATCGCGAGGGCGACATGGCCCGCGCGCTGACGCAAGCCACGGGCGTAAAACCGGCGATGCTCTGGCACGACGACCACGAGCTGCCGGCCGGCGTCGATCTCGTCGTGCTGCCCGGCGGCTTCAGTTATGGCGATTATCTGCGCTGCGGCGCCATCGCCGGACGCGCCGCGATCATGAACGCGGTGCGCGCCCACGCCGCGCGCGGCGGGCTGGTGCTCGGCGTCTGCAACGGCTTTCAGATCCTGTGCGAGAGTGGACTGCTGCCGGGCGTGCTGATGCGCAACGCCAATCTGCGCTTCGTCTGCAAGATGCAGCATCTGCGCGTCGAGCGGAACGATACGGCTTTCACCAAGCGCTACGCCAAGGGCCAGATCATCGAGGTCGCCATCGCCCACGGCGAGGGCAATTACGAGGATGACGACGAAGGACTGGCGCGGCTGGAGGGCGAGGGGCTGGTCGCCTTCCGCTATTGCGACGCGGCCGGAAAAATCGGCGGCGCGGCCAATCCCAACGGCTCGCGCTGCGACATCGCCGGGATTTATTCCGCCGGCCGCAACGTGCTGGGCCTGATGCCGCATCCGGAGAATCTGATCGACCCGCTGGTCGGCGGAATCGACGGCCGCGCGCTGTTCGAGAGCCTGGCCGCGGCGTAGCGCGAAGCGCCCTTCCTTGTTCGAATTGTTGGCGAATCTGGCGTCCGCCTGCTATGCTTGGCCGCGACAGGGAGGCGCGCCGTGCTCGACAGAAGCGTCGACGAAATGACGAACAGCGCGCTCGTGCGCGAATGGATGGACGGTCTGGGCGGCAATGTCGCCTCGGGCGCGTGCAAGTTGAAATCCGTGAAGATTTCCAAGAAGGGCAAGAAGATCACCATTGTCCTCAAGAAGAAGAAACGCGCCGAGACCGCCACGTGAAGGAGCGCCGGTGAGGTTCGCGTCCTCTCGTTTCATCGTGGCCGCGCTGGCGGCGCTGCTCGCGGGCCTCGCCGCGCGGGCGGAAACCGCCGCGCCGCCCGCGGGGCTCGTGCTCGAAATCGGCGGAATGGCGTATCGCATCCCCCGCTTCACCGTGGAGGGCGGAGCATCCGGCGCCGACCTCGCGCGGCTCGCCGATCCGGCCGACAAGACCCCGCTCGACGAAAAGCTGGCGCGCGTGACCGCGAAGCGCGTCGTCATCCCCGAAATCACCGGCGAGAGCAAGGCCGGCGGACGCGAGACGCGCATCGTCTACAAGGATGTCGTGCTGGAGGATGTCGTCTCCGGCCGCATCGGCGCGCTACACGCGGCGTCGCTGGAGCAGAGCGCCAAGGTTTTGGGCGAGAAAACTTTTAGCGAGAAGGCTTTGGGCGATAAGGGCGCGACCGATAAGCCCGCGGCCGGCGCCGTCGAGGCGCGCTACAAGAATCTTTCGGCCAAGGGCGTCGATCTTCGCCAGCTCGCCCA
>JBAUVQ010000503.1:0-14895 GCA_049583305.1 Methylocystis sp.
GTCAAAAGCCCGCGCGGAAAAAATCGTCGGCGCAAATCTCGTCGGCGACGCCGGCGCGCCGACCGCCGCATGCCCGGCCAGCGAATAGCGGACGGGCGCGCTTAAAGCGGCTTCGGAGCGCGATCAATCGCGCGTCGACGGCCACGACGCGCGCGGACGGAGCGAACGGAAATCAAATAAACAACCGCCGCGGCGCCCCCTTTTTGGAAATGGAACAATTCCAGTGTAGCGATTTCAACTTCGCGGATAATATTACCTTGGAACGGATCCAGGCTGCTTGGAACAAAACAGCCTTATAAGGCTTCCAATCTACCGCTTTGACGATTGACGATCTCATATATTGCTCAATAGCATTAGCCATGCTCTCGTTGTGTACTATCGAGGAGCGACGCATTTCTGAATGGAACGCAAGCAATGGCCAAAATCATCGCTCACAACGCCGCGCGGCGCCGCCGCGATCCGGCGGCGCGATTGGGGGAAGGCGCCGGCCTCGCGGAAACACTCGCGCTGGCTTTGGTCGCGGGCCTTTGCGTCGCCGACGCCCGCGCGCAGGAAGCGTTGCCCGAAATCGAGATCGCCGCGCCGAGGCGATCCTCTCCGCCGCCACCGCGGCCGGCCATCGCCGCGCCGCCTTCGCAATCGTCGCAACCACCCGCGCAAGCCCCGACCGCCCAGCAAGAATTGGATCGCAAAACGCGGGCGCTCGACCAGGCTCGCGAGGAACTCCTCCCCAAAACCGGCGCTTCGTCCTTCGCCATCAGCCGCGAGGACATCGAAACCTTGCCGCAAGGCGACAACACGCCCATCGACAAGGTCATATTGCAGGCGCCCGGCGTTTCCTCCGATTCCGCGGTCTCCAATCCGAACTTCCATGTGCGCAACGAATACGCCAACGTCCAATATCGGATTAACGGCGTCGTGCTGCCCGAAGGCGTCTCCGGTCTTGGGCCGGTATTGGATACGAGTTTCGTCGGCGGGCTGTCCTTGCTGACCGGGGCGGTGCCCGCGCAATACGGGCTTCGCACCGCCGGCGTCCTCGACATCACCAGCCGAACTTTTTCCGCGCCAGCCGGCAACGTCGGCGTCTATGGCGGCAGCCGCGAGACGATCACGTCTAGCTTCGATCATGGCGGCGCCGTCGGCGACACGCAGTATTTCGTCACGGCGCGCGGCAATTGGAACGCGCTGGGGATTGAAAACACGACGCAGAGTTTCAACGCGATCCATGATCACACCGAACAGGGCAAATTTTTCGGCTATCTGTCGACGCTGCTCGGCGATTCGACGCGGCTGAGTCTTATTTCCGGCGCGTCTTCCAGCGGCTTTCAGATCCCGAACAATCCGGGTCAGGCGCCGCTCGGCAACTTTGGCCCCGCTGTTTATCCATCGTCGGCGGTCAACGAAAACGAAGTCGACAGGTTTTTCTACAATATCCTCGCGCTGCAAACGAAGGTCGATAAATTCGACGCGCAGGTCGCCGTGTTTGAACGCCATGCCAGCATACATTTCATTCCCGATGACTTCGGCGATCTCGTTTTCAACGACGTAGCCTCCGACGTGACGCGCGAAAGCGATCTTTATGGCGCGCAATTCGACGGCTCGTACCGGATCGACGACGCCAACAAGCTGCGCGCGGGCTTCGCGGTCAGCGCCGAGCGGACCCACGTGACCAACAGCTCCACCGTTTTGCCCGTCGATCCCGTCAGCGGCGCCATCGCGCCGACACCCTTCACGATCACCGATTTCAACGCGAAAACCGGCTGGAACATCGGCGGCTATGTCCAGCATGAGTGGAAAATCACCGACAAGCTCGTTCTCAACTCCGGCTTGCGCTTCGATCAGCTTTATCAATTCGTCGCCGCCAATCAACTCAGCCCCCGCCTCGGCGTCGTTTACAAGCCGGTCGAAGGAACGAGCATTCACGCGGGATATGCGCGCTATTTCACGCCGCCGATGCAGGCGCAGGCGACCCCGACCAATCTCGCGCTGTTCAACAACACGACCAATCAGCCGGCCACGCCCTTCAACAATCCGGTGGCGCCGGAGCGCGCGCATTATTTCGACGTCGGCGTCGATCAGAAATTGTTGGAAGGCCTCAACGTCGGCGTCGACGCCTATTCGAAGATCGCCAACAACCAGATCGACGATGGCCAGTTCGGTCAGGCTGTCGTGCTGACCCAGTTCAATTACGCGAAGGGCTTCAGCAAGGGCGTCGAATTCAAAAGCGCCTATCAAAACGGCGACTTCAAAGCCTATGGCAATCTCGCCGTCAACGTCACTCGCGCCAAGGACGTGATCTCGAACCAATATCTTCTCGACCCCACGACCTATCTTTATCTGTCGAACAATTATCACAACATCGACGATTCGCAGTTCATGACCGGCTCGGCGGGCGCCTCCTATCGCTTCGAGAAGACGCTGCTGAGCGTGAGCGCGACCTATGGCAGCGGCTTGCGCTCCGGCTTCGCGAACATGGATCACGTCCCCGCCTATCTCAATGTGAACTTGGGGACTTCGCACGAGTTCGAACTCGTCTCCTCGGAAAAGCCGCTCACGCTGCGCTTCGATATCGTCAATCTGTTCGACCGCAAATATGAACTGCGGGACGGAAGTGGCATCGGCGTGTTCGCGCCGCAATATGGCGCTCGGCGCGGGCTCTTCATGGGCCTGTCGCAAAAGTTGTGAGTGTTTTGAGTTCGGCCGGGCGCCGCGCGCGCCTACCGTGCTAAATTCCGCGCGATGAACAAACCCGTTCGCATCGACGACAGCTGGCGGCGACGCCTCGCCGGCGAATTCGAGCAGCCCTATTTCGCGGCGCTGCGCGAATTCGTGCGCGGCGAATACGCGGCGCAAAAAGTGTTTCCGCCGGCGGCGCGGATTTTTCGCGCCTTCGACGAATGCCCCTTCGATAAGACCAAGGTGGTCATTCTCGGACAGGACCCCTATCACGGCGCCGGCCAGGCCAATGGACTGTGCTTCGCCGTCGAACCTCCCGTCGCGGCGCCGCCCTCGCTGCAAAACATTTTCAAGGAGTTGGACGCGGATCTTGGCCATCCCGTCTCGCGCGATCCCGATCTGTCGCGCTGGGCGCGCCAGGGCGTATTGCTGCTCAACGCCACGCTGACCGTGCGCGAAGGCGCGGCCGGCTCGCACCAAAACAAGGGCTGGGAACAATTCACCGACGCCGCCGTACGCGCGCTGAGCGAGGAACGCGAGGGGGTGGTGTTTCTGCTGTGGGGCAATTACGCCCGCCGCAAGGGCGCCAATATCGATCGACGAAAACATCTGGTGCTGGAGTCCGCCCACCCCTCGCCGCTGTCGGCGCGTAGTTTTTTTGGCTGTCGGCATTTCTCCAGGGCCAACGCCTATCTGCGCGCGCATGGCGAGACGCCGATAGACTGGTGAGGGCATGGGGCGGTTGATCTTTTCGTCGCGGCCGCTACGTTCGCGCCGGGGCGATGAACCATCGCCCTCCACGCTTTATCGAGGAGGTCGAAATGTTCCGCCGCGCCGCCTGGCCTCTCCTTGCCGCGATTATTTCCGCCACGCCGGCCGGCGCCGGAGCGCTGCCGACACGCGTCGGCGCCTGTGTCGTCACGACCATAGAATCCGTCGAGACGCGGCTCGTGGACGGCGTGACCAATAAGCCCGTGCCTGGCTCCGGCAGCGCCGTGCGCTTCGCCAATGGCGGCTACCAGGTGTCGTACGAGACGCTGCCCGCCATAGAAGAATCACGAAAGGGCGACCGCGCGCGCATGTGCTTCATCAGCACGCCGCTGAATTGCCCCAAGGGCGACGACCGCGGCAAGATTTACAACACCACCAATTTGCGCACGCGCAAGAGCTGGCGCCTGCCCGACTCCGAACATTCCTGCGGCGGCGCATGAGGCGAGAAACATGGACGCATCCGATTCTGTCCGCTCATCATATCGCAATCTTGGCAATCATGGTGAGCGAGCATTATAAACAAACGCAACAAAACCAGCGCCAACCGAACCGCCCCACGTGATCGGCGACGATCATATATCATTACAAATAAATGTATTATCGCGAACACAGGAAGCGCTCGCTTGTAAGGAAGCAGGCATTATTTATTGTCGGAGCGTTAGGCAGGCGATACGATATGCCACATGGACTGATATGGAATCCCTACGGCAAACACATAGCCATTATCGACCTCGCCAGATTATCTCGACCCCGCTGGACCGGAATGACCTGTCGCGCGTCAATCAGAGGGGCGCCCAATGCCGAATGCATCGACTTCCCTTGCGCGCGCGCCGCTAAACACCTCCAGGATCGCCCCCGTCAACAGATCGATCGACAGGCAGCGCAAGGTCGTCCTTTGCATCGAGGACGACCGGGATACGGCCGAGCTCATCGCGGAGGAGCTGGAAAACAGGGGTTTCACGGTGATCGTCGCCCATGACGGGCGAGACGGTTGGTCGTTGCTGCTCAAATCGCAACCCGACATTATTCTTTCCGACATCAACATGCCCTTCATGTCCGGCTTCGAAATTCTGGAAGGCCTGAAAGCCATCGCTCCGCGCTTCGCGCGTGTGCCCTTCATATTTTTGACCGCTTTGAATAACCGAAACGACGAACTGAAGGGGCGACTGCTGGGCGCGGACGATTATGTCGCGAAGCCCATCGATTTTGGCCTGCTGCACGCGATTATTAACGCCCGAATCAAAAACGTCGCGAGAATGAACCCCTGGCCGTCGCGCCGCGACCTTAATGACCGCGAGATAGAAGCCCTTATGTGGGCGGCGCGGGGAAAGACGTCCGAGGAAATCTCATTGATCATGTCCATTTCAGAAAGAACGGTCAATTTTCATCTCAACAACGCCAGGGATAAGCTTGGCGTCGCCACGCGAATTCAAGCCGTCGTGCAGGCGACGATCGCGGGATTCATAGAGCCATAGAACCAAGATGAGGTTAACTCAGACAATTGGCTTTCGTCTTACGGCGTCTTTCGCTCTATTATTTGCTATTTTAATCGGGTTTGGTCTGTTTGGATTAATTAGACTTGATGATTTCAACAAAGAGTCCTCATCGATACGCGACAGATGGTTAAAAAGCACGCGCTATCTTGGGGATTTAAACAACTACACGTCGGATTTCCGGGCCATGGAGGCAAATTTTCTGCTGTCTCCCCGCGCGGCCAATCTCATGGACAATTCAATGGAGGCGAAAAAACTGGACGAAGCGATCGCCCAGTCGGAGCGTAATTACGAAAGCGTCATGCACGACAGTTTCGAGAGCGCGTTATACTCGCAATTTCAGCATGTGTGGAAAACCTATCGAGTCGAAGCCGAGCGCGTCTTCAAGCAGAGCGCGGCGAGGAACAACGCCGACGCCGTCGCCATATATTTCGGCCCGTCCGCGGCGGCCTTTGGCGCGGCGAGCGATCTACTGGAAAAGCTGAACGACCAAAACAACTTGCTCGCGCAACAAGCAAGCAGTCGCGCCACCGCGGCCGTTCGAGAGGCGTGGAACTATATCAGCGCGGCGGTGGCGCTCGGCGCGTTCACCGTTCTGGTTATTCTTTTGTATGTGACGCGAACGGTGGCGTTCCCACTAAAAAAACTCGCGAACTGCATGCATTCGCTTGCCCAGGGCGAAACGGACGTGGATATATCGGACGCCGATCGCGGCAACGAGCTCGGCGAAATGGCGCGCGCCGTCGCCATCTTTAGAAGCAACGCCGTAGAACTGAAGGTCAGCCAACGAGGATTGGCGTCGCAGGCGTCGATGCTCGAGGAAAAGCTCGCTCATGAGCGCGGTCTGAATCAACAACAACGAAATTTCATTTCGATGGCCTCCCACGAATTTCGCACGCCAATGACCATTATTGATGGGCACGCCCAACGACTGATCAACTCTCAGGAGCCGGCGTCGTACGAAAAAGTGGCCGAGAGAGCGAAAAAAATACGGGTCGCCATCAAGCGCATGACCACGATGATAGACAACATACTGCGGTCAAGTAAGTTTTTCGATGAAAAACCAAACCTGTATCTGCACAAAAGTGAGTTCGACATGCGCGCTTTGCTCCATGAAGTCTGCAAGCTGCATAGAGAAATATCAACCAACGCCAATATAATTGAAGACCTCGGCTATCATCCCCTAAAAATTTTTGGGGACAAGGATTTGCTGTTTCAGGCATTTAGTAATCTCGTCGCGAATTCCGTGAAATATTCTCCCGGAGGCGGAAAAATCGGCCTGAGCGCGAGGCTCGACGAGAACGAGATGGTCGTCCGCGTGCAAGACGAAGGAATTGGCATTCCGGAAGCTGATATGCCTCATTTGTTCGAACGTTATTATCGAGGCGGAAACGTCGCCAGTATTATCGGAACGGGAATCGGATTGTTTCTGGTGAAGATTGTCGTGGATTTGCATCTTGGGAGCATAAAGGTGACCAGCCAGAAAGGAGCCGGCTCGATCTTCGAAACGCGGCTGCCCCTCGGGGACGCGTAAATCGAGCCGCGCGACGGATGGCCCCTGGCGGCGCGCGAAATGGACGTCGCCGCTCGAAACGATTAAATCGAACGATGCGACAATATCTCGACCTCCTCGAACTGCTGCCGCGCGAAGGCCGACGCAAGCAGGACCGCACCGGCACCGGAACGCTATCGCTGTTCGGTCATCAAATGCGCTTCGACCTCGAGCGGGGGTTTCCGCTGTTGACGACGAAGAAGCTGCATTGGAAGTCCATCGTCCACGAATTGCTATGGTTTTTGAAGGGCGACACCAACATCGCTTACCTGCGCGAAAATGGGGTGACGATCTGGGACGAATGGGCCGACGCCTCGGGCGAGCTCGGCCCGGTCTATGGCCGGCAATGGCGCGCCTGGGCCTGTCCCGACGGGCGCGTCATCGACCAGATCGCGAAAGTGGTCGACGACATAAAGCGCGATCCGTTTTCCCGACGGCTGATCGTTTCCGCTTGGAATCCCGCGGACCTGGACAAAATGGCGCTCGCGCCCTGCCATTGCCTGTTCCAATTTCATGTCGAGGAGACGGATGGGCGAAAGCGGTTGTCTTGCCAGCTTTATCAGCGCTCCGCCGACGTGTTTCTCGGCGTTCCCTTCAACATCGCGAGCTACGCGCTGCTGACCCACCTCATCGCCCGCGAGACCGGCTGCGTCGCCGGAGATTTCGTCCATACGCTGGGCGACGCGCATCTTTATCTCAATCATGTCGACCAGGCGCGCGAACAGCTTACCCGCGATCCGCGCCCTTTGCCGCGATTGAGACTGGCTCCGGGAGCCCTGTTCGAGACCCGATACGCGGACATCGAAATCGAAGGTTACGATCCATGGCCGGCGATCGCCGCGCCGATCGCGGTATAGGGAAAGAGGTGGCCATGGCCCCGGAACTCGTTATCGTCGCGGCGGTCGCGCGCAACGGGGTCATCGGCGCCGACAACGCCATGCCCTGGCGCGTTTCCAGCGATCTCAGGCATTTCAAGGCGCTGACCATGGGCAAGCCGCTGATTCTGGGGCGGCGGACCTTTCAATCGCTCAAGCGGCCGTTGCCCGGGCGACGGATCATCGTCGTGACGCGAGAGCCAAATTTTAGCGCCGCCGACGCGACCACGGCTTCCGATCCACGAACCGCTCTCGCCCTGGCGCGCGCGGCGGCACGGGAGATGGGCGCGTCGGAGATCATGATCGGCGGCGGAGGCGAGATTTACAGCGCCCTCCTCAACGACACCGCGCGAATCGAACTCACGGAAATCGCGCTGGCGCCCGAAGGGGACGCGTTTTTCCCGATGCTGGACATGGCGCATTGGCGCGAAACAAGGCGAGAAACCCAGCCGCGCGGGGACAGGGACGATGCGGACTTCGCCTTCGTCACGCTGGAGCGCCGGCGATTTTGACCCGCCCAAGCCCACTTTAGGCAAACTTATGTTGCGGTCGCCGCGAGGGAAAGCTATATACCGCCCCGGACGCCGATGCGCGTCCACGGCCGGCCGCGCGGCGGTAGGCCATGGCGACGCAAGTCGCCGTGTCGGAGTGTAGCGCAGCCTGGTAGCGCACCTCGTTCGGGACGAGGGGGTCGGAGGTTCGAATCCTCTCACTCCGACCATATTTTGTTCTAACACCCTGATATCGCAAGATTAAATATAGAGCCGCCACGCGCGGGTCCCACGATCCGCGTGGGGTTTACGCCGATTTCAGTGAACAGCGGCGAACCGTTTTTACGCTCGCGACGTCTCGGCGATTGAAAACCGCAATGACGTCAAAAATCATAAATGGAAGTTCGAACAACGTCCCCGCGCCCCAAGATTTTGAAACCCGCGGCGCCATCGCCGAGCCGCC
Source organism: Methylocystis sp. (assembly GCA_049583305.1). Taxonomy (GTDB): domain Bacteria; phylum Pseudomonadota; class Alphaproteobacteria; order Rhizobiales; family Beijerinckiaceae; genus Methylocystis. The sequence continues at coordinate 8,322 of JBAUVQ010000503.1, forward strand.
TTTCAAGAATCGAAGGCGCATGCTTGCCCGTCAACGGACTTTTAAACGCCGGGGGGACCCGGCGCGTCGAAACCTTTCGCGACGAAATTGTCGAGAACGGCGTTCCAGCGCCTAAGCTCGTTGCGGTCTTTACCGGGCTACGCGATAATGAGCCTATGTCCTTGAAACGCAGCGGAGGTTTGCGATCGTGACCAAGATACCCGACCCGATCGACCGTCACGTCGGCAGCCGCGTTCGGATGCAGCGCGTGCTCATGAAAATGAGCCAGGAAAAGCTGGGCGACGCGCTCGGACTGACATTTCAGCAGGTTCAGAAATACGAAAAAGGCACGAATCGCATAGGCGCCAGCCGACTGCAGCAGATTTCCAAGACCCTGAATGTGCCGCCTTCGTTCTTTTTCGAGGGCGCGCCGACGCCGGACGGAGAGCTGGCTCAAGGATTTCAAGAAGAGCGATCGCAATTCGTTGTCGATTTTCTCGCCACGGCGGAAGGCGTTCACCTCAATCGCTCTTTCGCGCGTATCCGCGACCCGAAAGTGCGCAAGCGCATCGTCGAGCTCGTAGCGGCCTTGGCCGAGGCGGACAGCGCCGAGGCGCCAGCGCCCATCGCCGATGGCGCTTGAATGCGATGACGTCGCTCCCGTCGTCAAGGGAGTCGCGTCGGCTGGCCGTCGCTTGAGGATCGCCGCGGCGAGGCGCTGGCTTCGGAGAGGTCGGTCGATCCAAGCCGCCCGGAAGCCCCGGCTACGGCCTCCGCTCCGCGGCGATCGCGGGTTCGCGAGCCTCGCGCGGCGATTGAGACAGCATATAACCCAGAAAGCGCTGGGATTCGATAATATCGTAACCCAGCCGCGCCCGTAGTTTTTTGCGTAGCTTGCTGATGTGGCTTTCGACCACGTTTTCTTCTATGGCTTCATCGAAGAGACCATAAACCGCGTTGAATATTTGCGATTTTCCGAGACGACGACCTTTGTTGAGCACGAAATATTCGAGCATGCGCAACTCGCGCCGCGGCAGGGGCAACGGCTCGCCATTCACCAGGGGATCGCGGCCGTCGAAAAACACCTGTATCGGTCCCGCCCCCGCGAAATCCTGGCGCGCCTCCGCCCGGCGGCGGATGGCGTGCACGCGCGCCAGCAGCTCCTTGATGTGCACGGGCTTGCGCACCACGTCGTCGACGCCCGAGCTGAACAAGTCGAGCGTTTGCTCCAGCGATGGCGCTTCGTTCAGCGCGATGACCGGCGCTTGCGAGCGGCGCCGGATGAGTTTCGGCAGCTCCTCGCGCTCGGGACATTCGCCGATCAGAAAGGCCTCCACGGCCCGCACGTCGCCTTCGATGGCGCTGTCCACCCAGTCGACGAACTGACCGCCGCAAAAAGCCGCGGAGGCGATGCCTTCCTGGTCGAATCGACACGCATATCCATTCGTCACGAGTTCTCTCTCGTCCACGATAACGAACATTGCCTGCCTCCTTGAAGAGGAATGTCGACGAAACACATGCGCCGAATCAACCTATAAACGTATTTATTCGCGCGGAATCCGTTAAGTCAACAAAATTAGACCTCAATCAAATGTATACGCGGCCGAGATTGTCAACATCGTCGAACGACACGAGATCAACATCAAAACAAAACATGGCCGCGCATCTGCAATTATTTATAGACATCATCAACTATATTACAGCAACGTATACATTCGCGAGGAGATAGGACGCCACGCAAATTGCGCGCGCCTCGCGAGTCACTCCCCGCGCTGAAAATGCTCGAACACCAGCCGCGCCGTGGCCTTGTTGACGCCGGGCGTCTTCTCCAGATCGGAGAGCGCGGCGCCGGCGATCGCCTTGGCCGAACCGAACGCCAGCAACAGCGCCCGCTTGCGCGCGGGGCCGACGCCGGCGATCTCATCGAGCGGATTGGCCGTGAAAGCCTTCTTGCGCTTGGCGCGGTGCGTGCCGATCGCGAAGCGATGCGCCTCGTCGCGCAGCCTCTGCACGAAATACAGCGCGGGATCATGCGGCGGCAGGCGAAACGGCTCACGCGCCTCGACAAAGAAGGTTTCGCGCCCGGCGTTGCGGTCGGCGCCCTTGGCGATTCCCACGATGGCGACATTTGTCACGCCCGACGCCGCGAGCGTCTCGCGCGCCACGTCGAACTGCCCTCGCCCGCCGTCGATCAACACGAGATCGGGCTTCGAGGGAAAGGCGTCCGCGTCGCCTCCCGGGTCTTCCTCCTTGGCGAGCCGAGCGAAGCGGCGCGTAAGAACTTGGCGCATCATCGCGTAATCGTCGCCGGGCGTCAGCGCCGCGTTGTCGATGTTGAAGGTGCGATAATGCGCCTTCATGAAGCCGGCCGGTCCCGCGACGATCATCGCGCCGATCGCCTGCGTCCCGCCTGTGTGGGAATTGTCGTAGACTTCCACCCGGCGCGGGGGCGTTGGAAGCCCGAACAGCGCGCCGAGCGCGCCAAGCAATTTCTCCTGGCTGGCGTCCTCCGCGAGTTTTCGCCCCAGCGTCTGCCGCGCGTTGGTCAGCGCGTGCTCGACCAGTTCGCACTTCTCGCCGCGCTGGGGCGTCAGCACCTCGACGCGGCGTTTCGCGCGAACGTAAAGCGCGTCGGCCAGAACGTCCTGATCCTCGATCTTGTGCGAGAGCAGCACCAGCGGCGCGGACGGGTGCTCGCCATAAAACTGCGCCAGAAACGCCGAGAGCACCTCCTCTTCGGAAAGGCTCTGATCGGCGCGCGGGAAATAGGCGCGATTGCCCCAGTTCTGAAAGGCGCGAAAGAAAAACGCCTCGATGCAGAAGCGCCCGGCGTCCTTGGCGATGGCGAAGACGTCGGCCTCCTCCACCGAGCGCGGGTTGATCCCCTGCGCGCCTTGAATCGCCGACAGCGCGGAGATGCGGTCGCGCAACCGCGCCGCCCGCTCGAACTCCAATCGCTCCGCCGCTTGCATCATCTCCGCGGCGAGCCGCTCGCGCACGGCGCGGCTTTTGCCGGTCAAAAAATCCTTGGCCTCGGCGACCAGCTCCTCGTAATCGGGAACAGAGATTTCGCCCGTGCACGGCCCGGCGCAGCGCTTGATCTGATAGAGCAGGCACGGCCGCGTGCGGTTCTCGTAAAACGAATCGACGCAGGAGCGCAAAAGAAACGCGCGCTGCAGCGCGTTGAGCGCGCGGTTGACCGCCCAGACACTGGCGAAGGGGCCGAAATAATCGCCCTTTCGCGCCCGCGCGCCGCGATGTTTCGTGATCTGCGGCGCGTCGTGATCCCTGGCGATCAGGATATAGGGAAAGGATTTGTCGTCGCGCATCAGCACGTTGAAGCGCGGCTTCAACTGTTTGATGAGATTGGCCTCGAGCAGCAGCGCGTCGGTCTCGGTCTCGACCGAGATGAACACCATGTCGGCGGTCCCGGCGATCATCCGCGCGATGCGGTTCACATGGCCGGCGAGGCGCGTATAGCTCGCGACGCGTTTCCGAACATTCTTGGCCTTGCCGACATAAAGCACCTCGCCGTCGGCGGCGATCATCCGATAGACGCCAGGACCGTTCGGCGCGTTCTTCCAATGGCTCTTGATGACCGCGACGCCGCGCCTGACGCTCTCGGGCGCGTCCAACTCGGGCATGAGATCGACGCCGGAGCTTTCCTCCAGCGCGAAATCCTCCTCGTCCTCCGGGAGGTCATCCAGAGGCGGGGCGTCGTCGGGCCGTTCGGGAGAGGTCATGAGGGGAGATTTAGGCGCGACGAGCGGGAATGGGAAGGGCGAGAAAAGCCCCTACTCCGCCGCCCGCGCCGCCTCCACCCGGCACGACGCCGCGTCGAGCTCGCGCGTCACCGCCGCCAGCTCCTCGTCATGAATCCCCTGGCGCAGCAGATGCTCATAGGTGTTGCGGACATAGGCGGGGTTGTCGCCGAAGGCGCCGCAAGCGCAGGAGACCAGCCGGGTGACTTCCTCGACCGGCAGACGTCCGGCATATTGTGGGTGGGCGCGGTCGACCACATAGGCCAGCGCCGGAACGTGTTCGCCTTCCGAAAACTCCACGGTCAGCGTCTTTTCCAGATAGACCGACGTCACGAGTTCGCGTTCGCGCAGATAGGCCAGCGTCGCCGCGCGCCGCTCGCCCGCGACCCGGAAGGCGACGCCCTGGCAAGAGCCGCCGTGGTCGAGCCCCAGCACCAGGCCGGGCCGCTCGGGCGTGCCGCGATGCACATGCGAGAAAATACACAGCGAGCGATGATAGCCCTGCACATGAGCCAGGGCGCTCTCCAGGAAATCGAAGCCCGGCTTCCACATCAGGGAGCCGTAACCGAACACCCAGAAATCGCCGTCCGCCCGTTGGTCGCACGCCTGCCCCATCGCGGTCACCGCCTTGTCCTTGGGCCCCGCTTCGCGGAATCGCCGCGTCTCACTAGCAATACTCCCGCCGCGATGGTTTCCAATGCGTTAACAGCTCGCGCGGCCCCTAACTCGCGCGCTACCCACAACATATTGACCCGAAAACCTTGCAATCGCCATCCTTTTGTGGCGGTCATGCGGTCATGAAGTTCCAACGCCTACGCCTTCTGGGCTTCAAGAGTTTTTGCGAAGCCGCCGATTTCCTGATCGAGCCCGGACTGACCGGCGTGGTCGGGCCGAACGGCTGCGGCAAATCCAATCTCGTCGAGGCCCTGCGCTGGGTCATGGGCGAAAATTCCTATAAAAACATGCGCGCCTCGGGGATGGACGACGTCATCTTCTCGGGCGGCGGCTCGCGCCCGGCGCGCAACCTCGCCGAGGTCGCGCTGGTGCTCGACAATTCCTCGCGCACGGCGCCGGCGATCTTCAACGATTCCGAGACGATCGAGGTCACCCGCCGCATCGAGCGCGAACAGGGCTCCGTTTACCGCGTCAACGGCCGCGAGGTGCGCGCCCGCGACGTGCAATTGCTGTTCGCCGACGCCTCCACCGGCGCGCGCTCACCGGCCCTGGTGCGCCAGGGCCAGATCGGCGAGATTATCTCCGCCAAGCCGCAGGCGCGGCGGCGCATTCTGGAGGAAGCCGCGGGCGTCGCCGGCCTGCATTCGCGCCGCCACGAGGCGGAGCTGCGCCTCACCGCCGCGTCGGAGAATCTGACCCGGCTGGAGGATGTCCTAAAGCAGGTCGACAGCCAGGCCGACAGTTTGCGCCGGCAGGCCCGCCAGGCCGGGCGTTATCGCCAGGTCGCCGCGCAAATCCGCCAGAACGAGGCGCTGGCGGCGCTGATCAATTTTCGCGCCGCGAGCGAGCAGTTGCAGCAGGCCGAGCGCAAGCTGGAGCAAGACTCAGCCCTCGTCGCCGAGCATACGCTGGAGCAGGCGCGGACGGCGCGCGAACAAGCGATCGCCGCCCATGAATTGCCGCCGCTGCGCGAAAAGGAGGCGGAGGCCGGCGCAGCGCTTCATCGGCTGATCGTGGCCCGCGACGCGCTTGACGGCGAGGAAAAGCGCGCCCGCGAGCGCATCGGCGAACTGACCCGCCATATCGAGCAATTCGCCCGCGATCTCGAACGCGAGCGCGCGCTGATCGACGACGCGGCCGAGGTCACGCAGCGACTGGAGGAGGAGCGCGGCGAACTCATGGGCGCCGATTCGGAAGCGCGGGAGCGCGAACGCGAGGCCCGCGAAGCGTTACTGCGAATCGAGACGGACCTGCATGCGACCGAAGCCGAACTGGCGGGCGCGCAAGAGAGTCTCGCCTCCGTCAACGCCCGAAAAAATGCGTTGGAGGCGTCGCTTAGGGAGGAAACCCAACGCCTCGCCCGTTTCGAGGCGGAACTGACGCGCGTCGAAACCGAATTCGCGCTGATCGCCGGCGAGAGCGGCGGCGCGCGGGAATTGGCGCGACTCGAGGAATCGGCGGGCATCGCCGAGGAAGAAGCCGAGGCGGCCGATCTCGCCGCGCGACAGCGCGAGGACGCCCATAAGGCGGCGCGCGAAAGCGAGGTCGCGGCGCGCGCGCCGCTGGAAGCCGCCGAACGCGCGGCGCAGCGGCTGGAGACCGAGGCGCGCACGCTCGAAAAACTGCTGCAATCGGGCTCGGGCGGGCTTTGGGCGCCGGTGCTGGAGCAAATCGTCGTCGCCAAGGGCTACGAGACCGCGCTCGGCGCGGCGCTGGGCGACGATCTCGACGCATCGGCCGAAACCTCCGCTCCCGCGCATTGGGCGCGGACCTCCGGCGAGAACGACCCGAAACTGCCGCCAAATGTGCGGCCCTTGAGCGAAATGGTCGAGGCGCCGCCCGCGATGACGCGGCGGCTGCGCCAGATCGGCGTCGTCCTGCGCGGCGAGGGCGCGAGTCTGCGCGCGCTGCTCGCTCCGGGCCAGCGACTGGTCTCCAGGGAAGGCGATCTGTGGCGCTGGGACGGCTTCACCCAGGCCGCCGAGGCGCCGACCGCCGCCGCCCGCCGTCTGGTCGAAAAGAATCGACTGGGCGATGTTCGCGACGAAGCGCTGATGGCCAGGGCGCGGGCCGACGAAGCGGCCGAGGCGGCTCAAATCGCGCGCGAGGCGGCGCGCGAAGCCGCGATGATGGAGAGCGAGGCGCGCGAGGCGCAGCGC
>JBAUVQ010000504.1:0-3732 GCA_049583305.1 Methylocystis sp.
CTCGACGACATCATCGGAAAAAGATGCGCCGCTCTCGCCAACCAACGCGACGCCATCAAAGGCAGAGCAGGTTTCCACTGGTGGCCGAAAATCGCCAAACCGAAGTAATCAGCCGGAAACCGTATCAGTTCAAGGGAGAACAGCCGCAAAGCGAAGCCGAACGACGCGCAAGAGAAGAAGAAGCGCCTACGCCGATGGCGCCGACTGGGCTGGCCCTAATGCCCACTGCGTTAAAATGCCCGTCGCCACTCAACTCTTGGCGACCATCATGGCGCTTTGAGCACGGCGCCGAGATTGATCGTTCCGCGCTCAAACGCTGAGTGATCAACAAAGTCATGCTGCTGGAGCGGCAATTTCGGGCCTGCGCGTAATCCGACCGTGACCAAGACCCACGGAAGCGAGAACCGCGTGTTCGGCTATCATTTGAGCCCTTATGGCGATGGCCCGCACAACAGAAGCTCGGCGCGATCATGCGACCAGGATAGTCGATTCCCTCACGCCATCAACGCGGATGAGGTTTCCGGCACACAAGAAAGCTCGGGCGAACCGAAGATATAACCAGTCGCCTCCCGGATATCCCCGCGCGCATGGCCCGAGCCGCCGCAATATGCACGCGCCATCCTCGATGGCGGCGCGGCTCGACCCCTCGCGAGCCCAAGACAACGCGCCATAGCCATCATCGGTTCGATGCGCTTAAGCGGCTTCCTTGCTGTCGGGGTTCTCGGGAAGCGGGTCATTGGTGACCAAGGTCGAAGCGATGGCTGGCAGGCGCAGCACGGCGTGGAACCGTTGCAGCGTCTGTAGCGTATGCGGCTCCATTTCCTCCAGCGAGCCCGCGATATACTCGACTACCTCGATTGCCTTGCGGCGTTGTTCAGGCTCCGACAGAAGAGTCGGCAACGTGTCGATCGCGAGGTCTTTCTCGAATTCGACGATGATCGACTGTTCACGGATGAGAGCGGCGCGACGTTCGCCGCCCAGCGATGCGAAGGGCTCATCCTTCGTCAGAACCTTGGTGGAGCGTTCGAGGCGATCGCGGCGGACAGAGCCACGCGATTCCGCGAGCAGAATCAGCATGCGAATGACCGCCTCCTCGAAACCGCCGCGGTCGACGCCAAGAAGAATCGCCTGAACCTCCGGGAGGAAGCGAAGCTCTTTCGGGTCTTTGCGCGTCCGCTCGAAGGCGTGCGAAGCGCCAAGCCAGTGCATGAAGGGCGAGCCATAGATCGACAGGAACATCATCTCATAGAGCGCGTCGCGCACATCGCGCATGAAATCGAAGCCCTGCGTTACGCTCTCGGCCCATATCCGCTCGATGTCCAGGAACGGGTTGTCGCCGCTGGCGGGCTTGCGCTCCTTCATGACGCGGCTAGCCGTCTCGGAAAGCGGTCGCATCATCGGGTTGCGATCCGAGAACATCAGACGGTCGACGCGCGCGGGATTGCTATCACGAACAGCCGCGGCGATCTGGGGGGTGACAGCGGCCTGAACCAACGGTCGGAACGCCAGTGCGTAGATCTCGGCGCCCAGTTCCGAGAGCCTGGCGACAGCGGCGAAGCCCCTCTCGTCCGTACGATCGTTTTCGTCAATGGCCAGGATGTTGGCCATCTTGCGCTCCTGGAAGCTGACGAGGAAGCGAGCATGGACGCCTTCGCCGATCTGCTCATCTATCGTCATTTCGTAGAGCCCAGGCGCCAGCGCCTCGATCGTCTTCATGGTCGAGGTGACTTCGGTATGCTCTTTCTTGGCGATCGACGAGGATACGAATATGCCGAGGTGCCCCACTTTCTCATGCACCATATAGATGATGCGCTGGCCGCGAATCTTGATCTCGTGTTCGTCGGCATAGGTGTCGACGATCCAGTTCAGCGCCTGCTGCGGCGGCGTGATGTTGTCTCCCCAGCTCGCGAAGACAATGATCGGCGAGCGGATCGCCTTCAGATCGAGGGGACGGCCGTGCTCGACGCGCGCCTCGCCGCGCGAGAGGCGATTGCCCACGAAAAGCTGCTCGACGATCCAACGAATCTCGGCTTCGTTCATGAAATGAAAGCCACCCCACCAGCGTTCGAATTCGAGGAACCTCTCGCGGCCGCCGACGGGATCGGCGAAGAGATCGTAATATTTGCCAAAATAGTTGCGGCCAGGATTGAGCATCTCGAAATTCGACACGAGATGGGCGCCGTCGAACTCACCGTGCCCGATATCGGCCAGCAACAGCGCGGGCACGACGCCGCCAAGCAGGCCGCCGTTGTAACGCATCGCATATTCTCCGATGCGCCCCGACCAATAGGCCATGGGCGCGCCATTGATCACCAGCGGCCCGGTGATATCGGGGTTCGCGGCCGCGAGCACCATGGTGGCCCAACCTCCCTGACAATTGCCGACGATGATCGGCTTCGCCGCCTTGGGGTGACGGCGTCCGATCTCCCTGACGAATTCGGCTTCGGCGCGCATGACGTCGGCGAGCGTCTGGTCCGGTTCGGGATGCGGGCGAAAGGCCACGAAATAAACCGGATGGCCATCGTGAAGCGCTACGCCGACCTGACTGTCGGGCTTGAAGCCTCCGATGCCGGCGCCATGTCCGGCGCGCGGATCGATAATCATATAGGGGCGCTTCCAATCAAACACCTCAACGCCTTCCGGCGGCAAGATTTTCAGCAGCATGTAGTTGACGGGCCGGGGCAGATTGCGCCCGTCCATCGCCACCTCGGTTTTATAGATTAGCACGGGCGGCGTGCCGGCCGCCTCGTGCGCGATGTCGTTATTGCCGCGCTCGCGCAGCGTGTCGAGCGTGAGCACAAAGCGCTGCGTGGCGTCTGTCGCATAATCGCTGGCGTCGTTGAAAATCCGATGCGCGTTCGCCGCGTCGCCAAAGCGGTGGTTGAGCGCGCCAACCTCGCTCATGAGACCCTTCAGTCGCTCGTCGTGGGTCCTTCCGATCCTTTCGACATGGCGCGCATAGCAAGACATCAGCCGCTGCATTTGCGCCGCGGCGATGGACGCGTCTTCGATCATGCGCGTTGGCAAGTTTACGGAACTGAATGTCGGGATCATGGGATGCCTCTGATGTGAACTAAGTTAATTCCCGCTCGACGCGGGAAGGACTAGTTCTTGCGCATTATTCTCGGATGGCTTCGCGTTTCGGGCTCCATTGCCCCAGAGCTCGGCCGCGTCGGCGGTGTGCTCGGCGATCATGCGCTCTTCATCCGTTCTGATGACGAAGATCATCACATTTGAATCCTCGGCGCTGATCACTTGCGCGCTGGTGTTGTTCGCGTTGCGATCGAGCTTGACGCCGATCCATTGCATGTCGCTCAGCGCCGCTTCACGAATCCGCACGGAGTTCTCGCCAATGCCGCCGGTGAAGACGATGGCGTCGAAACCGCCAATCGTCGCCGCGAGGCCGCCAATCTCGCGTCGGATCCGGGCAATGAAATAGGCGATGGCGTCCTGCGCGGTTTCGCTGTCGGCCGCCTCCAGCTCGCGCATGTCATGTGAAACGCCAGAAAGCCCCTTTAGTCCCGAGTCCTTGTACAGGAGGTCTGAAATGGCCTGCGCGTTCATACCCTTTTCGCTCATGAGATAAAGCACGACTCCGGGATCGAGCTGGCCGCAGCGCGTGCCCATCGGCAGCCCGTCGAGCGCGGTGAAACCCATCGTTGATGCGATAGATTTACCGTTTCGCAACGCGCACATGGAAGCGCCGTTGCCCAGATGCGCGACGATCACACG
>JBAUVQ010000505.1:0-2612 GCA_049583305.1 Methylocystis sp.
CGGCCCCGATGCGCGGAAAGAATTTCGGCGACGATTGTTCCGCGACGCTTTCCATTTATATGTTTGAGAAGCGCCCATCGCGGGGCGAGCGGGAGGACCAAGAATGCGCGACCTCATTGTTGTCGGCTACCCGGACGCCGAGGCCGCCGAGCGGGCGCGCGACGCGCTGCTGACGCTGCCGCGCGAGCAAATCTATCGCATTTCCGAGATCGTGGTGGCCTCGCGCGACGAGAAGGGCGCGATCAAGCTTGGCCATCTCGTTCATTCCTCGGCGCTGAGCCTCGCGACGGGGACGACCTCGGGGTTGTTGATCGGGCTGCTTTTTCTGCACCCGGTTTTCGGAATTGTCGCCGGCGCGGCGGCGGGCGCGGCCCGCGAAGGCTTGAGCGCCGTCGGCCTAAGCAAGGAGTTCATCGAGGAGGTCGACGGCGTGCTCGCGCCCGGCCAGGCGGCGGTGGTTTTGCAACGCGATGTTTCGAGGGGACGCGATGTCGAGGACCATGTCGTCGCGACGCTCGCCGCGTCGGGCGGACGCCTGCTCAAAACGACTCTCGAGGCCTCGATCGACCATCATCTGCGCGACGCCTTCGAGGCGGCGCGCCGCCACGCGCGGGCCGAGCCGGAGTCGTCCGGCCGATAGTCCGCTCACCGCGCCGGCCGCGTTTGCGCGACCTTGATCAGCAGCGCCGCGCGTTCCTCGCCGCTCATGCGGGCGAGGGCGTCGGCGATATCTTCGCGGCGGTCGTCGGCGCCTTTTTCCACCGCGCGCGCGCCAACGAGCATAGGCGGCGGCAGAGGCTGGCGAGAAAGCTCCTCCACGCGTCGGCCAAGATTTTCCAGCCGCGGCGCGAGTTCGGCCAGCAGCGCCTTTTGCGCGTCGCGCTCCAGCCGCGCCGCCTCCAGCGTCTCCGCGATCTTGGCGAGATCGCGTGAGGCGGCGGCCTGCTCCAGCGGCGCTTCCGCGTCGCCGTCGTCATCGTCGTCGTCCTCGGAAATTTCCGCGACGATGAAATCCTTCAGCCTGGCGATGGCGTCGCGCAGCGCCTCGATCTGCCCGTCGTCCTCCTCGCCTTCGTCGATCTCGCTGGCGAGCAGGTCGAACACGATTTGCAAGGCGGCGATGGCGCGGCCGGCGTCGATCGCTTCCTGTCCGAGACATTTGCGCAGGCGCTCCAACGCGCGCGTCTTTCGCATCGCCATGCGCTCAGGAAGCGCGCTCTCGACGCGCTCTCGCGGACCTTCGGCCGAAAGCAGGCCCTGATGCGCCAGCGCGTCGGCTTTCTTTCTAAACGTCTTGCCGTCGCCGGCGATCCACACCTGCTCGACCGCATTGTCGAAACTGGCGAAATTCCGCGTGACCAGCGCGCCGTCGGCCTTGATCACCGCGAATGTCGCGCTCGGCAGGCAGGGCAGATCGACCAGCGAGATTTCGGAAGGCGAAGCGGTGTAGCGCGTCAGTTCCGGATTGTTCTCGTCGGGCCAGCGCTTGACATAGCCGCCGCCCTGCGAAAATCCGGTGTAGACGCCGGCCTCGACCTTCGCCCATTCGGCGTCGTCGATGATTTTGGCGCAAACCTCGATCTGCTTGTCGTCGTCGTTGAAGTGGATCGCCTCGACGCGTCCGGCCGCGACCTTGCCGTGCATCGCGCGCAGATTGCCGAGGCTCTTGCCGCCGCTGGCCTTGCGGAACTCGTCCGACCATTGCTGATAGTAAGGCTTGGTGGTGGCGTAATCGCAGACCTCGTTGCCGCGATCCGGCGTTTCGGCGGTGACGACCCCGTAAACAAGCCGCTTGCCCGCGTCGACCTTGGTGAGCGGAATAAACATCTGCAACTGCGTCATGTCAGCGCGTCCTCGATGAAAAAGGCCCGCGCGAGGCGAGCCGGGTTGGCGTTGTTGTTCGATCGGGCGAGAGCGGCGAGCGGGCCGCCCGCGACTCGTGAAAGACTCCCCCTTGGGCGGTCGCCACGAAGGGTGGTAAGCTTGGCGCGACGCGCGGGCGCGCAATCGCCGGCTGCTATTTTCAATCCCAGGAGCACGCAATGTTTTCGCGCCCCGTCCTAGCGATGTTCGCCGTATTGACTGTTTGCGCGACCGCGCGCGCCGAATCCTGTCCGCCGCTGAAGGACAAGCAGCCGCTCGCCTCCGTCGATGTCTTCGACGGGCCGGTGGAGGAAATGGCCGATCTCGTCCCCGACGATTCCAGGAGCGGCCGGGATCACGCCCACGCGCTATGGAAACTGGCTCATCTCTACGACGAGGGCCACGCCGTCTACGTGAAATGCGTCTATCGCGGCCCGAAAAACACGGCTGTCGTCAAGCTCGCGCGCAAGGTCGACAAATGCGTGTTCGACAGAACGAAGGACAAGCCCGCGTCGATGACGTGCAAATAGGCTTGGGGCCGCCAATCGCGCGGCTGCTCGGGATCAAACGCCTTCGCTACTTTTTTTTTAAGCCCCGCGGAATCGTCCAGCGCGCGATCAATCGTCACCGGCCCGCTTCCAATCGTCACCGTCAGCACGTCCGCCGCGGCGTCGCTCACCGGCGCCTCGCCGAGTTTCGCCCGCGCCTCGTTGCGCGTCAGAATCCCCGCGCTCACATAGCTCGTCAGC
>JBAUVQ010000506.1:0-2991 GCA_049583305.1 Methylocystis sp.
CCTCGCGCACCATCGTCTATAAGGGCATGGTTCTGGTGAGCCAACTCGGGAAATATTTTCTCGATCTCAAGGACGAGCGCTTCATCTCGGCGCTGGCGCTGGTGCACCAGCGTTTCGCCACCAACACTTTCCCGTCCTGGCGGCTCGCGCATCCCTATCGCTTCGTCGCGCACAACGGCGAAATCAATACGCTCCGCGGCAATCTGAATTGGATGGCCGCGCGTCAGGCGACCGTCGCGTCGCCGCTGTTCGGTAAGGACATCGAGAAAATATGGCCGATCTCGTACGAGGGCCAGTCCGACACAGCCGTTTTCGACAATGCGCTCGAATTTCTGGTGCGCGGCGGCTACTCGCTGGCTCACGCCGTGATGATGCTGATCCCCGAGGCGTGGTCGGGCAATCCGCTGATGGATTCGCATCGCAAGGCCTTTTACGAATATCACGCGGCGCTGATGGAGCCGTGGGACGGGCCGGCGGCGATGGCCTTCACCGACGGACGCCAGATCGGCGCGACGCTCGACCGCAACGGGCTGCGGCCGGCGCGCTATCTCGTCACCGATGACGGGCTGGTGGTCATGGCGTCCGAGATGGGCGTTCTGCCGATTCCGCAGGAAAAAATCATCTCCAAATGGCGCCTTCAGCCCGGCAAGATGCTGTTGGTCGATCTGGAGAAGGGCCGCATCGTCTCCGACGACGAGATCAAGACGCAGCTCACGTCCTCGCATCCCTATCGCGAATGGCTGGCGCGCACGCAGATCGTGCTCGAGGATTTAAAGTCCGTCGAGCCGCGGGCGTCACGCGCCGACGTGTCCCTGCTCGATCGCCAACAAGCGTTCGGCTATACCCAAGAAGATATGGACCTGCTCGTCCTGCCGATGGCCGTCACTGGTCAGGAGGCGGTGGGCTCGATGGGCACCGACACGCCGATCTCGCCGCTCTCGGATCGCGAGAAGCTGCTCTACACTTATTTCAAACAGAACTTCGCGCAGGTGACCAATCCGCCGATCGACCCGATCCGCGAGGAACTGGTCATGAGCCTCGTGTCCTTCATCGGCCCGCGCCCCAATATTCTCGATCACGAGGGCTCCGCCAACAAGAAGCGCCTCGAAGTGCGCCAGCCGATCCTGACCGACGAGGATCTGGAGAAAATCCGCTGCATCGGTCATGTCGAAGACAGTTTCGACACCAAGACGCTCGATTTCACCTATGACGCGGCCAAGGGCGCGGACGGGCTGAGCGAGGCGTTGCGACGCCTTTGCGAACGCGCCGAGGAGGCGGTGAACGGGCGCTATAACATCATCGTGCTGTCCGACCGCATGGTCGGTCCGGATCGCGCGCCGATCCCGGCCTTGCTCGCCACCGCCGCCGTGCATCACCACCTCATTCGCAAGGGGCTGCGCACATCCGTCGGGCTCGTCGTCGAGACTGGCGAGGCGCGCGAGGTGCATCATTTCGCGTGTCTCGCGGGTTATGGCGCCGAGGCGATCAATCCCTATCTCGTGTTCGAGACGCTCGCCGCTCCGAACGCCGCCCTCCCGGACGATGTCGACGCGCACACTGCGATCAAGCGCTACATCAAGGCGGTCGACAAGGGACTGCTCAAGGTCATGTCCAAAATGGGCATCTCGACCTATCAGTCCTATTGCGGCGCGCAGATCTTCGACGCCGTGGGCCTCGCCCAGAGCTTCATCGACGAATATTTCGCGGGCACCACGACGCGCGTCGAGGGCGTCGGACTGGCCGAGATCGCGCGCGAGACCGTGCGTCGACATCGGCTCGCCTTTAGCGACGCGCCGATCTACCGCGACGCGCTCGATGTGGGCGGCGACTATGCCTACCGCATAAGGGGCGAGGCGCACAGCTGGACTCCGCAAACCGTGTCGCTGCTGCAACACGCGGTGCGCGGCAATTCGCGCGATCAATATCGCGCCTTCGCCAAGCTGCTCAACGAGCAGGATGAGAATCTGCTCAATCTGCGTGGCTTGTTCCGGATCAAGAACGCCGATGAGGACGGCCGCGCGCCAGTTCCGCTGGATGAAGTGGAGTCGGCCAAGGACATCGTGAAGCGTTTCGCCACCGGAGCCATGTCGTTCGGCTCGATCTCGCGCGAGGCGCATACGACGCTGGCGATCGCGATGAACCGCATCGGCGGCAAGTCGAACACCGGCGAGGGCGGCGAGGAGGCGGATCGCTTCAAGCCCGAGCCCAGTGGCGACAGCAAGCGCTCGGCGATCAAGCAGGTCGCCTCGGGTCGCTTCGGCGTCACGGCCGAATATCTCGTCAACGCCGACATGATCCAGATCAAGATGGCGCAGGGCGCGAAGCCCGGCGAAGGCGGGCAGTTGCCCGGCCACAAGGTCGACGCCGTCGTCGCCAAGGTGCGTCATTCCACCCAGGGCGTGGGCCTGATTTCGCCGCCGCCGCATCACGACATCTACTCGATCGAAGATCTCGCGCAGCTCATTTACGATCTGAAAAACGTCAATGTGCGCGCGAAGATTTCGGTCAAGCTGGTTTCGGAAGTGGGCGTCGGCACGGTGGCGGCGGGCGTGTCCAAGGGCCGCGCCGATCACGTGACGATTTCAGGCTTTGAGGGCGGCACCGGCGCATCGCCGCTGACCTCGATCAAGCATGCCGGCAGCCCATGGGAAATCGGCCTCGCCGAAACGCATCAGACGCTGGTGCTCAACCGCCTGCGTTCGCGCATCGCCGTACAGGTCGACGGAGGCCTGCGCACCGGCCGCGACGTTGTGGTCGCCGCTCTTCTTGGCGCCGACGAATTCGGCTTCGCCACGGCGCCCTTGATCGCCGCCGGCTGCATCATGATGCGCAAGTGCCATCTCAACACCTGCCCGGTGGGCGTCGCCACGCAGGACCCGGTCCTGCGCAAGCGTTTCGTCGGTCAGCCCGAGCACGTCATCAATTACTTCTTCTTCGTCGCCGAGGAAGTCCGCGAACTGATGGCGAAACTCGGCTATCGCAGTTTCGACG
>JBAUVQ010000507.1:0-3718 GCA_049583305.1 Methylocystis sp.
GCGACAAGGGAATCGACGGCGGACTCGGCGAGTGACGAGGCGATTCGACGGCCTGATTGGTAGCGCGCGCCGTAATCGACGATAGCGCTGCGGTTGGGACGGACATAGGTGAGCAAAAGCTGCGCGAGATCGAGGAGACGCTTGGCTGATGCGTCTGCATGGCTGCTTTGGATAGCCAAAGCAGCCACGATCTTTTCAAGCCGGTCAATGGCTCGATCCTTTTGCCCATGCCACAACTTCCACTTCACCGAGCGGATATCGTCGGCGATCAAAATGGCCCGACCATTTCGATCGGCATTCGTTCGAACAATATGGTCAGCCACTTGCTGCAGCGGTTGGATCTTCATCGCGATGTGAAACCAATCAATGATGTGCGTCGTGGGTTTCGGCAAAGCCTTTGGCAGGCGTTTCATAATCTCGGCGCCGTCGGAAAGAACCGTTATTTCGCCCCGTCCAACATAGCCCTCACGCTGAAGCGCCTGAAGCGTCCGTGAGCGCAATTCGCGCTTCGACGTGTCCACAGTCGCGAAGTAATGGCCAGGCGGCGAGCCCCGCCGCCCGCGGCCGCAGCGAGCGACCGCGATCTCGAAGGTCCGCGCCTTTTCTGAACCGCTGCCTCGTACGTGCGCCGTATCGATGCTCACGACAAACTCCCGCTCCGGATCGTTCGGCAGATCGAGCTCAGCCTGTTTGTGCTCAGACGCTGAAGGCGGCTCGAACCATGCGCGCTCTCGCGCCTTCTCATCGAGCCGTTCTCCCAGTGTCATCGTACGGTGACGCAGGGTCATGAACGATTCCGTTGACGGGATCGGGAGGAATTCCGCCAGGACATCCGCCGCCTTTCGATAGGGCATGAGGCTGCCCATGCGAGCCGACAATTCCATCAGCTCCGGCGTCGCTTGGTCAGGGCAGATGCCGCGCAGAACGGCCGAGGCGTCGCTAAAATAGGGAAGGCAGCGCCGACAGTTCATAATGCGCGGATTGCTGACTTCGACCCGCCCATAGACCGTTCGGATCTTGCGCTTGCCGTAGTCCTTTATCCGCCGGAACGTCTGACAATCGGTGCAATACCGGCTCGTCAGGACATAGGCCTCACATTGCTGTTTGACCACAAACTGTTGCAGGCACGCCATGATCGTCTTGCCGTCCGCGATCGAGAGGCCGATCTCGCCTTTCGACAAGCGGCTGAATTCCTTTTCGACCACCATCTCAGCGATTTCGCGTCCGCCAAATTCATCCATGCCCTCGATCGTGATCTTCCAACGCATCGCCGTCCTCCCTGAAGTCGGCAATTTCTTGCGTCGGAGTTCGTTAAAATTCGCTGCAACCCAGTTAATTTATCGGTCCCAGGGAAAGAGGGAAGGACGGGGGACGTTCCGCTTCTTTGAGGTGGAGATGGACATCGCCTTAAAGGCGCGGGCGCAATTGGAAGCTGATCTCCGGCTGGGGATCATGCGCGGCGAGATCGCGCCATTCTATCAGCCGATTGTCAAGCTCCCGTCAGAAGAGCTGGTGGGCTTCGAGGTGCTGGCCCGTTGGAACCATCCCACCAAGGGCCTGATCAATCCGGATGATTTCATCCCCGTCGCTGAAGAGAGGGGTCTGATCGCCGATCTCTTCTACGGACTTCTCCGTCAAGCCTGTTCCGATGCGCGCGACTGGCCGCCCCACCTCCGTCTCGCCATCAATGTCGCGCCGCAACAGGTTCAAGATCCGTCATTGCCCGAACGGATCCTCGCCATCCTGACCGAGACCGGTTTCGCCCCAAGCCGTCTCGAAGTCGAGATTACCGAAACGGCTCTCGTCAACGGTCTCGAAGCGACGCGCTCGACACTGATTTCGCTGCAAAAGCTTGGTGTGAAGATCGCCTTGGACGACTTTGGCACGGGTTATTCGAGCCTTTACCACCTCAGGGAATTGAGATTCGACAAGCTCAAGATCGACAAGAGCTATGTCACTTCTCTCACGCAGGGCAACGAGCGAGCCAAGCTCGTCGACGCCATCATTCAACTTGGCGCGAGCATGAGCCTGGAGACCACAGCCGAGGGAATTGAAACTTCGACGAATCTCGGTTGGTTGTCCGATCAAGGTTGCACCTACGGCCAGGGTTATCTGTTCGGACGCCCGATGCCGAAGGAGGCCGCCGACCATTATCTCGACGCTGTGGAAGTGGCACAATTCGACGAGGAACATGGAAAGCCTGGCTGGCTGCCTGAGCTGTCGCGCTGTATTTGACAGCGCGAAAGGTTCTGTCGCAAATTTTCTCTGCGGAGGAGAAAGGCCTGGGACGATGAGCTGGCTTACCCCGCCAGCGCATAGAACTGCAGCGCTGGACGCAATTTACTTGCCGCGTGCAACTGCCCCTTGCGGATCATGTGCATGAGTTCGATGCCGGCAATGGTCGCTGCAGCCGACCGAAACGATTTGAATCCCAGCATTGGCCGCACCACTCGCTTGACGGCTCGGTGGTCCTGTTCGACGATGTTGTCAAATACTTGTTTTGGCGGATTTCGATATCCGCTTCGTGCTCCTGGTCGTAGCTCTCGATCGCCGCCGTGTTGGCGCCGCTCTTGTCGATTGTGATCTTCTTTGGAACGCCATGCTGACCGGTGGCCTTGCGCAGGAACCGCAGCGCGGCTTTGCGATCCCGTTTGGCCGTCAGCAGGAAGTCCACCGTGGCGCCCGCCTTGTCGACAGCCCGATACAGATACTTCCACACACCTTTGACCTTCACATAGGTTTCATCCAACCGCCAGCTGGCGCCGACCGGGCGCTTGCGGCCGCGAAACTGGCGATCCAGCCGCGGGACGTATTTGACGACCCAGCGGTTCAGCGTCGAGTGGTCGACCTCGACGCCGCGCGCTTCCAGCATTTCCTCGAGCTGTCGATAGCTGATCGGATAGGCCGCATACCAACGGACGCCCCACAAGATGACCTCACGTTCGAAATGGCTGCCTTTGAACTCGATCATTCGCTGCCTCTCGCCGAATTTGTTTCCGGCGATCATGCTCCAAGCCCCAGCCTCAGAAAATTTGCGACAGAGCCCGATCTCCATCCAGGCGAGCATGTCGCGCAGTTCGACTTAGCGACTCGGCGCATAAAGCGCGCGCTCCATCGCGCCGCCGTTCCGGCCAGCAAAACAACGCCACTCATCAGAAAGTCGTGTATCCAACGAGAACGATCCCCTTTTGGATTCACTTGATCCCAGACTGGACTTCGAATTTCCGTCCTGCTTCTTGGCCTGCCTTGTAGGCGTCGGAGAGAACCCGCCGGCGGCTAGTGACGTTCTTGGCGCGCAACGACAAGCCGAGTTTCTCGAACTCCTGGTCAATAACCGACGTTTTGATCAGCATGAGATCTCGCCCGGTGGAATTGAACACTGCGGCGGACCGCTCGGCCTTCAGGGTTTCGAGTTTGCCGCTTATGCCCCCTGCAAGACCGATCTGGAAAGAATTGACGGCGCTGCGTTTCTCACCGCCGATCATCGTGGAATAGATAGTTCCGGATTTGAACGTCGCGGTTTCGGTTTCAAAGGCGATGGCTACGAGGTCATAAAGATAATGCGCGGCTTCGACATCCGCCGATAGACCAAAGAACACGAACCGCAGCGTGCCGCTCGGACTGGTTTCACTCCAGACTCGGCAATCGCAAAAATCAGCGATCGCCGGCACGCAGCGATCAAAGGCGCCGTGCTTGCGCCGACCGGTGTCGATGCCAA
>JBAUVQ010000508.1:0-1820 GCA_049583305.1 Methylocystis sp.
AACAGACGCCGGGGAAAATCGTTTTTCTGTCGTTCTCGGACTCCGAGCTTGGCCTCTTGGCGCGCGTTCACGACGAGGACGCGGCCTCGCGCCCCAGCCTGCGCTGCGCTTCGCTCGCGCAATTGAAACATCCATTTTCCGTCGATCTTTATCTCGACAAGGTGGCGCGGCATGCGCGTCTCGTCGTGGTCAGGCTGCTGGGCGGCAAGGAATATTGGTCTTACGGCGTCGAACAGCTCGCGGCCTCGTCGCGCGCGCAAGGTTTTATGCTCGCGATCGTTCCGGGCGACGGCATGGACGATCCGCGTTTGCGCGCGGCCTCGACGCTGCCAGCGCAAGATTGCGCGCGCATATGGTCCTTCTTTCAGGACGGCGGCGCGGAGAATATGCGCGCGCTGCTTGGCTTCGCCGCGAGCCTCATCGGCATGCCCGCTCCGTGGCGCGACAGCGCGCGCATTGAGAGCGCCGGCTATTGTCTCGCGGCGCGCCGGACGGCCGGCGCTGATGCGAGGCGCGCGCTGCTGGTCTTCTACCGCTCCCTCTTTCTTTCGGACGATTACGCGCCGATCGTCGCGCTCGCGGACGCTCTCGCCGAGCGAGGAGTCGCGGTGGAGGCGGTCTTTGTCGCCAGCCTGAAGGACGGGGCGAGCGAGGCGTTTCTGGGCGACGCAATTCGCGCGTTCAAGCCCGATGTCATCGTGAACACGACGGCCTTTTCGGCGCGGAGCGCTGATGGCGGCGCGCTCGATCTCGCCGACGCGCCGGTGTTGCAAGCGGCTCTGGCCACTTCGACACGCGAAGCCTGGGCGGCCTCGAAGCGCGGCGCCAATGGCGCCGATCTCGCGATGAACATCGTGCTGCCCGAGGTCGACGGCCGCATCTTCACCCGCGCGATTTCGTTCAAGGCCCCGGCCGGCGCGCTGCTCGCCAGCCAATTCGCGCAAACGCGCCACGCGCCGGAGCCGTCGCGCATCGCCTTCGTCGCGCAGCTCGCCGCCAATTGGGCCGGATTGCGCCGCAAGGCGAACCGCGAAAAAAGCCTCGCGCTGATCTTGTCGGACTATCCCGCGCGGCGCGGGCGCGGCGGCTACGCCATCGGCCTCGATACGCAAGCGAGCGTCGCGGCGATTGTCGAGGCGTTGAGCGCGGCGGATTACGACATTCGCGAAACGGAGCCGCCGCGCGATTTTATGCGCGCGCTCGAGGACAGTCGTCACCACGCGCGGCTGCCGCTGGAAAATTATCGCCACCTGTTCGAGGCATTGCCGCAAGAGTTCGCCAACGCCGTGCGCGGCGCCTGGGACGAGCCCGAGCAAGACCTGGACTGTCGCGACGGAGCGTTTCATTTTTCGTGCTTCGAGTCGGGCAAGCTTGTCGTTGCACTGCAGCCTGATCGCGGCGCCAGAGCCGAACGGCGCGAGACCTATCACGACGCCGACGCGCCGCCGCGTCATTTCTATGTCGCCTTCTACCTGTGGCTGCGCCATCGGCGCACGGTCGACGCGCTGATTCATCTCGGCACGCATGGCACGCTCGAGTGGCTGCCGGGAAAATCGGCGATGCTCGGCGAGGTCTGCGCGCCGGAGGCGGTGCTTGGCCCAACGCCGCTGATCTATCCCTTCATCGTCAACGACCCCGGCGAAGCCGCCCAGGCCAAGCGGAGCGCCTGCGCTGTCGCCATCGGCCATCTGACGCCGCCGCTTGAGCAAGCTCCACTCTATGACGACGCCGCGCGCATCGAACAAATGCTCGACGAATACGCCAATGCGGCGGCGCTCGATCCGCGCCGGGCGAAACTCATCGCGGGCGCCATCCTAGAC
>JBAUVQ010000509.1:0-1666 GCA_049583305.1 Methylocystis sp.
CTTCCGGCGCCTCCTCGCGTGGCTGGCGCTTCTTTGCGCCTTCTCGCTCCTCGCCATCCGCCGCGCCGAAAGATCGGGAAATCACCCCGTCGCCGCGTGAATGGCGTTCTTCACGGACGACTAATTACGTTCGCGTCTTGACTCGACGACGATCCCGCCCTTCGTTGGCTTCGTGGCAAAGCGTCCGATCAACAGAAGGCGACAGGATTGATCGCTCTCCAATTAGCGACCCGCTCCTTTCCTCGGCCTCGGCGACCCAAGGCGCTCGGGTCGCCGAGGCGCGTATTGCGACTCGACGCGAGCAAAGCCTTCGCAATCTGCGTCGCTCTGGCGGCGACGCTACTGCCGCCGCCGCGGGCGCGCGCGGAGGACCTCGCCGAAACGGTAAGATTGCTCAAAGCGCGGCTCGAGGCGAATGAGGCGGAGACGCGCGCGCTCAAGGCGCGGCTCAAGGCCATGGAGTCCAAAGGCGCTTCGACAAAGTCCGCGCCGCGGATCGTCAAACGACCGGTCGATCGGCCCGTCCAGGCGGAGACAAAAAATACGGACGCGGCGACCATCGCATCATCCGCTCCCGCGTCGCCCGCCACGCCCTATTTCGTCGACCTCTCTCGCGGCCTGAAGGTGGAGACCGCGGATCACGCCAACAGTTTCAGGATCGGCGGCCGCATCTATGTCGACGGCGGTGGATCGACCCAGCCCGAGCAGGGCCTGAGCAGCGCCGTCAATATCCGCCAGGCGCGGTTGGAAGTCGAAGGCAAGGCGCTCAATGTCTGGAACTACAAATTCCAATATGACTTCGGCGCCGGCAATACGACACAGGTTGGCGCAGTCGGCGGCATTCGCGACGCTTATGTCGCTCTGACCTACTTCAAGCCGATCACTTTCCAAGTCGGGCAGCTCTTCGAGCCCATCGGCCTGGAATGGACCAATTCGAAAAACACCACCGATTTCCTCGAAAGAGCGATGGTGTTTTCGGGACCGCTGCATCACATCGGCTTCGCCGCTCTTACGCATGGCGAAAACTGGAGCCTGAAGGGCGGCGTCTTCGGCGCGAGCCTCCTGGAAAGATCCTCGCGGCCAGCCGCGGGAACGCCCGTCGCCTTCGGCGTCCCTTCGCAGGCGGGATGGGTGGCGACCGGCGGCAGCCAATACGTCGACCTCGTGGGCCGCGCCACCTATGCGCCTATCATGACACAAGAAAGTCTGCTGCATTTCGGCGTTTCCGGACGCTACCATCGACCCAACGATTCAATCGCCACGAATGACGACCTGCTCGCGCCGGGCAACGACAACAAGACCGAGAGCAACGTCCTCAAGGAGAACCTGATTGGAGCACCGGACCTTTCCTGCGGCGGCGTGTCGTTTGGCGGCAATCCGCAAGTCGCCGGAAAATGCGTTCGCGACGCGCTGGTCTATGGCGCGGAATTCGCCGCCGCCCATGGACCAATATCGCTGCAGGCCGAATATCTCGGCGCGCATTACGACCGCAACGTCGCCGCCATTCTCGAGGCGAACGCCGCGGGCAATTATGCGCCGGGCGGCTCGAAAGTCGATTTCAATGGTTATTATGTCTACGGAACCTGGTATTTGACCGGCGAGTCACGCGCCAAGGCTTATCAGGTGACCGGCCTCAATCCGGCGACGTTCGGGCCGATCGACATCA
>JBAUVQ010000510.1:0-2798 GCA_049583305.1 Methylocystis sp.
GGCGCGCGGGGAAAAATCGCGGCGGGCGTGGGGACGGCGGCGCGCAACCTCGTTTTCACCAGCGGCGCGACCGAGGCCGCCAATCTCGCGCTGACGCCGTTTTTGCGCGCGGGACCGGCTTCGGCCCCGTTCGAGATGCTGCTGCTGTCCGCCGGCGAGCACCCTTGCGTGCTGAAGGGCCATCGGTTTCCCGCCGCGGCGGCCCAAACCCTGCCGCTGACGCGGGAAGGCGTTCTCTCGCTCGAAGCGCTGGAGGCGGCGCTACGCGCCCACCAGGGCCGGCGGATCATGCTCGCGCTTCAGGCCGCCAATAACGAGACCGGCGTCGTACAACCCGTCGCCGAGGCGGCGGCGCTGGTCCACGCTGCGGGCGGACTGCTGGTTTGCGACGCGACGCAGGCGGTCGGGCGCCGCGATGCAACATTCATGACATTGGGCGCGGATATTTTGTTCCTTTCCTCGCATAAACTCGGCGGACCGGCCGGCGCCGGGGGGCTGGCCTTCGCCCGGGAGGAACTCCATATAGAGGAAACGATCCTGCGTGGCGGCGGGCAAGAAGGCGGTCGCCGCGCCGGAACCGAAAACGTGGCGGCGGCGGTTGGTTTTGCGTCCGCCCTGAAAGCCGCTACCGACGAGCCAGACGAGATGGGCCGGCTCGCCGGGCTTCGGGACGAGGCCGAACGAAAGATCGCGGCGCTGCTGCCCGAAGCCCGGATTCTCGGGAGAAGCGCTCCGCGCCTACCCAACACCAGCGCCTTTCTGGCGCCGGGGATCGCGGCTCACACGCTGGCGATGGCGCTCGATCTGGAGGGGGTCGCGGTCTCGTCGGGTTCTGCCTGCTCCTCGGGCAAGCCGCGCGCCTCGCATGTCGCCGAGGCGATGGGATGCGAGGAGGCGGCGATGATCAGGATAAGCCTGGGTTGGCGTTCGAGCGCGGAGGATGTAGAACGGTTTGGTATCGCTCTTGCACGGGTCGTCGCTAGGATAAGATCACGGCAACCCGCCGCCTGAGCCGAGGGCATCGCGCCCCAAATTTTCGGCCGACGGGCCTTGAACCCGCCGTGGCGAGGAGAAACGAATATGGCGGCTCTCAAAGAGACCGTTGACGCTGTCGAGTCCATCGACGTCGACGCCTATAAATACGGCTTCTCGACCGACATCGAGTCGGACAAGGCCCCAAAGGGCCTCTCCGAAGACACCGTCCGCTTCATCTCGGCCAAGAAGGACGAGCCCGAGTGGCTCACCGACTGGCGGCTTTCGGCCTTTCGCCGGTGGCTGACGATGACCGAACCGAACTGGGCGCGGGTCGAACATCCGCCGATAGACTATCAAGACCTCTATTATTATTCCGCGCCGAAATCGACGCCGGGGCCGAAAACGCTCGACGACGTCGATCCCGAACTGTTGCGCACTTACGAAAAGCTGGGGATTCCCTTGCGCGAGCAGGAAATTCTCGCGGGCGTCGAGACGCGCAGGGTCGCGGTCGACGCGGTGTTCGACAGCGTCTCGGTCGCGACGACCTTCAAGGAAGAGTTGGCCCGGGCCGGCGTGATCTTCTGCCCGATCTCCGAGGCGGTGCGCGAACACCCCGAACTCGTGCGCAAATATCTGGGCTCGGTCGTACCGGTCAGCGATAATTTCTTCGCAACGCTGAATTCGGCGGTCTACTCCGACGGCTCCTTCGTCTATGTGCCGCCGGGCGTGCGCTGCCCGATGGAGCTGTCCACCTATTTCCGCATCAACGAAAAGAACACCGGACAGTTCGAGCGGACGCTGATCATCGCCGACGCCGGCTCTTACGTGAGTTATCTCGAAGGCTGCACGGCGCCAAAGCGCGACGAGAACCAGCTTCACGCGGCGGTGGTGGAGCTCGTCGCGCTCGACGACGCCGAGATCAAATATTCGACGGTGCAGAACTGGTATCCCGGCGACAGCGAGGGCAGGGGCGGCATCTATAATTTCGTGACCAAGCGCGGCGATTGCCGCGGTCGCAACTCGCACATCAGCTGGACGCAAGTCGAGACCGGCTCGGCGATCACCTGGAAATATCCGTCCTGCATTTTGCGCGGCGACAATTCGCAGGGCGAGTTCTATTCGATCGCCGTGTCGAACGGGCGCCAGCAAGTCGACAGCGGCACCAAGATGATTCACCTCGGCAAGAACACCAAAAGCCGCATCATCTCCAAGGGCATCTCGGCGGGGCGCTCGCAAAACACCTATCGCGGGCTCGTCTCCGCGCATCGCAAGGCGGAAAACGCGCGCAATTTCACCAATTGCGACAGTCTGCTGATCGGCGACCGCTGCGGCGCGCACACCGTGCCCTATATCGAGAGCAAGAATCCGAGCGCGCAATTCGAGCACGAGGCGACGACCTCGAAAATCTCGCAAGATCAGCTGTTCTACGCGATGCAGCGCGGGCTCTCGGCGGAGGAAGCGACGGCGCTGATCGTCAACGGTTTCGTGCGCGACGTGCTGCAACAACTGCCGATGGAGTTCGCGGTGGAGGCGCAGAAGCTGATTTCGATTTCGCTTGAGGGGAGCGTCGGATGAGCAAGCGTTTCGGTCGTTTCGAGAGCCCTCATCCGACCCTTGCTAACGCAAGGGCCACCTTCTCCCACAAGTGGGAGAAGGAAGCGCGCGCCTCCCTTCTCCCGTGGAACGGGAGAAGGTGGCCCCGCGAAGCGGGGTCGGATGAGGGCTCTCGCCGCTCCCGAACGCCTTATCACGCCGTCCCGCCGTCTCCGGCGACCTTGCCGAAATCCGCGACGCCGAGCATGACGACGCGCAGCTCGTTGAGC
>JBAUVQ010000511.1:0-2060 GCA_049583305.1 Methylocystis sp.
TCGCCGGCGCCCCCGCGGCGCGAATGCGCTCCGCGTCGTTCGATGTTTGCTGATCGCCCTCGATGACAGCAATCGGGAAGCGCTCCTTCAATTCGCTGATCGCGCGCGCCAGCAGCGAGGTCTTGCCCGAGCCCGGACTCGACACGAAATTCAGCGCGAAAGTTCCCGTTCGCGCCAGACGCGCGCGGTTCTCGGCGGCATAGCCATTGTTCTTGCCCAGAATGTCGCGCTCGATCCTGACGATGCGCTCCTGCGACAGGCCGGCGACGTGAACGCCGGCCGCCCCCGCGCCAAAATCGATCGCGGACGAGGCGCTTTCGCGCAGGGCGCCATCGGCGTGGCCGTGATCATGATCGCCGTGATCATGAAAACGCGGGTGGTCGTGCTCATGCGCGTGATCATGCGCGTGATCATGTCGACCGCCATGCGAATGACCGTCCTTCGCTTCGACGCCGGGCTTTCCTTCGACGCTCGCTGTCCCGCATCCGCAGACCGTGCACATCACTCGACCTCCAATTCCTTCACGCGCATGTCGTCGCCCGCCGCGACTTGCACGTGATGCCGCCCGCACTCGGGACATGGACCGAAACGTTCGAACATCGGCACGGACTTCGCGCAATCGAGACACCAACCCTCGCCGGGAACCACGTCGATATCGAGACGAGCGCCCTCGACAATGGCGCCGCGCGCCACGGCCTCGAAGCAAAAACGCACCGCCTCCGGCTCGACGCTTCCCAGCGCGCCAATCTCCAGCCGCACGACGCGCACGCGCGAGAAACCCTGCTTGCGACCTTCATCCTCGATCAGTTCGACGAGGCTCTGGGTAAGGGCCATCTCATGCATGAGCCGGCTCCGTGACTTCGACGCGATACAGCACGCAGGGGTCGAACAGGCCGGCGAGCCTGGCGATCGACGCCGCCGCGGTCGCCCTGGACACCCGCGCGCCGAGCACGGCGGCGACGAAAGGGCCGGCGGGATGAAAATTCCACTCCGTCGGCGCGACGATAGCATAATCCTCGATTTTGCCGCCCGGCGATAGTCGCGTCCAATGACCGAGGCGCCCGCGCGAGGTTTCGACCGCCGCGAAGCCTTCTCGCTCGGCGGGGGTGAGGCGATGCGCCTCGGCCTGCTCCGGTTCGTCGCCCGCCGCGGCGCGCGAGAGCCGATCGAGACATTCGGACAAATCAATCATCCGCGCCCCCAGCCGCGCCGTCGCGCCGCCGCCGTAAAAGTCCGTCTTACGCCAATGCCGCGCGAAGGCGCCGGTCTCCGGCGCGCGGCCGGGCAGCGACGGCGCGGCGGCGAAAGCCTCGCCATCGCACCGCAGTCTGACGAGAACCGCCGCGTCGTCGTCGCCGTCGAGCGCGTCCGGGACGTATGCGGCGAAGCCTTCGTCACGAACAATCTCCGTCCACAATAGCCCGAACCAGGAGCCCGGGGCTGGCCGGCCGCCCAACATGCCGGGATCGCCGGGAAGCCCCAGTTGTCGCGCCTGCGCGCCAATTTTCTTGACGATCGACCTCAACGCGTCGCGATCGGACGCGGTGGAAAGCCGGTTCGACTTGGAGAGCGCCAGCAGATCCCGTGTCAGCGAAAAAGCCTTCGCCAATGGACCCATCGCCCCGGCGTCTAGCCGTATGGCGTCGTTCTCGTGGAGCGCCAGGGTCACGCTTGAGCGCAGGATTTCGCTTATTCTTTCGGATAGCAACGCGATGCTTTGCGCTTGATCTGCTTGCGCCCGAGACGCTTCTCCGCGCGCGGCGGCGATGGCTCGCGTCGCCGCGATGGCGTGGGAGAGACCGCAGAGCGAATAGATGCGCTCGGCGAGAACGGGTATTTCCTCGGCGGGACGACCGATGAACAGCCGCGTGAGACGGGTTGGCCGCGACGAGACGACGCGCACGGAGCAGACGCTGTCGTCAGCGATTTCCGCCGTGATGGACAAGCTGCCGGCGCCCAGCGCGTCGAAGCCGGAGGCCGCGTTCATCGCGCCGCCGCTTCGTCTCGCGGTGGGCCGCGCCGCCCAATCAGCAGCGCGCGCCGGTCCAGCTTTTCGCCCG
>JBAUVQ010000512.1:0-13706 GCA_049583305.1 Methylocystis sp.
GTCAAACATGGCGGTCCCGAAGGGATTCGAACCCCTGACCTTCGGTTTAGGAAACCGCTGCTCTATCCTGCTGAGCTACGGGACCCGCGAGCTTACCTCTATCCGAGAGGCGGGTTTTTTGCAAAGCTCCTTGCGATGTTCGTGGGGGAGATCATGTTCGATTCCGTCCGTTTGCCGCACAAGCTCGACAAGGAGCAATTCGCCGCCGTGACGGAGGCCTTGCGCGAGCGTTTGCTTGACGCGCAATTCGAATTCGCCGAGCGCAAGCGCAAGACGATTCTGCTGCTCATCAATGGCTCCGACGGCGCCGGCAAGGGCGAGGTGCTGAACCGCCTCTATGACTGGCTCGACGATCATTATCTCGAAACGCTGTCCTATGGCGCGCCGACCGAGGAAGAGCGCTCGCGCCCGCTCGAATGGCGCTATTGGCGGGACATGCCGGCCAAGGGGCGCGTCGGGCTGATGCTCGGCTCGTGGCATCACCGCGCGCTGCGCGACCGGGTGCTCGGAAAAATCACGCGCGACGCCTTCAACACCGCGCTGGAGGAAATGAACCGCGCCGAGGAGATGCTCTATCAGGAGGGCGTCCTCGTCGTGAAGGTGTGGCTCCACCTGGAGCACGAGGAGGCGCGCCGCCGGCTCGCCAAATCGCGCGAGGAGGATGGTCTCGCGCGCCGCGCGACGGTGGTCGAATGGGGCGAGATTCACGGCGCCAAGGAGCGCGCGCGGCTGTCGCGGATCGCGCTGGAGCTGGTCGAGAAAACCTCGACCGGATACGCGCCGTGGGAACTGGTGGCGGCGGAGGACGCGAGATATCGCGACGCCGCGGTCGCCGATCTGTTGCTGCGCACGCTCGAACGCGAGAACGCCGAGAGCCCCCGCGTCTCGGTCGCGCCAAACCCGCCCGCGCCAAACCCGCCCGCCACGCCCGCCGCCTCTCCCGTGGCCTTGCCGCGCGCGAGTCTGATCTCCGCGCTCGATCTGACGCGGAGCGTCGACCCGCGGACTTACGACGCGACCTTGCGCGAGTTGCAGCACCGACTGAGCGACCTGACGACGGCGCGGAAATTCGCGCGCCGCGGACTCGTGCTGGTGTTCGAGGGCAATGACGCGGCCGGCAAGGGCGGGGCCATCCGCCGCGTGCGCGCCGCGCTCGATCCGCGCCGCTTTCGCGTGCGGGGCGTCTCCGCGCCGACCGACGAAGAGCACGCGCGGCCTTATCTGTGGCGCTTCTGGCGCCATGTTCCGCGCCGCGGCCATGTCGCGATTTTCGACCGCAGCTGGTACGGCCGCGTGCTGGTCGAGCGCGTCGAGGGACTCTGCTCGCGCGAGGATTGGATGCGCGCCTATCAGGAGATCAATGATTTCGAGGGGCAGCTGGATCGGGCGCGTCTCACGGTCGTCAAATTCTGGCTGGCGATCAGCGCCGACGAACAGTTGGCGCGGTTGAAGGATCGCGAGGCGCGGCCGACCAAGCGCTACAAGATTACCCCCGAGGACTGGCGCAATCGCGAGAAATGGCCGCTCTACGAGGAGGCCGCCAACGAGATGATCGACCGCACCAGCGCCCGCCGCGCGCCCTGGACGCTGGTCGAGGCCAACGACAAGAAATACGCGCGGCTGAAGGTGCTGCGAACGATCGTCGAGCGGCTGGAGGAGGAGGAGTGAGCGCCTGGGAGGCTTTCCGTCTCGGATCGAACGCGAAAGACTCTGGAGGGGTTCGACTCCAACGTACGGCGCTCCTCGCGCGCCACAATCCGCGCCGCCTCCCGCGCGCGGCGGCCGTATTTCGCGAGGGCGCGAGGCCCTCGCCGGTGACATCGATCAGTGACTCGTCGAAGGCGTGTCGCCGTACATCTCGCCAAGGCGATTATGCGCGAAGGCGAGCACGGGCGGCAAATCCATTCGACCGCCGACGATCTCGATATAAGCGCCCGACTTCGACGAACGCGCCTTCTTCATGGCGGCGTCGAGTTCGCCCAAGGTTTCGACATGCGCCGTGAACCAGTCGGCGCAACCCATCGCGCGCGGAAGCTCCGCGTAGTTCCACCGCGCCAGGTCGTTGTATGACCAGTCCGGGTTTTGCTCCAGCGCCCGCTCGACCATGTAGCCGTCATTGTTCAGCACGAACATCGTCACGTTGGCGCCGAACCGGCCCATGCCGCCGATCTCGTTGGCGGTGAGCTGGTGCGACCCTTCTCCGGTGATCAAGACCGTTCGGCGGCTGGGATCGGCGAGCGCGATGCCGAGAGCGGCGGCCGTGGCCCAGCCGATCGATCCCCACAAGACCTGGGACTCGACTCGCACGTCCTCGGGAAGCGGCATGGGCGTCAGGCCTGAAGTGGAGCTTCCGGTCTCCAGGACGACCGTGTCGCCCGCGCGGAGAAAGGCGGCGTAGCGCGGATAGAGAGCGGCCATCGAGACCGGCTCGGACGGCTCGCCATCCACGCGGGCCGCGGGAATGGGCTTACGTCTATAGGGCGCCGTTTTGGGTTTGAGCGTCGCCAGCGCCGCGAGCATATCAGCGAGGCGCACCGAGCCAAACACCTGCTGACCGATCCGCGCATCGTTGAGTCCGAGCGAAACAAATCGGTTCGGGTCCAGCCGGGCGGAGTAAGCGGCCGTCGAGATGTCGTTGAAATTGACGCCGCCAAGATCGAGAACAAGCTCGGCGCCCTCGACA
Organism: Methylocystis sp.; assembly: GCA_049583305.1. GTDB lineage: Bacteria > Pseudomonadota > Alphaproteobacteria > Rhizobiales > Beijerinckiaceae > Methylocystis. Next base: position 2,684 of record JBAUVQ010000512.1, read on the forward strand.
ATCTCGCGGGTCTGCTCGTTGGAAATCGCCCCGGCGTACATGCCGGCGAATTGAGGGTGACCTTCGCCGATAAGTCCCTTTTCCATCGCGGTGGTGGCGAAGGGGCAGCCAAGCGCCTCGATGACCTTTCGCGCCTCCTTCTGCAACCCCAGGCGCGCGAGCGTATAGGCGGGAAAGGCGACGATCGACCTTGCGTTTTCCACCCGTTGCTGGATCGCCGCGACCGCTCGCCCGAGCGACGCGTCGTTCGACGCGAGCCTGACCGGCTTGACATCGTTCCAGACGACTGGGGTCAACGCGAAATCGGAGGGCACGGCGATATAGGCGGGCTGGTTTTCGCGCCTCGCCTCGGCGATCAGCCGCTCCATTTCGATCATGCAGTTTTCCGGCGTGATGACCGCGTGGCAACAGGCGGCCTGAGCCGATATGTTGACGAAATTGCCGAAAACGCCGTCGCCCAAGGTATGATGCGCGATCTTGTGCAAGCGCTGATGTTGATAGGACGGCATCCCCACCAAATGGAATACGAGAGAGCGCTCGGCCTTCGCGCCCATCACGCCGTTGAGCGCCGACAGTTCGCCCACGGCATAGGTCGTCACCAGCAGAGCGGCGCCGCGAACGCGGGCATAGCCGTCGGCGGCGTAGGCCGCGTTCAATTCATTCGCGCAGCCTATCCATTTGACGTCCGGGCTACGATCGACAGCGTCGCACAGCGGAAACGCATAGTCCCCGGCAACCCCGAAGCAATGATCTATGCCCTCCTTCGCAAGCCGATGAACGATATAGTCGGCGACGCCGCGCTCTCGCGGCGCGGATGCGGTCGAGTGGCGAGAAGGTTCGGTCATGGCGGTCTCCTTGCGTCATCAGCCCCGGAGACGGAGCCCATGTTATAGTAGAGTGCCGCCGGTCCTTAGCCAGCGCGCGCCCTGGAGGCTGATCGAGGCCAACGACAAGAAATACGCGCGGCTGAAGGCGCCGCGGACGATCGTCGAGCGGCCGGAGGAGGCGGAGGGGCGACCGCGGTCCACCGGAGCGCTTTCGGCGAAATCGGACGCCGGTTTCGCCTCGGGAAGCGCGACAAAGGTCTCTGGTGGTTAAAAACCGACGTTTGGAACCCTGCTTTAGGCTTTGAGCGGGGACGCGGTCGAAGGCGGCGATGCGCCATAACCGGACGTTGCGCCTCAAGTTTCCCCGCCGGCCAGACCAACTGGTTGCCCCAGCGTTGCACGACCTCGCCGACATCCCTTTGTAGCGAGATCAGCTGGCTCGAGAGCAGTCGTCTGCGCGCTAACCCGACCACCCATTGCCCCTTCGCCCGCCGATGTGGTTAATGACGGCATAAACGAGGACTGGGCGCATGTCAGAAAACTTCAACTTCATTGCGTTCGGCAATCGAGACTACGTGGAGACAGCGAGCAACGGCTTCGAAATGAGCCGCGGGCGCATGTTTGAGTATACACCGATCGACATTGGAAAGCGGCTTGAGAATCTGGAGGCCACTTCGCTCGAATTCCTCGAGAAGCTGCCGACCTTTCTTTGTAGCGAGGTCTACCGCTCGGCCGGCGGTGTGTCGATGTTGGTCAAGTATGGTCGCGTCCAAGCAATCAAGCCGGGCCGGAAGGAAGTTTCGGCCATTTTCAAGACGCTAATTGATCTCGGCGATGTAGAGTTTACCGACCCCGATCACGCCCGCACTGTGTTCAAGGCTGATGGATTTCAGCTCTACCGCACACACTGGGGCGTTCGCGAAGGTGATGCTGGTGACATTCTGCGAAGATTGGTCGCAATCAAGCCCGAGTTAAGCGAGGAGGTCCGCCAGTACCTTCAGACGGAGGTAGTCGCCGAACCACCTCCACGCAAAAAGAAGATCGTCGGAGATGCGGACAGCGTTGAGGCCTTTCTCCAGCTACTCTATGACGTCTCAGCCAAAGGCTCGACCGAGAATTTCTTCCGCGGGCACGAGGACTCGCGCTTTGAACTTACGCCTTCCCTGCTGCGGCGTTGGCCAGGCGGCGAATGGAAGTTTATGCCAAACGAGGACCGGCTCTGCAAGGAGCTGCTGATCGCCCATTACGACGAGTTCCAGAGCGATCATTACTGCTTCGACCGGCTGGTTCGCATGCAACATTATGGACTGCCAACGAGGCTGCTCGATATCTCCGGCAATCCCTTGGTTGCGCTGTTCTTCGCCTGCAATGATGCTCCGGATGTCGAGGGCGAGGTGATCGTCTTCACGGTTTCGACCGAAAAGGTCAAATACTACGACTCCGACACGGTGAGTTGTCTCGCCAACCTCTCGAACCTCACCTACGCCCAGAAGAACGATGTCAACCTCGGCCTCGATCTCGTCGCATTCAATGCGACCGAAGTGGCGCGGAAACTCCTGCACCACATCAAATCGGAGAAGGGGTTCTTTGAGAGTCGCATCGTTCCTGACGACCTAGGCTCGATCATCTGCGTCAAAGCCAAACGGACCAACTCGCGTATAAAGTCGCAGTCGGGTGCATTCCTGCTTTTTGGCCACGAGGCGACGCTGCCCGAGTCGGGCGGGGATGGTATTGAGATCTCTCGCGTGACCATAAAGAACAAGCAGCACATCCTTCAGCAACTGGACAGCATCAACATCAACGCCACGACCGTCTACCCGAGCATCGATCAGACCGCGAGACACCTGCTTCAACGCTATCAGCTGCCGGAGTCATATAGGTCGCCCATAGTCGAGGCGGAGTAGCAGGAACCAAAAGCGTTGGTCTAGTTCGAAGGCGCAGCCCGGCACGCGGAGCAAGCCAGCGCCTCATCCGCACGGAGCACCGTTCTCTATGAATGGCTGCTATGGGTCACAACCGGCCCCACGTCACCCGATGCGCCGTTCGTTCCGACGGCGCGCCAAGGGCCTGGATTTCAATCCCCAGCCCGCCTCACGCCGCCGCGGCGGACACCCTGTTGCGGCCGGCGGTCTTGGAGTCATAGAGCGCCTTGTCGGCGCGGCGCAGCAGCGCGTCGGGATTGGCGTCGGTCGCGCGTTCGGCGATGCCGATCGAGATGGTGACGGGAATGGCGCGCCCGCTGGCGTCGATCGGGAACAGTTCGGACTGCACGGCGGCGCGCACGCGCTCGGCGATCTTGGCGGCGACCAGCAAAGTCGTGTCCGGCATCACGATGACGAATTCCTCGCCGCCGAGCCGGCACACCAGATCGGCGCCGCGCACCATGCGGCGGATCCGCCGCGCGAGACCTTTAAGCACTTCGTCGCCGGCGTCGTGGCCATGGGTGTCGTTGACCGCCTTGAAGTGGTCCACGTCGAGAATCATCAGCGACAGCGGGCGCCCCATGTGGGCGGCGTGATCGAGCGCGCTGGAAAGATGCGTTTCGAGGAAGCGGCGGTTGTTCAGGCCGGTCAGCGGGTCGACGACGGCGAGCTCGAAGGCGGCCTGCACATTGTCGCGCAGCGTGTCGGCGTAACGCTTGCGCCGCAATTGCGTGCGCACGCGCGCCGTGAGCTCCTCGCGGTCGATCGGGCGCAGAATATAGTCGTTCACGCCGAGATCGAGACCGCGGAGAATGCGCGGCCGCTCCTCGGGGTCGGCGATCAGAAGAATCGGCAGCGCGCGCGTGCGCTCCAGCGAGCGCAGCTGGCTGCACAGCCGCAGCGCGTCGAAATCCGCGAGCGTGAGCGCGACGACGACGAGATCGAAATTGCCCTCGGCGGCGCGGAACAGCGCCTCCTGCGGAACGGACTCGACCTCGATCTGGTGAGAACCGCGCAGCGCCGCGACGATGCGGTCCGCCGAGTTCGCGCGGTCCTCGACGAGCAGAATACGGCCATTGTCGCCGGCGTCCGAGCGGATGAGGTCGGCGGCGTCCTTCAACCCGAGATTGGCCGAGGTGGCGACGCGGGCGCGCAATTCGTCGAGCATCACCTTAAGGCGCGACAGCGAGCGCACGCGCGCGATCAGCGCGATCTCGTCGACCGGCTTCGTCAGAAAGTCGTCGGCGCCGACGTCGAGGCCGCGCACGCGGTCGGCCGGCTGGTCGAGAGCGGTGACCATGACCACGGGAAGATGCAGCGTCGTGGGGTCGGCCTTCAGGCGCCGGCAAACCTCGAACCCATCCATGCCCGGCATCATCACGTCGAGCAGCACGATGTCGCAGCGGCCGTCGCGACACAGTTCGATCGCCTCGAAACCGTTGGTCGCGGAAATCACATCGAAATATTCGGCGGTCAGGCGGGCTTCCAGCAGCTTGATGTTGGGGAGCAGATCGTCGACGATCAGCACGCGCGCGGTCATTGGGATCGAATCCTCTACTTGTCCACGAGAAAGGCATTCACGGTTTCGAGAAACTTGGCGACCGAGATCGGCTTCGACAAATAGGCCTCGCATCCGCCCTGCCGAATTTTTTCCTCGTCGCCCTTCATCGCGAACGCCGTCACGGCGATCACCGGGATCGACTTCAATTCCTCGTCGTCCTTGATCCAGCGCGTGACCTCGAGGCCGGAGACCTCGGGCAGTTGAATGTCCATCAGAATGAGGTCGGGATGATGCTCGCGCGCGAGAGCGATCGCCTCCACTCCGCTCTTCGTGCGCAGCGTGGCGTGGCCGCTCCGCTCCAATAAATCGTTGAAGAGCTTCATGTTCAGCTCGTTATCCTCTACAATGAGGATTGTCTTGACCATGGCGCGTGACTCTTTTCCGAACTCTCAAGGATACTGACGCCCGTGACCGAGGCGGAGCGGTTTCAACGCCCATTCTACGATTGGCATAACTTCTAGCTTAGGAAGATTGATGAAATGAGAATAATCAAGGGACCGCCGCTCAAGCCTCGATCCAGGAACGCCGCGACCCTGGGCCGCGACGAGTCGGAGGCGCTCGGCTTGCGCGTCCTGGCTTTTCTCGTCGACGACGACCAGCGGACGCAAAGGTTCTTGGGGCTGACGGGCGTCGATCCCGGCGCGCTCCCCGGCCTGGCCTCGAAACCAAGCTTTCTGCTGGCCGTGCTGGATTATCTCGCGGGCGACGAAGAATTGCTACTGTCTTTCGCGCAAGAGCAGCAGGTAAAGCCCGAGACGATCGGGCTGGCCCGCCGCGCGCTCGGCGGCGGGGAAATTGGTTAACCGTCCCGCGAAAGTCTTGTCACGTCGCCGGCGAGAAGGCGTCCGAGCGGATGCGGTTCAGCCGGGCGCCCCTAAGAAACAGTTCGCGCTTCAGCCGCGAGACCAGCCCCTCGCCGCCGCATAGGAAGAAATCCGAGCCGGCGAGATCGGCCTCATTGGCGATGACCGCCGCGGCAATGTCTCCTTCGCCCGCCGCCGCCGCGTCGAACGCGCGCGGAAGATAGGCGAAGTTGTCATGGAGATCGGCCCTCTCGCGCAGCTCCTCGTCGAGATAGAGCCCGGAAGAGTCGCGGGCGCCGTGATAAAGTCTGATCGGAGCGCGATGGCCGCGCCGTTGCGCGTCGCGCAAGATCCCCCACAAGGGCGCGAGACCCGTCCCCGCGCCGACCAGAACCAGCGGGCGGTCGGACGACCCGTCGTCATAGACGCAGACGCCGGACGGCCCGGCGAGGCGCAGGCTGTCTCCGGCCCGCAGTCCGGACCGGATGAAGCCGCTCATGCGTCCGCTCGGACGCAGCCGAATGTGCAGTTCGAGAAAGTCGTCTTCCTCCGGCACGCTGGCGATCGAATAATGGCGGGCGACTCCCTCCGGCGTGATCAATTCCACGAATTGCCCGGGGCGATAGAGAAAGGGCGCCTGGGCGGCCAGCCGAAGCCGGGCCACGTCGCCGGACAGGATGTCGAGGGAGTGGACCACCGCGTCGATCCGCTAGCGCGCGTCGTCGATGGGCGCGATGCGCAGCGGCGTCTCGACCACGCAAACGCAGGGCAGAAAATAGCCCATGGCCTTTTGCGCCTCGCTCAAGCCCTCTTGCGCGGCGGGCGGCGGCGCGCCTTCCACGACGCGCTGCATGCAGCTTTGGCAGACGCCGGCGCGACAGCCGCGAGGGGCGTCGACGCCCGCGCGCAGAAGCGCGTCGAGCGCCGTCTCGTCCGGCGCGACCTCGATCGTTTGATCGCGATAGGACAGCCGAGTCATTTCAGGCCTTTAGCGATTGAGCACGTCGTCGCGCACGGAATTGGCGATCGCGGCGACCTCCTTGATGTCGGCGTCGCCGACCCCAAGTTCCTTCAAAGTGGCGACCAGATCATCCATGACCGCGTCGAAATGCGACTCGTTGAGGCCCGCCGCGACGAGATGCTTGTGCCCCTCGCGCATGTCCTTGCCCGAGTAATTCGACGGCCCGCCGAACACCATGGTCAGAAACGCCTTCTGCTTGGCGGCCTGGCGCTCCATGTCGACGGTCTCGAAAAAGCGGTTTATCCGCGCGTCGGCGAGCACCTTGCGATAGAATATGTCGACGGCGGCGTTAACCGCCGGTTCGCCGCCAAGACGTTCGTAGAGACTGGCCATTTTGTTCCCTCCAAAAGAAGCATATTAGATGCATCTATTACTGCATGAGACAATGGATTGCAACGGGGGTGGGCGGTCGTGAGATTGACGCGGCATAGCGATCTGGCGTTTCGGACGCTGCTTTATCTCGCCGTGGCCGGCCCGCGCGGCGCGTCGATTCACGCCATCGCGACCTCCTACGGCGTCTCGGAGCATCATTTGCGCAAGGTCGTCATGGACCTGTCGCGGCTCGGGGTGGTGACGGCGACGCGCGGGCCGGGGGGCGGCCTGCAACTCGCGCGGCCGGCGGGCGAAATCTCCATTGGCGCGCTGATGCGCCAGATCGAGCCGGATTTCGCGATGGTGGAGTGTCTGGGGGTCGAACCCGAGCGCTGCGTCGTTCAACAGTGCTGCGGACTGAAGGGCGTCTTTCGTCAGGCGCTGGCCGCCTGGTTCGCGGTGCTGGACCGCTACACGCTCGCCGACGCCGCGGGCAATCCGGAACGTCTGGCGACGGCGTTGGGCATCGAACGGCCGGAGGACGCCGGACCGCCGCCCCCGTGAACGGCGCGAGGGGCGCGCCGTTCCGTGTCGAGTGTTAGTTGGTCGGGACGCGCATGGCCACGTTGTCGAGAGCGGTGGCGCTCATCGCCTCCGCGCGTCCAAGACAAATGAAGCGCAGGGCCTTGCCCTCCGCCGTCGCGAAACGGGCGGTGCGTCCGGGTTCGACCGACAATTGCAGCTGCGTGGCCTGGGGCCCGGCGTCCTCGCCCACCACGTCGGCGATCATCACCGTCAGCTTGCAGACGCCGTCGGCGTTGACGAAATACCCGACGACGTGTTTCGCGCCGGCGTCGAGGCTGGCGGCCATGCGCGGTTTCATCGTGAGGGCCGACCAGGATTTGGCGGACCATGACTCGGCGGCCCGGGAGCCCTCGGTTGTCGAAAGGCACAGCGCTCCCGCGAGCGCGGCCAAAACGATAGTCGATGCCGATTTCATGCTATTTCCTTTCATAGTCGTCATGCCGACGGACGCGGGAAAGGCTTTGGAAGCCGCTACCGGGAAGCCGCGATCCGGCGTCCGACCACATGATCCGCGTGTTGCGACGCAGCAATATATATTGCGCTGCAGCATAGCTTTTGTCAAGAGCGGGAGGCCGATTCCGGCCCTCATTCCTCGACCGGAGCGGCGGCGACGCTCTTGAGCTTGGTCGCCGTCATCGCCAGCGCGCCGGATTTGCACGCGAATTGCAGCGTCTCGCCATCGGCGGCGTCGAAGCGCGCGCTGCGTCCGGGTTCGACGACCAGCAACAGGCGGGACGCGGGCGTCTCGCCGGATTCCCGTGCGTCGCCGATCATCAGCGTGAGCTTGCACGCGCCCTTGGCGTCGACGAAAAAGCCGACGATATGATTGGCCGCCGCGTCGAAACTCGCGGCCATCATCGGCTTCATCGTGAACGACGACCAGGATTCGGCCATCGTCGGCGCCGAACTCGCCGCGAGACACAGCGTTCCGCCGAGCGCCGCCACGAGGATCGGCGAGAGTTTGGGTTTGCTTGATTTCATGATCGTTTCCTTTCATCGCCATGCGATGGAGCGGCCAAGGCGCTCGCGGAACGACCGCGCTGTTGTGATGTCGCCATCGTCGCGAAGCGCGTCTCGGCCATCCCATGTTGCGCAACATCGCACCGCAATATGGCGATGTTGCGACGCACAAGAGGCGGAAGCGTCACAATGGGCTTAAGCGGCTGTCGCGGCGGACGGTTTCCGTCACGCGATATGGGGATCAAGCACGCGACCCCGTTCGCCGGGACGCGAAACGCCAGCCGGACGGGTCGCCCGCGAAAGTCTTTGGCCTAATACGGAGCCGTCGGCGTGCACTCAGGGTTCGCGCAACGCGGCGCGTAGGCGTAGGGGACCATCGCCGCGATAAACAGCACGACCCCCAGAATGATAACCGCGAGCTTGTAGTTCATGGCGGGTTCCTCTCCCTGGTCTTTCGGATTTGGGGCGCTTGTGGCTAAACGCGCCGAACTCCCGCAGCAGCCCGCGTCTTCCTGGCCCTCGGCGGCCGCCTGAATGGGCGGACAGGGAACCGAGCCATGGGAGCAGAACACGCAGCAGTCGCCGGCGAGCGGCTTGAGCAAAGCGCCACAGCCCTTGCACTCGTAAAAATACTGGCAGGCGTCGGTCGGCATTGTTTCGGTCGCCCGGTGGTTGCAATGCGGGCAGGTGATCGTGGATTCGAGCCGCATCGACATCACCGCATCAGCTTGAGCAGGATCGGCTCGACATAGGGCTGCCAGACCGAGGCCATGCCGATGACGAGCGTCCCGACGCCGAGCAGCGTCGCCGTCCGCTTCGAGGAGACGGGCGTGGCGCAGGCGCCGCCGGCATCACAGGCGACCGCGCGCCGGCGGAAGAACAACGCCCAGCCCACGACGAGCGCGAGCGCCGCCCCGCCCAGCAGATACGGCCGCAGGCTCGCCAAAGTTTCGAGGAAGCCGCCGAACACCGCCGCCGACACCCCGAGGCTCGCGAGCGCGAGCGGCAGGGCGCAGCAGGACGAGGCGGCGAGCGCGCCAAGCCCAAATGCGGCTCCGACGCCCGCGAACCAGCCCGTCGCGGGCGCGGAAGGGCCGGGCTTGTCCGGTAATCGCGTGGCGTCGATGGTCATGAAGGACGCTCCCGGTTGGGCTGGCGCTTTTTATGTTCTCGTGCCATTCTACATACCGTAGTCGCTACGGGTTCAAGAGAAAAATGACCACGAAAACGCGCGGCGTCACGATCGGCCAACTGGCCAGGGCGGCGGGGGTGAATCTGGAGACGGTGCGCTACTACGAGCGCATCGCGCTGATGCCGCGCCCCGACCGCACCGAGGGCGGACACCGCGCCTACGACAGCGGCCATATCAGGCGGTTGGCGTTTATCCGCCGCGCCCGCGAGCTGGGATTTGGCATCGAGAACATCCGCGCCCTGCTGACGGCGGTCGAACCCGGCCACGCCTCCTGCGCCGAAGTCCGGGAGATCGCCAGCGCGCGCCTCGCGGAGGTGCGGATCAAGCTCGCCGACCTCGCCCGGCTCGAAAGAATCCTCTCCGAAACCATCAGCAAATGCGGCGGCGACCAATCCCCGGCCTGCCCGGTGTTCGACATGCTCGACGCGGTTCCGTGACGGCGGCTTTGGGCGAAGCGCGTCCGCGCCTTGGTCATGGACGCCCGAGGAATCTGAAGTAGAAAGCCCCGAACACCAGGACAATGCCAATATTCACCGCCAGCCGTTCCCAGAATCGGTCTTTGAAGAACGCGAAATCCACGCCGACGATGACGGCCGCCATCGCCGCCACGTAAAGCGCGACGCTTAACTCCCTGCCCATTTCAGCCACCATTGCGCGGATGACCCAGGTTGGAGCGGATAGCAGCATTTTTTCAAAGGCCGCCTGAAGCGCCGCTCCGTTTCGGCCCTTATATGACAAACTGGGCGACGCCCGCGCGAAGTCGAGTGGCGCCCGTCGCGGGCCGGGCGGGGACATTGATTTCCGGAGACCGCAAGCATGCCCAAGCCGGTTCTCGCCCTGATCGTGCTGCTGACCACTTCGCTCTGGTATGGACTCGCCGTTCTCGGCGAAGGCGGGTTCGCGGCCTTCTTCGCCCATCCGACGCGCATCGCGCTGGTGATCGTCGGCGCGGTCCTCGCCGGCGTTGGGATGTCGAGCGAGGCGGGCCTGCGCGCGGGCGAGCGCGAAGATCGCGGCAATCGCTGGATCTTTGTTCCCCTGCTGATCCTGACCCTGCTTTCCGGCGGGCTGCCGGCCTGGTGCGACCGCGCCGACTTTCTGACGCTCGACGGCGATGCGTTGCGCTGGATCGGCGTCGTTCTATTTGCCGCGGGCGGCGCCTTGCGTCTCGCGCCGGTTTTCGTGCTTGGTCGTCGCTTCAGCGGTCTCGTGGCCATTCAGCCCGGCCACACGCTGGTGACCAGCGGCCTTTATGGAACGATCCGGCACCCCTCTTATCTCGGGCTGCTGGTGATGGCGCTGGGCTGGGGACTGGCCTTTCGCTCGATCGTCGGCGTGGCGCTCGCCGTGCTCACGCTGTTCCCGCTGATCGCGCGCATGCGTTCGGAGGAAGCGCTGCTCGAAGCGCATTTTGGCGGCGAATACACAGCCTATCGCGCCCGCACCTCTCGGCTCATTCCCGGGATTTATTGATTGATCCGCTAAAAAACAGAGCCCGCACAAAGGAAAATCGCCAGCGCTCGGCCCGAAAAAATCCTCTCCGACGCCATTACCCAACGCGGCGGCGACAAATCCCCGGCCCGCCCGGTGTTCGACAGGCTCGACGCGGTTGCGCGACCCGTCACGAGATTCAAGAAAAACGCGCCACGCGGAGTCGCCTGGAAAATAAGGTGGAATCGCGCGTTTTCGATGTCTCGCGCGAGGGACAAGCGGGCGCGGCGACCGCTGATCATGCGACCTTCGCCGCCGCGCGCGTCTTACGCGGACTCGACGGCGAGCGCCATTTTCACGAGTTCCGCGAGGCTTACGGCCTGCATTTTTTCCATCACGTGGGCGCGGT
>JBAUVQ010000513.1:0-2342 GCA_049583305.1 Methylocystis sp.
GGATCCAGCGCCTCAACGCCGCCGTGCGCGAATTCGGCATCACCTATTCGCGTTTCATCGACGGGCTGAACAAGGCGGGCGTCACGATCGACCGCAAGGTTCTGTCGGACCTCGCCATCAACCAGCCCGCGACTTTCGCGGCCATCGTCGCGCAGGCCAAGGCCGCGCTTCCGGTCGCCGCCGCCGCCTGATCCGCGCGTCGCGCGCTGGACGACCTCAAATGCCCGCCGCGCGCCCCGCGGCGGGTTTTTTTGCGCGTTTTTGCGCGTGGATCAGGCCGGTGGCGATCCGCGCAGCGGCTTCTCCTCCATGCGCACCAGAAACAGCAGCGACGCCCCGACACAGGCCGCCGCCACGATAAAGACTAGGTGAAAGGACGCGCCGAGCCCTTCGATCGCGCGGGCGCCGGTCGTTCGGGAGGCCGAGCCCCCCAGCACCAGCGCGCCGAACAAAGCGGCGATCAGCGCGCAGCCGATCTGCCGCGTGAACTGCATGACCGCCGTGGCCGAGCCGAGATTGCGAAGCTCGACCGAATTCTGCACGCAAACCGTGCTAATCGGCAGCATCGTGCCGATGCCGACGCTGGCGAGCGTCATCCACGCGATCAGCGACCCTAGCGAAAGCTCGTCGAGCCGCCACGCCAGCACCAACGCCGCCGCGGCCGACAGCGCGAGCCCGATCACCGCCGGCGTCTTGTAATGGATAAGCCGCCCCATCAGCCGCCCGGACAGCGTCGCGCCCACGACCGTGCCGACCATCATCGGGATCATCGCCGCGCCGGAGCCATCGGAGGAAAAGCCCAGCCGCCCCTCGAAATAGATGGGCATGACGACGGAGAGGCCGATGAAGGCGCCGAGTCCGAAGGCGCCCGAAAGCGCCGCGTTTCGCGCCACGGCGTTGCCGAGCACGCTCAGCGGAATGAACGGCTCCTCGGCGGTCCGCAGGCGCCAGACGAACAACGCCCAGAACAGCCCCGACAGCGCCAGAGGGCCCAGGATAGAGCCCAGCGACGCGCCGCGCGCTCCGAGCGCCAGCGCCAGCAGGCCGGAGGCGAGCGCGAGCAGGCCGGCGCCGAGATAGTCGATCTTGTGCGGGTGGCGCCGGGTCGGCAGGCGTTTTAGCGCGGTGTTGGCGAAGAAGAAGGCGAGCAGCCCCAGCGGCAGGTTGATCCAAAAGATCAGCGACCAATGCAGATAATGCGCGAACAGCCCGCCGAGCAGCGGCCCGGCCACGCTGGACGTGACGAACACGGCGGCGAAATAGGTCTGGTAGCGCCCGCGCTCGCGGGGGCTGACGAGATCGGCGATGATCGTCTGCGCCAGCGAGATCAGCCCGCCGCCGCCCATGCCCTGCAAGGCGCGGGCGCCCGCCAGCGCGACCATGTTCGGCGCCAGCGCGCAGGCGACGGAGCCCAGAATAAACACCGCGATGCCGATCATCAGCATGATCCGCCCGCCGTGAATATCCGCGAGCTTGCCGTAAAGCGGCGTGACCACGGTCGCGGCGACGAGATAGGCGGTGACGATCCACGGCGACGCCTTCAGATCGCCCAGCTCCACGCCAATCGTCGGCAGCGCGGTGACGACAATGGTCTGATCCAGCGCGGAGAGCAGCATCGCGAGACACAGGCCGGCCATGACGCGGAACAGTTCGGGCTTGGCGAGTTGGGCGTCGGCTTTCATCAAAGGGCGGTCCAGCAAGAGCGGCGCCGAGGCGGGAGCGAATCGGCGTGGAGGGGTGGTGGGGAATGTAGTGGTTGATGCGCGTGGGATGAAATGTGGGGGGTGGTGGAGTGGGGTTGGGCCGGAGCCGCCGTCCCCATTGGCCCTGGCCAAGCCGCGAAATAACACATGAGTTCCGCACCAGAGTTTTGCACGGAAAATGGGTCTATTTTTCAAGGCCTTGGGTTTGGAACGAAATTCTTGAATTTCGTGCCAAAATCCAGCCCCGACGGACCCAGAAAACGATTGGCTCTCATTCGGGCGCCAATGGCCGCTCCTCGCGCATCGCCCTCCGCGCTCAATTCCCAAAACAGCGCTCCAAACGTCAGCTTTACCCCCTAACTCCCCCGCGACCGCGCCAAAACCGCCAAAAACACCCCCGCATCTCGCTTCTCGACCCCCTCCAGCGCCGCCTCGCTCGACACGCCGCGGGCGAGGCGCGTTAGCGCGTCGTCGTCGGCGATTCTTCGCGGCGCGAGTCCGCGCTCCCGCGCCAGCGACAGCCGCGCGGCGAACAGCTGGCGCAGCAGCCGCTCCTGATCGACGGTCAGCGCGGGCGCGGCGGGCGGCGCCGGCGGCTCCTCCGGCTCCTCAGCGGGCGCCTCCGGCCCAGGCTCCTCC
>JBAUVQ010000514.1:0-6570 GCA_049583305.1 Methylocystis sp.
GCCCGGTGGCGCTCGCCGACCCGGCCGGCGTCGCAACGCGCCACGTCGAGACCGCTCGCGAGATGCTGGCGGCGGTGGAGGCGGCGCTGCCCGCCGATATTTTCATCGGCGCCGCGGCGGTCGCCGACTGGCGCGTCGAGGCCGCGGGCGATAAAATGAAGAAAACACAGGGTGGCGCGCCGCCCGCGCTAAGTCTCGTCGAAAATCCCGATATTCTCGCGAGCGTCGCCTCGCGCAATGCGGGCCGCCCGGCGCTAGTCGTCGGCTTCGCCGCCGAAACAAGCGATTTATCGCGCCTCGCGAAGGAAAAACTAGCCCGCAAGGGCTGCGATCTCATCGTCGCCAACGACGTTTCCACCGGCGTTTTCGGTTCCGACGAGAACGAGGTCCATATTGTAACGGCGATTGGCGTCGAGCGCTGGCCGCGCCTTGGCAAGACGGAGGTGGCCCTGCGGCTCGTGGAGCGCCTGTCGCGAGAGTTGGCCGGCGCCAGCGGAAGGACCCGCGCATGAAAATCCCGATTTCGCGCCTACCCCATGGCGAAGGTCTGGAGCTGCCGTTTTACGCCAGCGCCGGCGCCGCCGGTCTCGATCTTCGCGCGGCGCTTCCGCCCGGCCGCAAGCTCGTGCTCGAGCCCGGCGCGCGCGATCTGGTGCCGACCGGCTTCGCGATTCATTTGCCGGAAGGTTTCGAGGCGCAGGTCAGGCCGCGGTCGGGACTCGCGCTGAAGCATGGCGTGACCGTTCTCAACGCGCCCGGAACCATCGACAGCGACTATCGCGGCGAAGTGCAGGCGCTGCTGATTAATTTCGGCGCGCATCCCTTCGAGATCGTGCGCGGCATGCGCATCGCCCAGCTCGTCGTCGCGCCGGTCACGCGCGCGCAGTTGGAGGAAACGCAAGGAGACCTGGACGAGACGGAGCGCGCGAGCGGCGGCTTCGGCTCGACCGGCGTGGCGGGAAACCCCCGGGGATGATGCTATTGCCGCGCGCCGCCCGCTTCGCCTTGCTGGCGGTGCTCGATGTGTCCTTGCACGCGCGGGCGCGGCCGGTGTCGTCGAAGGAACTGGCGGCTCGCCATGATCTGCCGCCGCGCCGGCTGGAGAGTCTGTTGCAAGCGCTCGTGCGCGCCGGAATATTGAAGAGCCTGCGCGGTCCCTCGGGCGGATACGAACTTGCTCGCGAGCGCCGGCGCCTCACGGCGGCCGAGATCGTCCGCGTCGCCCTGCGCGTCGAAGGCGACGAGGCGGAAGCAGACGCGCGCCCGGACGCGGCGTCGCTCGCCACCGTGCTGGGGCCGGTTTTTGAACGAATCGAGGCCTGCGTCTTCGAGCGGCTGGAGACGATTTCGCTCGACGATTTGCATGCCAACGCGCTTGCGCGGGGCTTTGGCGAAAGACAGGACGCGGGCGGCGATTTCGAGATATGAGAGACCCCACGATCGAGGATGCGAGGACACGCGCGTGAGCTACGAGACGATTGAGATCGAAAGACATGGCAAGGCGGGGCTGATTCGTTTGAACCGCCCCGAGGCGCTCAACGCGCTGAACGCGAAGTTGATTGGCGAACTCGACGAAGCCCTGCAAGCGTTCGAGGCGGACGACGAGATCGGCTGCGTCGTATTGACCGGCTCGGAAAAGGCCTTCGCCGCCGGAGCCGACATCAAGGAAATGCGCGACAAAAATTTCGCCGATGCGTTTTTGGGCGACTTTCTGGCGCGCTGGGACGCGGTGGCGCGCGTTCGCAAGCCGATCGTCGCGGCGGTCAGCGGATTCGCGCTCGGCGGCGGCTGCGAATTGGCGATGATGTGCGATTTCATTCTGGCGTCGGACAGCGCGCAATTCGGCCAGCCCGAGATCAAGCTCGGCGTCATTCCCGGCGCCGGCGGCACGCAGCGGCTGACCCGAGCCATCGGCAAGGCCAAGGCGATGGAGCTGTGCCTCACCGGCCGTTTCATGGGCGCCGAGGAAGCCGAGCGGGCGGGGTTGGCGTCGCGCATTCTGCCGGCGGCGGATCTCCTGCCCGAGGCGATCAAGGCCGCGCAAACCATCGCGAACATGTCCCGTCCCGCCGTGCTCACCGCCAAGGACGCGGTCAATCGCGCCTTCGAGACGACGCTGGCGGAAGGGGTGAGGTTCGAGCGTCGCGCCTTTTACGCGCTGTTCGCCACCGAGGATCAGAAGGAAGGCATGGCCGCCTTCGTGGAGAAGCGTCGCCCGGTATTTCGGAATCGGTGAAGCGTCGCCTAAGCCGTCACCAACGCAGGATCGCGCTGCCCCAGGTCATGCCCGCGCCGATGGCCATCATCGCGATCACATCGCCGCGCTTCAGCCGTCCGGCGCGGTTGGCCTCGTCCAGCGTGATCGGCATGGAGGCGCTCGACGTGTTGCCGTAGCGTTCGATATTGATCCAGCATTTTTCGAGCGGGACGCCGAGCGTCTCCATCGCGGACTCGATGATGCGGAGATTGGCCTGATGGGCGATCACGTGCGTGACGTCGGCGGCCCCTAGCCCCGCCTGTTCCAACGCCTCCCGCACGACCTCCGGCAGAAGCCGGGCGGCGGCCTTATAGACCTCGCGTCCGCGCATTTTGATCTTGTGGCCGTTATCGGCGAACATGTCCTGCGAAAAGGGGCGACGGCTTCCGCCGCCGTAGATCCCCAAAATTTCGGTCATCGAGCCGTCGGTTCTCAGTTTCGCCGAGAGCACGCCGCGATCCGCCTCCTCGCTCGCGCAGAGCAGCATCGCGCCGGCGGCGTCGCCAAACAGCACGCAGGTCTCGCGGTTGGTCCAGTCGACGACCCGGCTCAGGGTTTCGGCGCCGATGACCAGGGCGCGCCGCGCCATGCCATTGCGGATGAACTGATCGGCGATGACGAGACCGTACAGCGAACCGGCGCACGCCGCCGAAACGTCGAAGGCGAAGGCGTTCACCGCTCCGATCCTGGCCTGGACGAAAGACGCGCAGGAGGGCGTCGGCGTGTCGCCGGTAACCGTGCCGACAATGATGAGGTCGATCTCGCTCGCGTCGACCCCGGCGAATTCGAGCGCCCGTCGCGCGGCCGCCGCCGCCATGTCCGAGGTCGTTTCGCCCTCGGCGGCGATACGGCGCTCCTTGATTCCGGTGCGACTGACGATCCACGGTCCGTTCGTCGCCACCATTTCTTCGAGATCGGCGTTCGTGAGAACCTTCAAAGGCGCGTAAGCGCCCGTCCCGAGAATGACGGATGTGGGCAAATGTTTCAGCCTTGTTGGCGCCGGGGGCGGCGAATTAGCGACCGGGCGGCGCGGGCCTCTTCTTTTGGCCCGCTCCCTGAAAAGGGCGTTTATCGGAGGCCCCATGCATCGGACCTCCGCGCGATCAAGTCCTGCTCGATGGAGCGCTTCTATACATACTCTATGGCGGGGCGGCGCGATTTTTTTGTCTAGACGGCGCCCGCCGCATGCGCGATCGCCGAGAAACCAGGGCTTTTTCACAAAAAATCAGGCTTTGTTAAGATTCGTGAATTATCCCATCGGTCATCCGAAGACGGGGTTAGGGTCGATGCCGCGGCAGGCGCGACGGCGCCCCGATTGGGAGGTAAGGCGTTGATCAAGATCGTTGTTCTTGTCCTGGTCGTGTTATATTCGCTGGCGGGCGCGGTGATGGCCGCCGACCTGACCGCGCCGGACACGGCTCATGTCGGGTCGCCCGCGTCGGCATCGACCTTTAACATCTAGCCTGTTCACGGGCGGCAAGCGAGCGAACGGCGCCGCTTTCGTTGGCGGCGCGGCCGGATTGCCAATCGCGGCCCGGCGTGGCAATCCACGCCCATGCAAGACAAGCTCAATTCCGCCGCCGCGCCGCGCGTGTCCTTCGTGTCGCTCGGATGTCCCAAGGCCCTGGTCGACAGCGAGCGGATCATTACTCGGCTGCGCGCGGAGGGGTACGAGCTGTCTCGCGGCCACGCGGGCGCGGATGTCGTCGTGGTCAACACCTGCGGTTTTCTCGACAGCGCCAAGACCGAATCGTTGGAGGCGATCGGCGCCGCGCTGGGAGAAAACGGCAAGGTGGTCGTCACCGGCTGCATGGGCGCGGAGCCCGAAAACATTCTCGCGAAATTTCCGGGCGTGCTGGCGATCACCGGCCCGCAGGACTACGAAAGCGTGCTGGCGGCCGTGCGCTCGGCGGCGCCCGCGCCCCACGATCCCTTCATCGATCTCGTGCCCGAGCATGGCGTCAAGCTGACGCCGCGCCATTACGCCTATCTCAAGATCTCCGAAGGCTGCGACAACAGCTGCTCTTTCTGCATTATCCCGCATCTGCGCGGACCGCTGCGCTCGCGCTCGGCGGCCGACGTGCTGCGCGAGGCCGAAAAACTGGTGCGCGCGGGCGTGAAGGAGTTGCTGGTGATATCGCAGGACACCAGCGCCTATGGTCGCGATCTGCGCTACGCCGAAAGCTCGCACCAGGAGCGCTCCGTGCGCGCGCGCTTCGTCGATCTGGCGCGCGAACTCGGCGAGTTCGGCGTCTGGACGCGGTTGCATTACGTCTATCCCTACCCGCATGTCGACGAGGTTCTGCCGCTGATGGCCGAGGGCAAGATTCTGCCCTATCTCGACATTCCCTTTCAGCACGCGGCGCCCAATGTGTTGAGGGCGATGAAGCGCCCCGCCAACGACGAGAAGACGCTGGAGCGCATCAAGAACTGGCGGCGCCTTGTCCCGGATCTCGCGTTGCGCTCGACCTTCATTGTCGGCTTTCCCGGCGAGACCGAGGAGGACTTCGACTACCTGCTCCACTGGCTGGACGAAGCCGGCATCGACCGCGCCGGCGCCTTCAAATACGAACCCGTCGCGGGCGCTCCGGCCAATGATCTCGGTCTCGCCGTCGTGCCGGACGCGGTGAAGGAAAGCCGATGGAAGCGCTTCATGGAGCGTCAGCAGGCGATTAGCGCCAAGCTGCTCAAACGCAAGATCGGCGCGCGTCTGCAAGTCATAATCGACGAACCCGGCGGCGGCGCTGGCGGCTCCGCCAAGGGCCGCGGAAAGGCCGACGCGCCCGGCGTCGACGGCGTCGTTCACCTTTCGTCGCGCAGGCCCGTGCGCGCCGGCGACATCGTGAGCGCAAAAATCGAAGGCGCCGACGCGTATGATCTTAAGGGCTCGGTCGTTTAAGCCGCCATCGCCCGCTCCCGTCTTTCTCGTCGCGCCCGTTGGTTTGTCTCGTCTCTTGATGTTCGGGATTGGGCGAAAATTGTTGGTTTGCGGCGCGCGCTCATGGCCTATGTTATAGGGGAAACAATCCCTTCAAGGAGCGCCCGGCGGACCCGTCGGCGGAGCCAAGGATCAACGCCATGACAGACGAGGAACCCAAAAAGCCGCCGCAATACCGGATTCATCGGGGGCTCTATTTTCTCACCGCCGCCGTCATGGCGCTCTGGGTGTTCGTCACCTTCTTTTTTCGCAATCCCTACACGCAAGCGACCTCGATGGATTATTACGACAAGCATCCCTACGACGAAACGTCGACCTGGGTGCTCGTGCTGGTGATTATCCCGATGATCGGTCTCGCCGCCTTTCTCGCGTGGCGAAGGCGCGGAAGTCGCTGATCAGCGATGTTTGCGCGCGGCGCGCAAGGCGGTGGACGATCGCGCGTCGCGCTTGCCGTGAAGATAGACGAAGGCGGGCGGACGCGCGGTGGCGAGTAGTCCCGCGTCATTCTCGGAGAGTCGGGCGTTGGCGAAGGCGAGCGCCGCCTTTGCCGAGGCGGCCCTGGACGTGGCGCCAGGACGGTCAATCACCGCGATCGAAACCAGCTTCGCGATTTCGCGCCAATGCCGCCAACGGTGGAAGTTCAGGAGATTATCCGCGCCCATGATCCAGACGAAGCGCCCGCCCGGACAGCGCAGGCGCAAATAGCGCAGCGTATCGTATGTGAAGCGCGCGTGGATTTCCGCCTCCAGGCCGCTCACCACGATTCGTGGATCGGTCGCCAGCTCGCGGCAAGCGGCGACGCGCGCTTCGAGCGAGGAGAGGCCCTTGGTCTCCTTGAGCGGGTTGCCCGGCGTGACCAGCCACCAAAGTTTGTGAAGGCGCAGCCGTGTCAGCGCGATGCGCGAGACCAGCAAATGTCCTTCGTGCGGCGGATCGAACGAGCCCCCGAACAGGCCGATGCGCATGCCGGGCGCGTGCGGCGGAAGGCGCGCAATCATGCGGGGAGCCGATTCAAGGCCGCGTCTGCCCCTCGCCGCGCACGCGATATTTGAACGAGGTGAGCTGTTCGACGCCGACCGGTCCGCGCGCGTGCATCTTGCCGGTGGCGATGCCGATCTCGCCGCCAAAGCCAAA
This sequence comes from Methylocystis sp., assembly GCA_049583305.1. GTDB lineage: Bacteria > Pseudomonadota > Alphaproteobacteria > Rhizobiales > Beijerinckiaceae > Methylocystis. The sequence continues at coordinate 6,330 of JBAUVQ010000514.1, forward strand.
TTCGCCGCCATCGGCGAACTGAGTCGAGGCGTTGTGGACGACGATTGCCGAGTCGACCTCTTTTAGAAAACGCGCCGCCGCGGCCTCGTCGTTCGTCACGATGCAGTCGGTGTGATGCGAGCCGTGCGTCGCTATATGCGTCATGGCGTCGTCCAGCCCGTCGACGACGCGCGCCGCGATGATCGCATCGAGATATTCCGTGTCCCAGTCCTCCTCGCTCGCCGGCGTCACGCGCGCGTCC
>JBAUVQ010000515.1:0-10622 GCA_049583305.1 Methylocystis sp.
TGATGTCGGTCGAGTTGATCCTGTTGTCCGTGAACCTGAACTTTGTCGCCTTTTCGGCCGAACTCGGCGATTTGACGGGGCAGGTCTTCGCGCTGTTCGTTCTTACGGTCGCGGCGGCGGAGGCGGCGATCGGCCTCGCCATTCTCGTCACATTTTATCGCAATCGCGGCTCGATCGCGGTCGACGACATCAACAGCTTGAAGGGCTGACCGCGCGATGATCAAGGCAATCGTCTTTCTTCCACTTGTCGGCTTTCTGATCGCGGGCGGTTTCGGTCGCAAGATCGGCGCGCGCGTGTCGGAACTCGTTACGTCCGGCCTGCTCGTCGCATGCGCGGTCATGTCGTGGATGGTGTTCGTCAACGTCGGGCTCGGCCAGGGCGAGGCGGTGACGCCGGTGCTCGGGAACTGGTTCACCTCGGGCGCCCTGAAGGTCGACTGGGCGCTGCGCGTGGACACTTTGACGGCCGTGATGCTGGTCGTCGTGAACACGGTGTCGAGCCTCGTGCACATCTACTCGATCGGCTACATGCGCGAAGATCCGCATCGCCCGCGCTTTTTCGCCTATCTGTCCCTGTTCACCTTCGCCATGCTGATGCTGGTGACGGCGGATAACCTCGTGCAAATGTTCTTTGGCTGGGAAGGCGTCGGCCTCGCCTCCTACCTTCTGATCGGCTTTTGGTACGAGAAGCCCTCCGCCAACGCGGCCGCCATCAAGGCCTTCGTGGTCAACCGAGTCGGCGATTTTGGTTTCGCGCTCGGCATCTTCCTGACCTTCAAGCTTACCCATTCGGTCACGTTCGACGAGGTGTTCGCCGCCATTCCAGGCCTCGATGGGCAGCGCATCCACATTTTCGGGCTCGACATCGACGCGCTGACGTTGACCGCTTTCTTGCTGTTCACCGGCGCGATGGGCAAGTCGGCGCAGTTCCTGCTGCACACCTGGTTGCCGGACGCGATGGAAGGCCCGACCCCGGTGTCCGCGCTCATTCACGCGGCGACCATGGTCACCGCCGGCGTCTTCATGGTGGCGCGGCTGTCGCCGATCTTCGAATACGCGCCGGACGCGCTGACCTTCGTCACGATTATTGGCGCGATGACCGCGATCTTCGCCGCGACCGTCGGCCTCGTGCAAAATGACATCAAGCGCGTGATCGCCTATTCGACCTGTTCGCAGCTCGGCTACATGTTCGTCGCGGAAGGCGTGGGCGGATATTCGCTCGGCATTTTCCATTTGTTCACGCACGCCTTCTTCAAGGCGCTGCTGTTCCTTGGCGCGGGCTCGGTGATTAACGCGATGCATCACGAGCAGGACATGCGCAACATGGGCGGCCTGCGCAAGGATATCCCCTTCACCTTCGCGATGATGACGATCGGGACGCTGGCGCTGACGGGCGTAGGGATTCCCCACACGCAATTCGGCTTCGCCGGCTTTTTCTCGAAGGATGCGATCATCGAGGCGGCCTATGCCGCCGGACAGCATTCCAACGCGGCGATGTTCGGTTTTGTCTCGACGGTCGCGGCCGCCGGTCTCACGTCGTTCTATTCGTGGCGCCTGGTGTTCATGACGTTCTTTGGAAAGCGCGCGGATCACGGTCATGACGATCATGCGTCCGCGGCTCACGGCCACGAAGATCACGGCCAAGATCATGCGGGCGACGACCACGCTCACGACGATCACGGCCATGCGCCTCACGAGTCTCCGGCCGTGATGCTGGTCCCGCTCGCCGTGCTCGCCGCCGGCGCGATCGCGGCGGGGTTCCTGTTCGAGCCCTATTTCGCGGGTCACGCCTTCGAGGAGTTCTGGAAGGAGTCGCTGTTCATCGGCCCCCAAAATCACATCTTGCACGAGATGCACGACATCCCGACCTGGGCCTCCGTCAGCCCGTCGGTCATGATGGCGCTCGGGTTCCTGGTCTCGCTCTATGTCTATGTTCTGCGTCCCGGCACGGCGCGGGCGCTCGCGCGCGCCTTTCCGGGGCTGTACCAGTTCCTGCTCAATAAGTGGTATTTCGACGAGCTGTACGACTTCCTGTTCGTGCGTCCGGCGTTCGCTCTCGGCCGCTTGTTCTGGAAGGGCGGAGACGGTCGGATCATCGACGGGCTCGGACCCGATGGCGTCGCGGCGCGAGTCGTGGACGGCGCGAGGCTCGCCGTGCGTCTTCAGACGGGATACATCTACCACTATGCCTTCGCGATGTTGATCGGCGTCGCGGCGGTCGTCAGCTGGTTCGTCGCCGGAGGCCTGCGCTAATGTTCGGTTTTGGAATTCTTTCCGGTCTGACCTTTCTGCCATTGGTCGGCGCCGCTTTCATCCTGACGCAGCGCGGCGGTTCCGAATCGTCGCTGCGCAACATTCGTTGGGCGGCGCTGCTCACGACGATCGCGACCTTCGTTTTGTCTCTCGTGGTCTGGCAAAGATTTGACGCGTCGAGCGCGGCCTTTCAGCTGATCGAGGAGAAGGCGTGGTTCGGCTCCGGGCTTGTCTACAAGCTGGGCGTCGACGGATTCTCGATGCCCTTCGTGCTGCTCACGACTTTCCTGATGCCCTTCGCGATCCTGGCGTCCTGGGAATCGATCACGAAGCGCGTCGGCGAATATATGATCGCCTTCCTCGTGCTGGAGACGCTGATGATCGGCGTGTTCTGCGCGCTGGATCTGGTGTTGTTCTATCTGTTCTTCGAGGGCGGCCTCATTCCGATGTTTCTCATCATCGGCATCTGGGGCGGCAAGCGGCGCGTTTACGCGAGCTTCAAGTTCTTCCTCTATACGCTCGTCGGTTCGCTGCTGATGCTGATCGCCATTCTGGCGATGTATAACCAGGCCGGCACGACCGACATCCAGACGCTGCTGGGCACGCACTTCCCCGCCAAGATGCAGACTTGGCTGTGGCTGGCGTTCTTCGCCTCCTTCGCGGTGAAGATGCCGATGTGGCCGGTCCACACCTGGCTCCCCGACGCGCACGTCGAGGCGCCGACGGCCGGCTCGGTGATCCTGGCGGCGATCCTGCTGAAGATGGGCGGCTATGGCTTCATCCGCTTCTCCTTGCCAATGTTCCCCGAAGCCTCGGTCGACTTCGCGCCGCTGGTCTACGCGCTGTCGGTGATCGCGATCGTCTACACCTCGCTGGTCGCGCTGGTTCAGGAGGACATCAAGAAGCTCATCGCCTATTCGTCGGTCGCGCATATGGGCTTCGTGACGATGGGACTGTTCTCCCTGAACACCCAGGGCGTGCAGGGCGCGATGTTTCTGATGATCTCGCATGGCTTCGTCTCGGGCGCGCTGTTCCTTTGCGTCGGCGTGATCTACGACCGCATGCACACGCGCGAAATCTCGGCCTACGGCGGTCTTGTCAAGCGCATGCCGCTCTATGCCTTCACCTTCATGGTTTTCACCATGGCGAATGTCGGCCTTCCCGGCACCTCGGGTTTTGTCGGCGAATTTCTCACGCTGGTCGGCGCCTTCAACGCCAATAGCTGGGTGGCGCTGTTCGCCACCTCGGGCGTGGTGCTCTCCGCGGCCTACGCGCTATATCTTTACCGCCGGGTGATTTTCGGCGTTCTCGACAAGGCCAGCCTCGCCACTATCGCGGATCTGTCCGCGCGCGAGGTCGCGATCTTCGTCCCGCTGCTGGCGCTGACCATCTATTATGGCGTCTGGCCGGGCCCCGTTCTCGAAGCTTCGGCGGCCTCCGTCGCGAATCTGCTCAACTCCCATTCGGCGCTGCTTCACGCGGTTCACCTCGCCGCCGCCGGCCAATGACGGATCAGTAAAGATGCCTTTTTTCACGCAGCTCGCGCATCACTTCCTGCCGGAGGTCATCCTCGCCGCCGGCGTTCTCGCGCTCATCTTGGTTGGCGCCTGGCGCGGCGAGCGCTCATTCGCGCTGGTCACGGAACTGACGGTCGCCGTGCTGGGATTGGCCATATTGGCGATCCTGCTGTCGACGAAATCCGAGGAGATCGTTTTCGACGGCGCCTACATCGACGACGCTTTCTCGCGCTTCGTGAAGGTCGTGGCGCTCGGCGCGTCCCTAGTGACGATCCTGTTGTCCTCCGATTTCCTGCGCCGCGCCGCGCTCGACAAGTTCGAATATCCGATCCTGATCCTGCTGGCGACGCTTGGCATGCTGCTGCTGATCTCGGCGGATAACCTGATCGCGCTCTATCTTGGCCTCGAACTGATGTCCCTGGCGCTTTACGTCGTCGCCGCCTTTTCGCGCGACGATGGGCGCGCCTCGGAAGCGGGCCTCAAATATTTCGTCCTGGGGGCGCTTTCCTCGGGCATGATGCTTTACGGCTCGTCGTTGCTCTATGGCTTCGCGGGCACGATTTCCTTCGAGGGCATCGCGGCGGCCATCGCTCATTCGGCGCCGATCGGGGTGGTCTTCGGTCTCGTCTTCGTGCTGGCGGGGCTCGCGTTCAAAATGTCGGCCGCGCCGTTCCATATGTGGACGCCCGACGTTTACGAGGGCGCGCCGACGCCAGTGACCGCTTTCTTCGCTTCTTCCGCGAAAGTGGCGGCGGTGGCCATCACGGCGCGGATCGTCTTGACCGCCTTTCCCGGCGTCTCCGGCCAATGGCGGCAGATCGTCATATTTCTGGCGATTATCTCGACCTTGCTCGGCTCCTTCGCGGCGATCGGCCAGACCAACATCAAGCGCCTAATGGCCTATTCCTCGATTGGTCACATGGGCTTCGTGCTCATCGGACTCGCCGCCGGCACCGAGGACGCGATCAGAGGCGTCGCGCTTTACCTCGCCATTTACGTGATCATGACGCTCGGCGCCTTCGCGGCGATCCTGACCATGCGCGTGGACGGGAAGCCGGTCGAAAACATCTCGGATCTCGCCGGTCTCTCGCGCAGCAATGGCGCGACGGCGTTTTTCTTTTCAATGCTGATGTTCTCGCTGGCCGGCGTGCCGCCGCTTGGCGGCTTCTTCGCTAAATATTACGTGCTGCTGCCCGCGGTTCAGGCGGGGCTGTATCCGCTCGCGGTGATCGGCGTTCTGGCGAGCGCCGTCGCGGCCTATTACTATCTGCGGATCGTCAAGGTGATGTATTTCGACGAACCGGCGCCGGTCTTCGATCAGTCTCCGATGACGCCGCGCGCGGTGTTGGCGGTTTCCTCGATCTTCCTGCTGGGCTTCTGGCTCTATCCCGCGCCGCTGATGAACGCCGCCACCGCCGCCGCGAAATCGCTGTTTTGAGCACGGACGCGCGCTTGGAATTGGGATGCCAGGCGCGCGCGCGCGGTATTCGGTTGCTTCGCCTCGACGACGTGGATTCCACAAATGACGAGGCCAAGCGTCTCGTCGCCGAAGGCGAACGCGGACCGCTTTGGATCGTCGCCGGGCGACAGACGCGGGGTCGGGGGCGCCTCGGCCGGCAATGGGTTTCGACGACCGGCAATCTTCACGCCAGCCTTGTTCTCTCCGGCGATTTCACGCCAAGCCTCGCGCCGCAACTTGGATTTGTCGCCGGCGTCGCGCTGATCGACGCGGTTCGGCGGGCAAGCGGTCTGGGAGCGCGGCTGGCGCTGAAATGGCCGAACGACCTTCTGCTCGATGGCGGTAAACTGGCCGGCGTTCTCCTCGAGGGCGTCCCGATAGCCACGGGCGACCCGCGTTCGCCCGCCCATTCCGTCGTCATCGTCGGCATTGGCGTTAATTGCGCCAGCGCGCCGCGGGGGCTGCCCTATGCCGCGCGCGCGCTCGGCGATGTTCTCTCCGATGCCCCGACCGCCGCGCGAATATTCGAGTCGCTCGCCGAGGCCTTCATCCCGGCGCTGGACCTTTGGGATGGCGGCGCCGGGTTCGCGGCCATTCGCGAAAAATGGCTCGGGGCCGCGGCCGGACTTGGACAACCCATTCGCGTCGCGTTATCGGCCGACGAGGAATTGCGCGGCGCGTTCGAGACAATCGACCCCAGCGGGCGCCTTGTTGTCAGGACGGCCCAAGGCGCTCGCGTGGTCGACGCGGGCGATGTGTTTTTGGCTCCCAGCGAGCCCAATGTTCTCGAACAGTCAGGTTTACGTTCATGACAAACGACGCGAGCGATTTCGTCTTCGCGCCTCTGGGCGGCCTCGGCGAAATCGGCATGAACGCGGCGCTTTACGGCTTCGGTCCCGCGCGCGCGCGCAAGTGGATCATGGTGGATTGCGGCCTCACCTTTCCGGGGCCCGACCTTCCCGGCGTCGATCTCGTGCTGCCCGATGTTTCCTTCGTCGAGAAAATCAGCCGCGATCTTTTGGGGCTGTTGATCACCCACGCGCATGAGGACCACATTGGCGCGCTCGCCGCGCTGTGGCCGAAGCTGCGCTGCCGTGTTTTCGCCACGCCTTTCGCCGCCGGCCTCATCGAAACGCGCCGCCTCTCGGAGCCCGGCGCGCCGAACATCGAAATCACGCGCGTCGGGCCGGGGACGGTGCTGGATCTCGCGCCGTTCAGCGTCGAATATATCGCGGTCGCCCACTCCATTCCGGAGGCTTGCGCGCTGGCGATTCGCACGACGGCGGGGCTCGCCTTGCATACGGGCGACTGGAAGATCGACCCGGAACCGGGCGCCGCCGGACACCGCATCGACGAGGCGCGGTTGCGCGCGCTGGGCGACGAGGGCGTGACGGCGCTGATCTGCGACTCGACCAATATTTTGCGCGAAGGCGACAGTTTTTCGGAAAGCGACGTGGCGCGCACGCTGCGCGCGTTGATCGAGGAAGCCGCGGGCCGCGTGCTGGTGACGACATTCGCCTCGAATGTCGCCCGCGTGCGCGGCATCGCCGAGGCGGCGCAGGCGTGCGGACGCAGCGTCGTCGTCGCCGGCCGCGCGCTCGATCGCACGATACAAGTCGCGCGAGACTGCGGCTATCTCGAAGGGATCGCCGGATTTTATTCGCTCGACCATCTCGCGACGCTGCCGCGCGACAAAGTGGTGGTCATCGCCACGGGAAGCCAGGGCGAGCAGCGCGCCGCCATGGCGCGAGCGGCCGAAGGCGAACATCCCGCGATAAAGCTGGTCTCGGGCGACCGGGTCATTTTCTCGTCGCGCGCTATTCCCGGCAATATTCGCGACGTGCAGCGCGTCATCAATAAATTATGCGATCTTGGCGTCGAGGTGATCACCGACCACGATCATCTCGTTCATTGTTCAGGGCATCCGCGCCGAGGCGAAGTGGCGCGCATGTATGAATGGACTCGGCCCCAGGCGGCGGTGCCAGCGCATGGCGAGGCGCACCACCTGACGCGGCACGCCGCTTTCGCGAAAGAGCATGGCGTTGCCCAGGTCGTGTCCGCGCGCAATGGCGATGTCGTGCGGCTGGCGCCGGGCGCGCCGGCGGTGATCGCCAAGGTTCCCTCGGGCCGAGTGTTCAAGGACGGCGACATTCTCGTGAGCGAGAACGACGGCGCCGTCCGCGAGCGCGTAAAGCTGGCCTTCGCCGGCGTCGTGTCCATCGCGCTCGCCGTGGGCAAACAGGGCGATCTTGTCGGCGATCCCGATGTTGTTTTCGCCGGCCTGCCCAAGCACGGGAAGAACAACGTCGACATGGGCGATGTCGTGGACGACGCCGTGTTCAAAACCTTTGACGCGCTGCCGCGCGCGCGCCGGCGCGATTTCGATTCGGTCGCGACCGCGGTCGAACGCGCGGTGCGCGGCGCCGTCTATTCGGCCTGGGGCAAGAAGCCACTGGTGCATGTGTTGGTGGTGGGCGGTTGACGGCCGCGGCCTGATCTCGACGGAAAAGAAAATCCCAGCGACGACACACTGGCTCGCGCGCGCTTCGATAAGCGCTCGGTTTTCCTGTCGATGGGCGATCACCAACCGCGCCCGCGGCGCACCGCTACCCCCGGTTCGCATGCCAGCCCGGACCGCCGCGCCAATCGCCATTTTCGACGGGCGCCGTCGCGCCGACATCAGAGGGCTGAGCCCGCGGCATCGCGAGAACCCTCACGCCGCCAATGCCGGCGACGCGCGGTCCAGGCGAAAATCCTTGGTCGCCGGAGACGGCAGGCTGTTCCATGAGGCGGCTTCGTAGCCCCTCGCGCGTAGTTCTCCTTCTCCCGACGCCGACATTTCCACGACCAGCCGCGTCGTCGGGTTCAGCACGGGCGGCACGGCCCAGCGAAACACCGGCCCACCGGGAGTGAAGCCCCGCATCGCCGCCTTGCGCGCCTCGTTGTTGGCGAAGCCCATGCGGCCGTTCCAACCCTCGCGGGGAGTCTGCCAGTCGTTGGCCACGGTCACCGGGCCGCGCACCACGAGCGCTTCGCGTTCGGTGCGCTCGACGACCGCCAATTGGCCTGGCCGCGCGCCCGTGATCGTGAAGATGGCCGGCCGCGCGAGCGGCTCGCGCGACAGCAGCGCGATCGCATCCTCGAAGCTCGCGCAGGTCTCGAAAGCGCGGCGCAAAAGATGGTCCGGCGGCCAGCCGTCCTCGCGCATCAGCGCGTTGCCGAGATTGACCGCGGCGTCGTAGGGGAGTCCGATGAGCCCGCGCGTGCGGCGGCGCATGGGCGCCTGGTTGATGACCGCGCAAAAGCGTCCCGGCGCCATGGCGCTCAGCACGCCGACCGCGCCCGGCCAGGTGACGTTGTAAAACTCGCCCGCCGGCCCGGACTGCCAGGCGATTTCGACACAACGGCCGAGCCCATGGAAGGGCCAGTCGAGCGAACGACGCAGCAGCGGCGCGCCGGAGGGGCTGGTCGCCGCCGAGGTGGTGCAGGCGAAAAGATAGGACATGTTGAGCGTGAGCGCGCCGGGAAACTCCAAAATCCGCGCGACATGCTCGAGATCCTCGCCATAGGTGGAGACCGAGCTTCGCAGCCATTTCTTGGCGATATGGTCGATGGAGGACAAACAAACGTGCCGGCTCCAGCGCGGCACCGGCGCCAGACAAGCCTCGCGCAGCGCCACCGCCGCCGCGACGCGGGCGCGCGTATGGGCGACGGGACCGCCGTCGCGCACGTCGAGCAAGGGAATGTGGTCCATGTGACTCTCCCGTCGGCAAACCTTCACCGAACTGAAATAAGTTTCACATGTTCCTGTCACAATACAGCAAAATTCCTGTCACATTGAATTTGACAGCTTTGGCGGGACCGATGAGCGACGCGGAGGGTCGCGCTCGGAACCGAAGCTGACGCTTACAAACAAAAGCGCGGCGCTTCGAGACGGCGCGGCGGCGGCGTGTTTTTGCTAGTCTGCCGCGGCGCGAATCGCTCTCCCTTCAAGCCCCGCTCTCGCAAAGGCGCCACCATGCCGCACACCGTCGTCGCCTCGGCCTTCAATGCTCTCGACGCCCACGCCCGCGCGTTGCGCGCGGAGAGCGCGCGCGAAATGTTCGCGCGAAACCCGTCGCGCTTTCAGGAATTCTCCGTCCCGCTCGATGATTTTCTGTTCGATTTCTCCAAGCACAAGATCACGCGGGAGACGCTTGCCTTGCTTGTCGCGCTCGCGAACGCGCGCGATCTTGAAGGGCGGCGCGCGGCGCTGTTTGGCGGCGGGGCCGTCAACAACACCGAGGGGCGCGCCGCCATGCACATGGGGCTGCGCGATTTCTCGAACAAGCCGATTCTCGTGCAAGGCGTCGATATGCGGCGCGACATCGAGGCGACGCGCGAGCGCGTGTTCGCTTTCGCGCGCGACATCCGCATCGGCGCGATTCTGGGCGCGGGCGAGAAGACCTTCACCGACGTCGTGAATATCGGCATCGGCGGCTCCGACCTCGGGCCGGCGATGGCGGCGCGCGCGCTGTCGCCCTATCGCGGCGCCGGGCCGCGTACGCATTTCGTCGCCAATGTCGACGGCGCCGATCTTTCCGACACGCTGGAGCCGCTCGACCTCTCGCGCACGCTGTTCATCGTCTCCTCGAAGACTTTCACGACGCAGGAGACCATGGCGAACGCCGCCAGCGCGCGGGCGCGCGTCGTGGCGGCGCTCGGCGAGGCGGCTGTCTCCAAACATTTCGCCGCGGTGTCGACGCGGCTCGACAAGGTCGCGGAGTTCGGCATCAATCCCGAGCGCGTGTTTGGCTTTTGGGATTGGGTCGGCGGGCGCTATTCGCTGTGGTCGTCGATCGGCCTCGCGCTCGCGATCAGCATCGGACCGGAGAACTTCACGCAATTTCTGCGCGGCGGCTTCGACATCGACACGCATTTTCAAACGGCGCCGCTCGACAAAAACATTCCCGCGCTGATGGGCCTTTTGGGCGTCTGGCATCGCAACGTGCTGGGCCGCGCGGCGCATGCGGTCATTCCCTATGACCAGCGCCTCGCGCGCTTTCCCGCCTATCTGCAACAGCTCGACATGGAGTCGAACGGAAAATCCGTGACGCGCGCCGGCGCGCCGGTCGAAACCGCGACCGGGCCGGTGATTTTCGGCGAGCCCGGCACCAATGGGCAGCACGCGTTTTTCCAACTGCTGCACCAGGGAACGGACGTGACGCCAATCGATTTTCTCGTCGCCGCCGAACCCGTCGCGTCCGACGCGCATCACCACGCGCTGCTGTTCGCCAACTGCCTCGCCCAAAGCGAAGCCCTTTTGCACGGCCGCACGCTGGACGAGGCCAAGGCGCTGCTGCGCAAGGAGGGGCGCTCCGAGGCCGAGGTGGAGCGCCTCGCGCCGCACAAGG
>JBAUVQ010000516.1:0-11999 GCA_049583305.1 Methylocystis sp.
CCGCGATACGCGCGCGGCACGCCTTCAGATATTCCTGCCAACTCTGGCCATTGAGCTGGTTGGCCGCCTTGGCCGCCTGATACTGCGAGCCGCATTCCTTGAGGACATTCGCCTGCGCCAACGCCGCGCCAGGAACGGCGACAGCGAGGCCCAGGGCGAAGACGCCGGCCGTGGCGGTAGAGATAGCGAGTCGGATCGACATAAAACTCTCCCCCTGATGGAGAACCCGCGCCAGTCGCGAGATCGTCCATAATTGCAAAGTCGGCGAAAACGCCCTAGCCCCGCGAGCAAAGCACTTCCCGCGCCATGCGGATTCAACCGACCGGACGATAATCCCAAGATCGACATGAACGCAATCTGAACCTACAAAATGAAGCGTCGAAAGCAGCATTTTGTCGCAGGGATGGTGGGGAAAGAGCAAATATGCCGAAGACGGGTGAAAAAACCGGCCGCGAAAATCCGGTTTCCTGGCGCGACGCCGAACTCATCCGGCACGGCGACGGCAAGGCCCGTTGTCCCTGGTGCGGAGTCGACCCACTCTATATCGCCTATCACGACGAGGAATGGGGCCGGCCGGAGCGCTGCTCGCGCGCCTTGTTCGAAAAGCTGGTGCTCGATGGATTCCAGGCCGGACTGTCGTGGATCACTATTTTGCGTAAGCGAGAGGCGTTTCGCGCCGCGTTCGAAGGTTTTCAGCCGGAACGGGTGGCGAGATTCGACGAGAGCCGGTTTGTCGCACTGATGCAAAACGAGGGCATCGTCCGCAACCGCGCCAAGATCGAGGGCGCGACGGCCTCGGCGCGGGCCTGGCTGAAACTGGAGGAAGAGAGAGGCTTTTCGGCCTATCTCTGGGATTTCGTCGACGGTCGCCCGATCGCCAATCACCCGCGGCGCATGAGCGACATTCCCTCCAGCACGGCCCTCTCCGAAAAAATCGCAAAGGATTTGAAGGCGCGCGGCTTCAAATTTTGCGGGCCCACCATCGTCTACGCCTTCATGCAGGCGGTGGGGATGGTGGACGATCATCTCGTCGGCTGCCACGCGCATGACGATGGACAATAGGTCCGCGCCTCACGCCGCCGCTCTCATGCGACTATAAAACGTCTCGCCGCCCGCCGCCATTTCCCGCAGCAACGGCGGCGGCGCGAAGCGCGCGCCATGCTTGGCGGTCAGAGCGTCGCACAGTTCGACGAAGACCTTCACGCCCATGCCGTCGATGTAAGACAAGGCGCCGCCCGTGAAGGGCGCGAAGCCGAACCCGAGGATCGAGCCGACATCCGCCTCGCGCGGGTCGGTGACGACATGATCGGCGACGGTGCGCGCGGCCTCCACCGCCTGCGCGACGAGAAAGCGCTGTTTCAACTCGGCCACGTCGAGAGTATCCGGATCAAGTTTCTTTTCGGCCAGTTCCGCCAGCCCCGGCCACAGCATCTTCTTGCCGCTCGCGGGATAATCGTAAAATCCCTTGCCGTTCTTGCGGCCGAAACGCCCGTTGCGTTCGACCATGAACTCCAGAACGCGCTCCTGCGCCGGTTCGACGGCGGCTTCGCCAAGGTCTTTTTTCGTGGCTTGCAGAATCTTCCAACCCAGATCGAGTCCCACCTCGTCGTTGAGCGACAGTGGCCCCACGGGCATGCCGGCCATGCGCGCCGTGTTCTCGATCATCGCGGCGGGAACGCCCTCGATCAACATGATGTGCCCTTCGCGCACATAATTCAGCACGCAACGATTGGCGAAAAAGCCGCGCGAATCGTTCACGACGATCGGCGTCTTTTTGAGGATGCGGACGAAATCGAGCGCGGTCGCCAGCGCGACATCGCCAGTTTCCTTGCCGAGAATGATCTCGACCAGCAGCATTTTCTCGACCGGCGAGAAAAAATGCACGCCGATGAAATTGGCGGGGCGGAGCGATGTTCGCGCCAGCGAGGTGATTGGCAGCGTCGAGGTATTGGAGGCGAAGACCACATCGGGGCCGACGACCTCCTGCGCGCGCCTCGTCGCCTCCGCCTTCACGCCGCGATCCTCGAACACGGCCTCGATAATGAGATCGCAGCCCTTCAGCCGCGCGTAATCGGCGGTCGCCTCGATGCGCGCGAGCAGCGCGGTTTGATCCGCGGCCGTCGCGCGACCGCGCGACACCTGCCCGGCGATCAGCTTCTCGCAACCGGCCTTGCCCTTGTCGGCGCTCTCCTGATCACGATCGAGCAGCACGACGTCAAGCCCATTGCTGGCGCTGACATAAGCGACGCCCGCGCCCATGAAGCCCGCGCCGAGGATGCCGATTTTCTTGAGATGAGTCGGGGGGACGTTTTTCGGTCGGCGAGCGCCCTTGTCCAACTCGTTCTTGGAGAGAAACAGCGAGCGAATCATCGCCGCCGCTTCCTTCGAGCGCAGAATATGCGCGAACCAGCGCGCCTCGACGGTCAGCGCCTGATCCATCGGCAGTTGCAGACCCTCGTAGACGGAATGCAAAATCGCCTTCGCCGCCGGATAATTGTCCTGCGTCTCGCGGCGGTAGATGGCGTTGGCGGGCGGCCAGATCATCATGCCGCCGGGCGAAAACACGCGGCCGGACGGCGGCTTGAAATCCTTCTGATCCCACGGCGCGACCGCCTTGCCGCCGCCAATAATCCACGCGCGCGCGCGTTCCACGACCTCGCCCTCCGGCGCGAGTTCATTCGCCAGCCCCGCAGCCTTGGCGACTTTGGCCTTGATCTGCTCGCCCTTGAACAAGAATTGCAGCGCGTCGCCGGTCGGCAGCAGGCGAGCCACGCGCTGCGTGCCGCCGCCGCCGGGAAACAAGCCGACCTTGATCTCCGGCAGGCCCACCTTGGTTTTGTCATTATCGGCGAGGACGCGGTAGTGACAGGCGAGCGCAAGCTCGAAAGCGCCGCCAAGGCAAACGCCGTTAATGGCGATCGCGAAGGGTTTGCCTGATGTCTCGAGCTTTCGGTAAAGCAGCGAGAGCCGCCGCGCGCCTTCGAAAAACTCCTTCTTCGCGGCGTCCTCGCCGTGTTCCCTAAGCCCCTTTTCATAGCGCGCGGCGCTTTGTTGCAGCATCGAAAGATCGGCGCCGCCAGAAAAGGCGCTCTTGCCGGAGGCGATGACGCAGCCCTTGATCGCCGCGTCGTTTTTCACGGCGTCGACCACCTGCGCGAGCTCGTCCATCACCTCCTCGGTGATGACATTCATCGAGCGGCCGGGCATGTCCCAGGTGAGCAGCGCGACGCCATCGGCGCCGGTTTCGAAGCGGAAGTTTTGGAGGTTCATAATACGGTTCCTTGTCCGGTGCGCCGCTTCGCGGCGCGGAAACGAAGCGAGTTTCAGCGCGCGGGCTGCCAGGGATCGAGCAGTTTTTGATTGAAGGCTTTAAAATCCTTCGTGTTGCGTGTGACGAGGGTCAAAGAATGCACCTGAGCGGTCGCCGCGAGATACGCGTCGAGAGTGCTGATCGCGACGCCCAATCTCTTCGCCTCGGCCATGGTTTCTCCCCAAGCTTGCGCGATATGTGGCGTGACGTCGAGCGTTCGCTCCTCGAAGCGCGGTAAGAGTTCGAAGCTCAGCCAATGTTCGAGCGTCGATTTGCGGCGACCGGGCGCCAGCAAGGCGACGCCACGTCGAATTTCGCCGATGGAGACGACGGAAATGTAAAGCTCGTCTTCCTCCAAACGGCGAAGACGATCAAGAGCCCCTTCGTCCGGTCGTGGCTTTTGAAACTCCGACAGCACATTGGTGTCCAAGAGATAGCTCACAGATCAATCTCGCGCGGTTGCTCGCGAATTCTCTCGAGATCGAGGTCCGCGCCACGCAGAGGCGAGTTGAGGAGAAAATCCACGAGCGAGCCCTTGCGCTTGGTCCTTCTCTCCCATTCGTCGATGCCGACGACCACGGCGGTTTGCTTCCCATTGCGAGTGATGATCTGCGGTCCCTCGGCGCGCGCTTTTTCCAGCACCTCGGGGAAATGCGCCTTGGCGCTGGCGACGGACCAGGGTGACACCGACTCACCACGCGTTTTTTCGGCTTTTTCTTGTGGATTCCGGCTCCGAGCGTTCTGTCGTTCGTTGCGCATTGGCTATATCCCTGCATCGAGACCAATAGGGTCAAGATAGTCACCATCTTTCCGCTTCGCAATGGCTGCGCCTAGTTAGCGTGAATGGCCGCATTTCAGCGGTCGGACTCCAAACAGCTTAACCCGCGCCGACCCATGCATTTTATGCCGCGAGATTTGAGCCTACGGGCGGAATCGCTCCAAGCCGTCCCAAGTTGACAGATGCGGTCCGCGTGATCGTGGATCGGTGAGCCCCACTTGATCTAAGGTGAGATTGGATCGTCCGTTGTTGCAAGGGGCGCAGGTCACGGGCATGTTGCCGGCGTCGTTCGTCCCGCCCCTCGCGTGCGGAAGCACATGATCGTATTGCAGCTACAAGGCCTGAAACCCGGCGTGTTGCTCGGCATTTCGGCTACCCCAGCGCAGAACTTCCGGATACGTTTTGCGGATCAACGTGCGCATCTCCGCGCGAACCAAGGGAATGCCGCAGAACCGACAATGAAAACCATCTCTTGCAAGCAGAAGGCGCTTTTCGGCGAAGGTCGGCATTCGCACTTCCGCGCGCTCGTCCTTGGCCACGAATGCAAGCGAGTTCTCGACGGGAAGCGGTCGAGTCCATGGGCCACCCTTACCCCAAAGCGATTCGGTCCATTCGGTGATCGCGGGAATATCAGCTTTCCGGATCAACTCATCCGCCAAGCTCCGATTGCCCTCCAAATGCGCCGTCACCGCCGCATCCAAAGAGCGCGCCGCTTCCCAGATTTCCGGGATAGGATCGCGGAGGCAAGATCTTTTTGTTAGCGGCGCTTGCGTCATGCGGGGAGCCTCACACCCGCTCGATGATCGTCGCCGTGCCCATCCCCGCGCCGATGCACAGCGTGACCAACGCCACCCCCTTGCCCGACCGCTCCAACTCATCGAGCGCGGTTCCGACCAGCATCGCGCCGGTGGCGCCGAGCGGGTGGCCGAGCGCGATGGCGCCGCCATTGACGTTGACCTTGGCCGGATCGGCCCCGAACGCCTGCAAGAAGCGAAGCACAACGGCGGCGAAGGCTTCGTTGACCTCGAAGAGGTCGATGTCGCCAATCGTCATTCCGGCGCGCGCCAAGAGCTTCTTCGTCACGTCCACCGGCCCGGTCAGCATGATCGCCGGCTCCGACCCGATATTGGCGAACGCCCGAATCTTCGCGCGCGGTTTCGCGCCGATACGCTCGCCGGCCTCTTTCGAGCCGACCAGCACGGCCGCCGCGCCGTCGACGATTCCCGAGGAATTGCCGGCGTGATGCACGTGATTGATGCTCTCCAGCTCCGGATGCGCCTGGATGGCCACCGCGTCGAAGCCGCCCATCTCGCCCATCATCATGAAGGAGGGCTTTAGGCCGCCCAGCGACTGCATGTCGGTGCCGGGCCGAAGATGCTCGTCGCGATCGAGAATCGTCAAGCCGTTCACGTCCTTTACCGGGACGATCGAGCGCTTGAAGCGCCCCTCTTCCCAGGCGAGGGCGGCGCGCCTTTGGGATTCCACGGCGTAACCATCCACATCGTCTCGCGTAAAGCCGTATTTGGTGGCGATGAGATCGGCTGAGACGCCCTGCGGCATGAAATAGGAGGGAATGGCGATGGCCGGATCGACCGGCCAGGCGCCGCCGGAGGCGCCAATGCCGACGCGGCTCATGCTCTCGACGCCGCCGCCGATGGCGAGATCGTGCTGGCCCGACATGACCTGCGCGGCGGCGAAATTGACCGCGTCGAGGCCGGAGGCGCAAAAGCGGTTGATCTGCACGCCCGGCACGCTGTCGCCGAAGCCAGCGGCGAGCGCGCCGGCCCGGGCGATGTCGCCGCCGGCCTCGCCGACCGGATCGACACAGCCCAGGATAACGTCGTCGACCTCGCCGCCCCTCAGCCCGTTGCGGGATTTGATCGCGCCAAGCGCGGCGACGGCGAGGCCGAGCGTCGAGACTTCATGCAGCGATCCGTCGATTTTGCCGCGACCGCGCGGCGTGCGCACGGCGTCGTAAATATAGGCGTTTGACATTGTAACTCCTTGCTACGGCCGGTCGGCGTCCGGCCTTGGACAAGCGCCGCGCATGGGACCGCTTTCTCGTCAGAACATCCCCGCGTCAAGCGACATCATTGTGTCGGCGCCCGTCACGATTCGGGCGAGGCGCAGGCTGGTTTCCGGCAACATGCGCTCCATGAAGAACTTGCCAACGATCAACTTGGCGTCCATCGCCTTGACGCTTTCGGGCTCGCGGCTCTTTTTCGCAAGCGCCGCCTTGGCGATTCTCGCCCACATATAGCCCAGCGCGACGCGGCCAAAGAGGTGCATGTAATCATAAGAGGCCGCGCCAGCGTTGTCGGGCTTGGCGAGGCCATTTTGCATCAGCCACATCGTCGCCTTCCGCAAATCGCCCAGCGCCGCCTCCAACGGATGAAAGAAGGGCTTCAGCGCCTCGTCGACCGCCCCGGCGGCGATGAATTCGCTGACTTCCTTGAAATAGGCCATGATCGCGCGGCCGCCATCCTTGGGCAGCTTGCGCCCGACCAGATCGAGCGCCTGAATGCCGTTCGCGCCTTCGTAAATCATGGTGATTCGCGCATCGCGCACGAACTGTTCCATGCCCCATTCGGCGATATAGCCGTGGCCGCCGAACACCTGCTGCGCCTTGACCGCGTTCTCGAAACCGAGATCGGTGAAGACGCCCTTGAGCACGGGCGTCAACAGGCCGAGGCGATCCTCGGCCGCCTGACGCGCCGCCGCGTCTTGCGAGCGATGCGCGACATCGCTGTCGAGCGCGGCGCCGAGCGCCAGACCACGCGCCGCCTCGTTGAACGCCCTGATTTCCATCAACATGCGGCGCACATCGGGGTGGGCGATGATCGGGTCGGCCTTGCCCTCGGGGTTCTTCGCGCCGGAAAGCGAACGGCCCTGCAAGCGATCGCGCGCATAGGCGACCGCGTTCTGGTAGGCGACCTCCGACAGGGCGAGCCCCTGAATCGCCACCCCAAGCCGCGCCTCGTTCATCATCACGAACATGGCGTTGAGGCCGCGATTGGCCTCGCCGACCAGGTAGCCGCGCGCGTTGTCGTAATTCATCACGCAGGTGGAATTGCCGTGAATGCCCATCTTATGTTCGATCGAGCCGCAGTACACATGGTTGCGCGGACCGAGCGCGCCGCCCGGTCCGACATCGAACTTGGGCGCGATGAACAGCGAAATGCCCTTGACGCCGGCGGGCGCCCCCTCGATTCGCGCGAGCACCAAATGAACAATGTTCTCCGCCAAATCGTGTTCGCCGGCCGAAATGAAGATCTTTTGTCCGGTAATGGAATAGCTTCCGTCGGGGCGCGGCGTCGCCTTGGTGGTCAGTAGGCCAAGGTCCGTGCCGCATTGCGGCTCGGTGAGATTCATCGTGCCGGTCCAGGCGCCCGCCGCCATCTTGGGGGCATAGACGCGCTTTTGCTCGTCGCTGCCATGGCGCAGCAGCGCCGCCAGGGCGCCCTGGGTGAGGCCGGAATACATGGCGAAGGACATATTCGCCGAAGAGGCGAATTCATTGGTCAAGGCGCTGAGCGTATAAGGGAGGCCCTGGCCGTCATATTCCTGCGGCGCCGCCAGCCCGATCCAGCCGCCCTCGGCCACGGCTCGGTAGGCGGCCTTGAACCCCTTCGCGGTGGTCACGCTCGCGTCGTCGTGGCGGACGCAGCCCTCTCTGTCGCCGATTTGATTGAGGGGTAGCGCCACCTCCTCGCAAATCTTCGCCGCCTCGCCGAGAATTTGGGCCAAAACCTCGCCCGTCAACTCGCCAAATCCCGGCAATTGGCCGAACCCGGCCAAGTCAAGCACATCGTCCAACAGGAAAACCGCGTCGTCGACCGGGGCCTTGTAAATTGGCATTGCGCCCTCCAGACAAATGGCGCTCCCCGCGCCAAACGCGCGACGCGAGCCCGTAACGGTCGTTCCGTCAGATACAACTTCGATTCACCGACTTAGGTAGAGAGACGCGGGTGGGGACGCAAGAGTCCCGTTCGAACGCCTTTGCCCGCACCGCTTTTTTCGGTCGACGATCTTGCCGGCGGTCCTCGCCTTCGTTCTAATCCGCCGTAGGTGATTCGCGAGCCCGGGCGCCCGAAGGATCCCGGCGCTCGTCCCTCCGTCGGCGCTCAAATTGAAACGCGGCGCGTCCCTTGGTCTCCGCCACAAAAATGGTGATTATGTTCAACCCCTTAATATTTAAGCCGACGCGAAACGCCGACCGCGCCCGTTGGTCGCGTCATGGCGGAAAACACCTCGCGGACCCGTCGGCGCGATCATTTACCCTTGGGTTAACCACTTCTTTACCCTGCCCGTCGGAAAGTCCCATCCAGCGACCGCCGCCGGTCGCGTGTATCGCGCGTTTCGCCCGCGCCTGCGTCAGTCCCTCCAGTTGACCGTTCAGACTCTCGATTGGGTCGGACCCACCGGATCCACCGATGACCAAGGCGTTTTCCCGCGGTTTTAAAAGCTCGAACGTTGAACCGCGTCCGACGCGACGGTCGACCGCGACCGCTCGACTCGATCGTCCGCGCGACGACTGGCGCGCGGGAAGCCCCGACTTCGACGACGAGGACGACGAGGAGCTAGACGGCTATGAAGAGGAGGTTTCGCCCCGCGACGAGGATCCTCTGGAAATGGTGTCGCGTCGACTGGCGCGATCGAGCGCGCGCGAGCCCGACACTCGCCGCTACCGCGAGGATCAATCGCTCGACTATCGCGCTCGCCGCGCTCGCCATGCGAGCATTGACCCACGCGAGTTGCCCGAACCACCGGATCGGACCGTCGACCCGAACGAAATCGCCGAAAGCGCCGCGGCGCTCGTGACGAGACGCGTCGCCAAAAGCGAACGCCAAACGGCCAAGGCCCTGGAAAATATCGCCGAATTGATCGAGAACGGCAATCGCCGCCTGAACCCGGAGGTCATCGACGGCGCCGTGGCCGCTTTCGAGAAGCGCGTCGGACAAACCGAACGGAAGACGGCCAAGGCGCTGGAGGACCTGGCTCAGCTGATCGAAGCCGGGGCCAAGGCGCGCGCGCGCGAACCGGACAATCTTGAGGTTGTCGCCGACCGACTCGGGCGCATAGAGAGCAAAATCGCGCGGCAGGCGGATCCCGCCGGCGTACGTCCAATCCGCGGCGCGCTGGCGCGACTCGAGTCGCGGATCGACAGCCTATCGAACGACAACCGCGTCGCCGATTTCGAGCAGGCGCTGTCCGGCCTGGATCAACGACTCGCCGAAATCGCGGCCAAGCTAGACGACGAGAGGGAGAGGCCGACTCGGCGACCGAGCGTCGAAGCGCCAAACCCACGCGCCGCGGAACAGGAACCGGACAGCGCCAGCCGATCCGATGCGCGTCGGGATTCGCCGCGCATCGAGCCCTCGCCACGCGCCAAACTCCCGCTCGCCGACGCCATCACCGAAATCGCCCGGCGCCAGCGCTCGCTCGACGAGGAGTCGCTCGCGGCGGACTCCGGCTCGCGTCGCGTCGAACCGATCGGCGCCGACACGGGGCTCGCGATCAAGCGTTTCGACGAATTGCGCGCATCGCTAGACGCGTTGTCCAGTCGCGTCGAGGCGCTGCAGAGCGGGAACGGCGAGCGCTCCGATCAATCGCTTGTTCTGATGCGCCAGATCGAGACGCTGCATCGACAAATCGAAGAAAATTCCCGCGCCGAACGCCCGATTGTTTCGCGTCGCTTCGACGAATTGCGCGCATCTCTCGACGCGCTGTCCAGTCGCGTCGAGGCGCTGCAGGGCGGGAACGGCGAGCGCTCCGATCAGTCGCTTGTTCTGATGCGCCAGATCGAGACGCTGCATCGACAAATCGAAGAAAATTCCCGCGCCGAACAGCCGATCGTTTCGCGTCGCTTCGACGAATTGCGCGAAGCCGTCGATGGGTTATCGGGCCAAATGGAAGCCGTGCGCGACGACGCCACGCGGCAAACCGATCAGCAATATCTGATTGTTCGACAGGTTGAGGGCCTTCGCGGGGAAATCGAGGAGCTCTCGCGCGCTCTGGGCGATCTCGCGCCTCGCGCGTCGATCGTCGCCATTGAAACGGCGCTAGGCGATCTGGCGCAGCGCGTGGACGCGCAACGCGGCCGCGGCGTCGGCGATTCGGCTCTGGCGCCAGCGGAGCGCATCGCCGGCGAGCTGCGCGCGGTGTTGCGGGAACTGGATCCCGCTCCCCTGGTTCGAAACCTCCATACGGATTTGCAGGCCATCGCAAGCCGGCTCGACGAACTGCGGGCGCCGGGCAACGCGGACGCGACCGCTTTAAGCGAACTCGGTCGTCAGACCAACGAAGTAAAGGAGCTCCTCGGCGCGCTCGCTTCCCGGCCGCTCCCCTTGGAAAAGCTCGAGACCAGGCTGTTCGATCTAACGCAGCGCGTTGAAAGACTCTCCGCTGGGGCTTCGCCGAGCGCCGGTTCCAGGGATATCGGAGAAGTCGTCGCGGCCATCCGGTCGATCATCGCCGCGGAGACGAGCAACGGTCTTCAGGGCTTCAATCAGCAACTCGAACGCCTGTCCGGAAAGCTCGACGAAGCCCTGTCCAAATTCGGCGGAGCGCGCTTCGACGAGCTCGGCGCTCGCATCGACAACATGCACAAATCGCTCGCGCAGCGTATTGATCGCGGCGTCGAGGCGCGCAAGTCCGCGGACTCCGGCGCGCTCGAAAACCTGGTGGCGACGCTCGCCAAAAAGATCGACACGGCGCTCGACGCCAAGGCGCATAATCCGGCCTTCGACGAATTGGGGCGTAAAATCGAAAAGCTGGAGGCGCGCATTCAAGATCCCGCCGGCGCGCAGTCGATCGCGCGCATCGAAAGACTGCTCGCCGCGCCCGAGGGGCGCTTTTCGGACCTCACCCAACGCATCGACCAAATCGGCAAGACATTGACGAGCCGCCTCCAGCAGGACGGCTTCGCGAACAGCGGCGTCGAGTTGGGCAATATCGAAAAAATGGTGCGGCGACTCGGCGAGCGGATCGACGCCGCCCTCGAGCCGGGCGCGGGTCGGCGCGACATCGAGCAGTTGGAACACCAGGTCGAGCTATTGTCGGAAAAGCTCGATCGCCTCGCGGATTCGTCCGCGACGACTAAAATCGAGCAATTGCTCGCGCAGCCGCAGCAGCACAAGCAGTTACACGAAATTTCCAGCCGCCTCGACTTTATGCACCACGCGCTTGCCGCGAGCATAGAAGAAGGCGCGCGAGCGCGCAGCGAAACCAATAAAGAGCAACTGACCGAACTCGTCGAGACGCTCGCGCGGAAAATGAATGGGGCGCTCGCTCCCAATGCCGACGCCGGCGCGCTGCAGGCGTTGGAAAGCCAGATCAAGCAGTTGTCGGCGCGACTCGATCGCACGGACGGCAACGGCGCCGTGCTCGCGGCGATAGAGCATAAGCTGTCCGACGTTTTCGAGCGCATAGAAGAGAATCACGCCGCCTCGACCGAATCGGCGGAGGCGGCGGTGCGTCAGGCGACGCTGGAGGTGTTGCGCCAAGTCGGAAGCTCTTCCGGAGCGCTCGATCCCGCTTTTCGGGAGGAAATCGACGAAATACGCCGCGCCCAAGAGGAAAATGGGGAACGCACGCACGAAACGCTCGCCGCCGTGCATGAAACGCTGGAGCGCGTTGTCGATCGCCTCGCGGCGTTCGAAGATGAACTGAGCGAGGTGCGTGACGCTTCGCCCGCGCATGAGGATCCGGGGCAAGGCAAGACCCCGCGACCGGAAGCCCAGCCCCCCGTCGACGCCATGGCGCGGCTCGTGACGCGAGACCCGATTCGCGCGCGGCCCGAAGAGCCGAAGGAGGCGCGCGTCGAACCGAAGCTCGCGGCGCCGACGCCTCGCACCCGTCGCGGCCAGGATGTCGATGATCTTGATCTGGACGCGCTCACCAGAGCCGAGC
>JBAUVQ010000517.1:0-5567 GCA_049583305.1 Methylocystis sp.
CCTCGCTCGCGAGGTCGGCGGGCTGCGCTCGCCGCTGTTGCGGCTGGAGGCCAGCGTCAGCGATCCCGAGCAAGATGACCTCAGGGAAGCCGGCGCGCGGCTCGGTCGCCGCGCCGATATTCTCGCCCATGATCTTTCGGAAGTGCAGGACCGCGCCCGGCTGCTGCAAGACGAGTTGAGCGCGATCAACAGTCTCGTCACCAACGACCGCCTCTATATTCTGACCATGGTGACGACCCTGTTGCTGCCGGCGACTTTCGTGACCGGCTTCTACGGCATGAACACGAGGAACCTGCCCTTCGCGGAAAGCGAAAACGCCAGCATCTACGCCGGAGCCCTGTGCATCGCCGCGTCGCTGCTGGTGCTGTTCTTCATGCGCCGCATGGGGCTTACGCGCCCGCGCGGCGTGGATGGTTCGAAGGCGCCGAAGGTTTGAGGGGACGCTCAGGCCCCGAAAACGCGCGCGAAAATCGTGTCGACGTGTTTGAAGTGGTAGGAGAGGTCGAACAGTTCGTCGAGTTCCTTCGGCGAGAGTTTCGCGCTCACATCCTTATCGACGCCGAGCAGCGCGCGAAACTCGCCCTCGCCGCGCCACACCGGCATCGCGTTGCGTTGCACGAGCGCATAGGCGTCTTCGCGCGACACGCCTTTTTGCGTCAGCGCCAGCAGCACGCGCTGCGAATGCACGAGCCCGCCCAAACGGTCGAGATTCTTCTTCATGTTCTCGGGGTAGATCAGCAGATTCTCGATCACCCCGGTCAAGCGCGCGAGCGCGAAATCCAGCGTCACCGTCGCGTCCGGGCCGATCATGCGCTCGACCGACGAATGCGAAATGTCGCGCTCATGCCAGAGCGCCACGTTCTCCAGCGCCGGGACGGCCATGCCGCGCACGAGCCGCGCGAGGCCTGTGAGGTTTTCAGTCAGCACCGGATTGCGCTTATGCGGCATGGCGGACGAGCCCTTCTGCCCAGCCGAAAAGAACTCCTCGGCCTCCAGCACTTCGGTGCGCTGCAGATGGCGGATCTCCGTGGCGAGGCGCTCGACGCTGGAGGCGACGACGGCGAGCGTCGCGAAAAACGCCGCGTGGCGGTCGCGCGGAATCACTTGCGTGGACACCGGCTCCACCGCGAGGCCGAGTTTTTTCGCGACATGCTCCTCGACGCGCGGGTCGATGTTGGCGAAAGTGCCGACGGCGCCCGAAATCGCGCAAACCGCGATCTCCTTGCGCGCCGTGACGAGACGCTCCCTCGCGCGTGAAAACTCGGCATGGGCCAGCGCGAGTTTTAGGCCGAACGTGGTCGGCTCGGCGTGAATGCCGTGCGAGCGGCCAATGGTCGGCGTGTATTTATGCTCGAAGGCGCGTTGCTTGATCGCGGCCAGCAGCGCGTCGACATCGGCGATCAGGAGATCGGCGGCGCGCGACAGCTGCACGGAGAGGCAGGTGTCGAGCACGTCGGAGCTGGTCATGCCCTGATGCACGAAGCGCGAGTCGGCGCCGATGAATTCGGCGAGATGCGTCAGAAAGGCGATGACATCGTGCTTGGTGACGCGTTCGATCTCGTCGATGCGCGCGACATCGAAAGTAACGCCTCCCGCCTTGTCCCAGATCGCCTTGGCGCTGTCCTTGGGGATGACGCCGATTTCGGCGAGAGCGTCGCAGGCGTGCGCCTCGATCTCAAACCAGATCTTGAAGCGGCTTTGCGGCTCCCAAATGTCGGTCATCGCCTTGCGGGAGTAGCGCGGGATCATGTCGGAACCTTTGGTTTTTTAGAGTGCTTTCGGCAAAAGTGGATGCCGGTTTTGCCTTTCGAAAGCACGATAAAATAAGGGGACCTAGAGTTTTTCCGGTTCGATCGGAACCGGAAAAACTCTGGTGAAGGCGGGGCCCTAACACGCTGATCGCGCGGCGTCCATATGGGCGGAGAGATTGGCCGCGGCGAGGCGGCGATTCAATCTTCAATAAACGATGCAATCATGAAAAACGGGGCCGCTGGGCGTCGATTGTTCGCGCGCCCAGCGACTCGATCCGTTCTCGCCGAACGCGCGGCGAGCGACCGTGGATTAGTGCTTGGAATTATCTGGGCAGCCGCATTTGGTGTCGCAGGCCAGCCTGTCCGCGTACAACGCTTCGTGATCGGCCATATTGTCGTTCTTGTGCCGAACGAACGTGTCCTCGCACTTTGACGCGCACACCGCCTGCGGGTCTTCGTTGCGGGTGTCGCAGGACACTTTGGCGACCGGGCTCCGCAGGCCGGCGGCGCCGTCATAAGCAAAGGAGGGAGCGATCATTCCGCCGAACATCAAGGCGGCCGCCACAAGAACATTTGTCTTCATCTTGCTGTTTCCTCGGTTGTTTTATTTTATTGGGAGCCCTGTCCCGGCCGCGAATAGGCCATGTTTCACAATTGCGTGTCAATAGAGCGACTGTATTATAATCCGCGACATTCGCGCGTCCTATCCGAGGCTTTCCTTCACCGTCTCGATCAATTGCTTGAGCGTGAATGGTTTTGGCAAGAAACCGAAATCGCCTTCCGGCAGGTTCTTGGCGAAAGCCTCCTCGGCGTAGCCGGAAACGAAGATCACCTTGGCCTTGACGCCCCGCTTGCGCAGCTCCTTGAACATCGTCGGCCCGTCCATCTCGGGCATCACCACGTCGGAGACGATGAGATCGATCTTGCCTTTCTCGCGCTCCACCACTTCGAGCGCCTCCAGTCCAGTGGCGGCCTCCAGCACGGTGTAGCCGCGCGACCCCAGCGCCCGCACGCCGAAGGCGCGCACGGCGTCCTCGTCCTCGACCAGCAGCACCACGCCGTGGCCGGTGTAGTCGGTCGTGGGCTTGGCGGCTTCCACCTTGACGGCGACGTCGCTCGCCTGAGGGACATAGCGCGGCAGCAGCACGCGGAAGGTCGCGCCCTTGCCGGCCTCGCTGTCGACGAAGACAAAGCCTCCCGACTGTTTGACGATGCCGAACACCATCGAAAGGCCGAGGCCCGTGCCCTTGCCGACTTCCTTGGTGGTGAAGAAGGGTTCGAAAATCTTCTCCTTCACCTCCGGCGCGATGCCCGGACCATTGTCCTCGACCTCGACCAGCACGTAATCAGCCGGGGTCAGCGCGGCTTCGTTCAACGCGGCGCAGTCGGCGGCGGCGACGTTGCGCGTGCGCAGTTGCACCTTGCCGCCGCGCTCCGCCATCGCGTCGCGCGCGTTGACGACGAGATTGATGATCACCTGTTCGAACTGGTTGATGTCGGCCTTCACGTACCACAAATCGCGGCCGTGGCGCAGATCGAGCTCCACTTTCTCTCCGAGCAGCCGACGCAGCAGTATTTGCAGCTCCGAAAGCGCGTCGCCAATCTGCAGCACTTCCGGTCGCAGCGTCTGGCGGCGCGAAAAGGCCAGCAGCTGCCGGGTTAGGCCGGCGGCGCGATTGGCCGTCTGCTTGATCTGCATGATGTCCTGGAACGACGGATCGGTCGGGCGGTGGCTCGCCAGCAGCAGATCGGAATAGCCGATGATCGCGGTCAGCATGTTGTTGAAGTCGTGCGCGACGCCGCCGGCGAGCTGGCCGACCGCCTGCATCTTCTGCGACTGGGCGAATTCCTCCTGCAATTTGCGCTGCTCGGTGGTGTCGAGCGCGTAGATCATCGCCGCCTTATTGCCCGCGTTTTCGTCGGGTGACGCGAAGAAGCGCACCGACCGCGCGGTCATGGGATCGCTGGACGCGATCCGCCCGGTCTCGCCCTGGCTGGACGGGTCTTCGAACACCACGTCGACCGGCTTTACGTCGCCGCGACTGTCGAGCGCGGCTTCGATCGCGCTTTTTAGCGCGGCGCGGTCGCGCTCGTTCAAATCGGTCAACAACGGCCAAGCGGGCGCCGCGACTCCGTTCTTCCCGCTCGCCAGCGCGCGCGGCAGCAGTTGCGCGAAGGCGGCGTTGGAGCGCAGCACCCGGCCGTTCTCGTCCAGCGTCGCTATGGCCATCGGGGTCGAGTTGAAGAAGCGCGCGAATTTAACCTCCGCGGCGCGGAGATCCTCCTCCGGCTGCTCGCCCGGCGCGCGGTTGAGCGTCAATGTGCGCGAATCGCCCGGCGCGCCGTCCTGGCCGAAGGCGACCCGGTGGACGAGTCGCACGGGCAGCGAACGCCCGTTTTTGCATTTGAAATCGAGGTCGATCTGCCGCGTGCGCACCTCGCCCGGGGCGCCGGACCCGGCCGCGAGCAGCGCGGAGCCATTGTTGGCCACGATGTCGTAGAGAGTCAGTCCGCCAGAGCCGGCCTGCGTAAGGTCGTAGCCGAGCCAGCCCGCCAGCGTCTTGTTCATATAAGGGATGCCGCCGTCCGGCGACGCCGAGAAAAAGCCGGCCGGAGCGTGGTCGAGAAAGTCGATCGCGTGTTGCAACTCCTGGAAAACATTCTCCTGCCGCTGCCGATCCGCGGTGGCGTCGGCCACGGCCCAGAGCATCGTCCTCGGCCCATGCTGCTCCAGCGGCTGCACCTTGATGCGATACCAGGCGGCGCCGGAACCGCCGGTCAAAGGCGGCGACAAGCGCAAGTCCTCGATATGGCGCTGCCCGCCGCGCGCGGCCTGCGCCAGTCGGTAAATCGCCTCGGAAACTTCGGGAGGGCCGGAGAAGAGCCTTTCGACCGGCAGGATTCCGCTTACGTCGCGCGCGCCGCACAGCTCCATGTAGGTTTCGTTGGCGTAGAGGATTTGCGATTCGCCCTCGGTCGCGAGCAGGCCCTCGCCCCAGGTGTCGGAGATCAGCTTCGTCACGTCGTTTCTCGCGGCGCGGCGAGCGAACTGCAACAGGCCGACGGCGTAAGCGAAGAGCGAAAACACCCCGGCCACCGCGAACACGGCCAGCGCGGCCATGGTGACGCGTCGAGCGGCCCCGGGAGCGAAGAAATACACCGCCATGACGCCAACGAGCGCCGCGGCGAGAACTAGAACGAGCCAAGCGACGCCAGGGCGTTCCGTACGGTCGTAAGCTGACGACGCCACCTTCTCGGTCATGTCTCGCATCTCGTGTGAGCCGCGCGGCCGGGCGAGGGCCGCGTTCCCAAAGAATCATCGTGGAACAATGACCTCATGCACTGCCCAAGGCAACGCCGCCCGCGCAATTACCGGGTCCGAAACGAAGCCCGGGCCGACGACGTTAACCATTGCTTAACCTTTTTCGATGCGCTAGCCACGAAAGCTGTTAATTTATCTGCTATCCGGCGGCGCAGCACGAACAAGAGACTAGAGTTTCATGCCACAAAGCATCACCCAATCGCAGCTGCTCCCCTATATTATCGCGATCGCCTTCTTTCTGGCCGCGGCGGCGCTCATCCTTTACATCGTTCGAATGGTGTTCGGACGGCGCATTCGGGCGCCCGGTCCGCGCAACCGTCCGCGCCGACTGGATATCGTGGACGCGTTCGAGCTCGACCGCGAGCGCCAGTTGGTGATCGTCCGGCGCGACAACACCGAGCATCTGCTGCTCATAGGCGGGCCCAACGATCTTCTGGTCGAGGGCGGAATCAACCGCGGCGAGGCGGCGGTCTCGCGGCCGGACACGCGTGAAA
>JBAUVQ010000518.1:0-6099 GCA_049583305.1 Methylocystis sp.
CTGATGTACCCTGGCA
Organism: Methylocystis sp.; assembly: GCA_049583305.1. Classification (GTDB taxonomy): domain Bacteria; phylum Pseudomonadota; class Alphaproteobacteria; order Rhizobiales; family Beijerinckiaceae; genus Methylocystis. Next base: position 17 of record JBAUVQ010000518.1, read on the forward strand.
TCCAGGTCTTTCCTTTCATCTCGCACATTCTCGCTGGAAGCCCGCTCGACGATCTCGACGCGGCCAAGAACATGTACAACGTCTTCATCACCGCCCACGGCGTGATCATGATCTTCTTCGTGGTGATGCCGGCGATGATCGGCGGTTTCGGCAATTGGTTCGTTCCGCTGATGATCGGCGCGCCCGACATGGCGTTTCCGCGCCTTAACAACATTTCCTTCTGGCTTCTCGTCGCGTCGCTCGTTCTGGCGGTGATTTCGATCTTTGTCGAAGGCGCGCCGGGAATGAAGGGGTTCGGCGGCGGCTGGACATTTTATCCGCCGCTATCCTCGAACGTCGGCAATCCCGGACCGGCCATGGACTTCGTGATCCTGGCTCTGCATCTCGCCGGCGCTTCGTCGATCCTGGGCGCGATCAACTTCATCACGACGATCTTCAACATGCGCGCGCCGGGCATGACCTTGCATCGCATGCCCTTGTTCGTATGGGCCATGCTGGTCACCGCGTTCCTGCTGATCATGGTTTTGCCGGTGCTCGCGGGCTGCGTCACGATGCTGCTCACCGACCGTAATTTCGGCACCGCCTTCTATGACCCGGCCGGCGGCGGCGATCCGCTGTTGTTCCAGCATCTGCTGTGGTTCTTCGGCCATCCCGAGGTCTACATCATCATCCTGCCGGCCTTTGGACTCATCAGCCAAATCGTCTCCACCTTCTCGAGGAAGCCGGTTTTCGGCTATCTCGGCATGGTTTACGCGATGGTTTCAATCGGCGTGCTGGGCAGCATCGTGTGGGCGCACCACATGTACACGGTCGGCATGTCGCTTAACGCTCAGCGTTACTTCATGTTCGCCACGATGGTGATCGCGGTGCCCACGGGCATCAAGATCTTCTCCTGGATCGCGACGATGTGGGGCGGCTCGATTTCCTTCCGCGCCCCGATGGTCTGGGCGGTCGGCTTTATCTTCGTGTTCACGATGGGCGGCGTCACCGGCGTCGTCCTGGCCAACGCCGGCGCGGACCGACAGTTCCACGAGGGCTACTACGTCGTGGCGCACTTCCACTACACGCTGTCGCTCGGCGCGGTGTTCGGCCTGTTCGCGGGATTCTACTACTGGTTCCCGAAGATGACGGGATACATGTATTCGGAGACGCTGGCGAAGGCGAACTTCTGGCTGTTGTTCGTGGGCGTCAACGTGGTGTTCTTCCCGCAGCACTTCCTCGGGCTCGCCGGAATGCCGCGCCGCTACATCGATTATCCCGACGCCTATGCGCTCTGGAACGGCGTCTCGTCGACGGGCATGATCTTCGTGTCGCTGGCGATGGCGGTGTGGATCTACACGATTATCGAAGCCTTCTGGCGTAAGCGCGAAGCGGGAGACAATCCGTGGGGCGTTGGCGCCACGACGCTGGAATGGACGTTGTCGTCGCCGCCGCCGTTCCACCAGTTCAGCACTCTGCCGCGCATCTCTGGCTCGGACCATATGTGAGCCGGTAAAACAATCCGTCGGGCGCGGCTCGCGCCCGACGGGAGACTTCCTGAGACGCCGGCTCGCGGTCCGCGAGCAGAAATCGCACTGGGTGAAATGAAGCCATGAGCGACGCTTTTTTCGTGACGGCCGAGACGGAAAAAGTTTGCACCGCGTCGCTGGCGGTTCCGGGCGACTATGTCACGTTGCTTAAGCCGCGGGTCATGGCGCTCGTTTTATTCACGGCGCTCGCGGGATTTCTGCTCGCTCCGTCGCTGCCGCACCCCGTTATCGCCTTCGCGTCGTTGCTCGCCATCGCGGTTGGAGCTGGCGCCTCCGGCGCGCTCAATATGTGGTACGACGAGGACATTGACGCCCTGATGGCGCGCACCAAGGGCCGGCCGATCCCGTCGGGACGACTCATGGGCGCTGAGGCGCTAGCCTTCGGATTGGTGCTGTCCGGCATGGCCGTCATCACGCTCGGGCTCGTGGCCAACTGGCTGTCGGCGGCGCTGCTGGCGTTCACGATTTTCTTCTACGTCGTCATCTATACGATGTGGCTAAAGCGCTCCACTCCCTTGAATATCGTCATTGGCGGCGCCGCCGGCGCCTTGCCTCCCATGGTGGGCTACGCGGCCGCCGCGGGCGACGTGAGCCTGTCCAGTTGCGTGCTGTTCGCGATCATTTTCATCTGGACGCCGCCGCATTTCTGGTCGCTGGCGCTTCTTAAAAGCGACGATTACGCCCGCGCCGGCGTGCCGATGCTTCCCAATGTCGCGGGCCCGGATCGCACGCGTCTTGAAATTCTAGCTTATGCCCTGGTGCTGGCTCCAGTCGGCGTATCGCCCTATCTGCTCGGCTTCGCCTCGCCGGCCTACGGAATCGTGTCGGCGATCTGCGGGGGCCTATTTGTTTCGTTCGCGCTCGCGATCTTCCGTGAGCGGCAAGGCGAAGCGGCGAAGAAGGCGGCCCGGCGGCTCTTCCTGTTCTCGATCCTTTATCTCTTCCTGCTGTTTTTGACGCTGGTTGTCGAGCGGATCATCCATTTCGCGCCGTGGCTGGGTTGAGCGGCGCGAACACGAAAAGGGCTGAGCCACGTAAATGAACGGCGCGGAGTGAACATGGCAGACAAGACGCCAAACGGATCACGCGAAGAAACCGGCATCGTCCTGACGCCGGAACAGCAGCGGAGCCGGCGCGCGCGCAATGTCGCCATCGGACTCGCCGTGGCCGCGTTCATCGCGCTGATCTACGCCGTCACCATCGTCAAACTGGGCGGCGCCGTCGCGCGACCGCCCGTTTAAGAAGGATGTCATGAGCGGCTCATCAGACCAGAGGCGAAGCCAAAACCGGCGCACAATCGCCGCCGCGACGGTTGTCGCCGCTTCGGTGGCGATGCTGGCGTTGTCATTCGCCGCCGCGCCGCTCTACCGCGCTTTTTGCTCCGCGACGGGCTTCGGCGGGACGACGCAAGTCGCCAAAAAGGCCGCTGGCCAGCAGGGTGAACGCACCTTGGCCGTGCGATTCGACGCCAATGTCGCGCATGATCTGCCTTGGCGGTTCGAGCCCGAGGTCGCGAAGATCTCTTTGCGCACCGGTCAGACGGCCACGGTCTTCTATAAGGTCGTTAATCTGGCCGATCACGAGACCAAGGGCGTCGCCGCCTATAACGTCAGCCCGGATCAGGCGGGCGCCTATTTCGACAAGCTCGCCTGCTTCTGTTTTTCGGAACAGCGGCTGGCGGCTCACGAAAGCGCCGAATGGCCGGTTGTTTTTTTCCTCGATCCGGCTTTGGAGGCCGAGGAATCCATGCGCGGAGTCGAGGAGGTGACGTTGTCTTACACGTTCTTCGCGGTTAAGGGCGCCGGGACGGCGAAGACCAGCGAGGCGCCCGTCTCGAAGCCCAACAAATCCTGACCCCGTGGGAGCACGGACGTCGGAACAATTTGGAACATGCCGGCGCGCCCGGCGCAGTCGAAGGAAATAATGACCATGGCCGATGGACACGCAAAACAACATGACTACCATCTCGTCGATCCAAGCCCGTGGCCGCTCATTGGCGCGCTTTCGGCGCTGGTGATGGCTATTGGCGCGGTTCCCTGGATGAAGGGCCTGCCGATCTTCGGATATAAGATCGCCAGCTATGTGTTTTTCGCCGGCCTGATCGGCGTGCTCTTCACCATGTATTCGTGGTGGAGCGATGTTATCAGCGAAGCCCAGGACAAGGGCGATCACACGCCCGTGGTGCGGTTACATCACCGCTACGGCATGATCCTGTTCATCTTCTCCGAGGTGATGTTCTTCGTCGCCTGGTTCTGGGCCTTTTTCAATTCCAGCCTGTTTCCCGCCGACGCGGTCCAGGTGGCGCGCACGGCGCTGTTCGAGGGCGTATGGCCGCCCAAGGGCATCGAAGTGTTGAGTCCTTGGAAACTCCCCCTCCTCAACACCCTCATCCTCTTGAGTTCGGGCGCGACGCTGACCTGGGGCCATCACGGCCTGCTGCACGGCGATCGCGATCAGCTCAAGAAGGGCCTGATGGCGACCATTGGTCTCGGCCTGCTCTTCACGCTGATCCAGGGCTGGGAATACGCCCACGCGCCCTTCGCCTTCAAGTTCGACCCAGCCCATCCGGCGGCGACGAATTACGGCTCGACCTTCTTCATGGCGACCGGATTTCACGGCTTCCACGTGATCATCGGCACGCTCTTCCTGCTCGTCTGCCTGTTTCGCGTGCTCAAGGGCCACTTCAAGCCCGAGCAGCATCTCGGTCTGGAGTTCGCGGCCTGGTATTGGCATTTCGTCGACGTGGTCTGGCTGTTCCTGTTCGCCTCCATATATGTTTGGGGCAACTCCGGCGGCATGGTGGAATAAGACACGACATCGGTCGGTCGCCGCCTGTCGTAGGGGGGCGAGCGACCACCGTACGATGGACTCGCGGGCGTGGAATCTTCCGCGCCCGTTCGCGTCAGAAAGGGTATCCATGTCGAACGACGACCACCCCCCGCACGTCAATCCTTATTGGGCCGGCGTGACAGGCTCCTGTCCGCGCTGTGGCAAGGGCAAGATGTTCGACGGCTTGCTGAGCGTCGCGCCGAAATGCTCGGCGTGCGGCCTGGACTTCTCTTTCGCGGACTCCGGCGACGGACCCGCGATCTTCGTGATGATGATCGCGGGCTTTCTGGTCCTGGGCGTCGCGGCCTATGTCGAAATCGTCTATCAGCCGCCTTATTGGGTTCACGCGGTGATCTTCCTTCCCATCTCGGCGATCGTTTGCATCGGCCTGCTGCGTCCCACCAAAGGTTTGCTGATCGCGCTGCAATATTACAGTCGAGCCGAGGAAGGCCGGCGGATCCGGTGAGCTTGGGCGCGCGATCGCTTGTTTGGCAGAGCCTTCTCGCGGCGGCGGCGTTCGCGCTGCTCCTGACGCTGGGCGTTTGGCAATTGCGGCGGCTGGAGTGGAAGGAATCCCTGATCTCGCATATCGAGACCCGGACGACGGCGGCGCCGACCGATCCGCCGCTGGTCGGCGAGTGGCCGCGGCTGCGCGGCGAAGACTACGACTATCGCCATGTGCGGGCGGAGGGCCGTTTCGACCTCGCTAAAAAGACGCAGGTCTTCGCTCAGGCCCCGGCTGGAGACGCGGATCGAGAGCCGGGTTTCTTCGTTCTCATGCCGTTCGAGCTTACGAATGGCGGGGTGGTTTTGGTCAATCGCGGCTTCATCGCGCAATCGAAAACGGGCGCGGGCGCGTGGCGCTCATCGCCGGCCGGGACGACGACGATCACCGGATGGCTGCGGGCGCCGCAGTCGCGAAACGCGTTCACGCCCGCCGACGATCCCGGCAAGGGCCAGTGGTACACCAGCGATCCTCTCAAGATCGCGGCGGCGCTGGGGCTCGTGGACCCCGCGCCTTTCGTGCTCCAGCAGGAGAACCCGCCGGGGAACGAAGACGGGCTTTTTCGGACGGCTCCCGATGTGTCGGAGATTCCCAACAATCACCTCTCCTATGCGGTGACCTGGTTTGGCCTCGCGGCGGCCCTGGCGATCATCTTTGCGTTTTACGCGAAATCGCGCGTGAGCCCGCCCTGACGCGCATCCCCGCGCATTTTCGCGCGGCGCCGATTCCGTTGTGCTAAAACGCTGGCCCCGGTCGCCAAATCGCCGCCGGGGCGTTACGATCGCCGATGCTCCGCCACCGCGCGGGCCAATCCACAGGTGTCGCCCTTTGCAGTATATTTCGACCCGCGGCGAAGCTCCCGAACTCGCCTTCGACGACGTTCTGCTGGCCGGTCTCGCCGCCGACGGCGGTCTTTACGTCCCCAAGACCTACCCCAGCGTCGCGCGCCACGACATCGCCGCCCTCGCCGGGCTCCCCTATGACGAAGCGGCGGCGCGGCTGATCGAGCCCTTCGCCAGCGAAATCGGCGGCGGGGTTTTGCGCGAGGCCACCCGCGCGGCCTATGCCGGCTTTTCGCATCCCGCGGTGACGCCGCTGGTGCAAATCGCCGACAATCTCTTCGTCCTCGAACTGTTCCGCGGTCCGACGCTCGCCTTCAAGGATCTGGCGATGCAATTGCTGGGCCGGCTGATGAACCACGTGCTGGAGCAGCGCGGCCT
>JBAUVQ010000519.1:0-2859 GCA_049583305.1 Methylocystis sp.
GGCGACGTGTTTGTCGGTCAATCGCTCCGAGGAGACGCTTCCGTTTTTACGCGCGATTCGGCGGAACAGGGGGCGATGATTGACGCGGCCGAGCCGCATCCAAGTCTCTAGCAGGACGACCGGGCAGGTGTCGGGGTGCGAGCCGCGACCGATCTCGACCTCGCGCCAGCCGGTCTTGCCGTTGATGGTCAGCAGCAGGCCGCCCTCGCTTGGCGCCCCAGAATCTGGAGCGTCCTCGTCTTTTTCCTTGCGCGACGGCTTGGCGCGGGCATTTGTGTCAATGGCGGAGCGAATCCCGGCCACCGCGCCGGAGTAAAACCTGGCCAGTTGGGCGAGATCGCCGACATGCAAAGGGCCCCGATCGGGGCCCTTTGCATGTCGGCGGCGAAAATGTTTCGGACTACGTCGAGATGATTTCGCCGGTATCGGGATCGACGATCGGCTCCGCGGCGGGTTGAGGGTCCTTGCGACGCCGAGCCCTCGATTGCTTGAGCCGATAGCTCTCGCCGTTCATCTCGAGAATGTGCACGTGATGGGTGAGACGGTCGAGCAGCGCGCCGGTCAGGCGCTGATTGCCGAAGACGCTCGTCCATTCGTCGAACGGCAGATTGGACGTGACGATCGTCGATCCTCGTTCGTGGCGCTGACTGAACACCTCGAAGAGTAGTTCCGCGCCGGTCTGCGACAACGGCACATAGCCAAGTTCGTCGACGATCAGCAGTTTGACGGCCGCGAGTTGCGCCTGGAGTCTGAGCAGACGTTTTTCGTCGCGCGCCTCCATCAGTTGATGAACGAGACCGGCGGCGGTGGCGAAGGTGACGGACAGCCCGCGCTGACAAGCGGCGAGGCCAAGCGCCAGGCAGACATGCGTCTTGCCCGTGCCGCTGTTGCCGAGCGCGATGATATTGTCGCGGGCGACGACATATTCGCAGCGCGCCAGTTCGAGAACGAGCGGCTTGTTGAGCGAAGGGATAGCGGTGAAGTCGAATGTGTCGAAGCTTTTCACCGCCGGGAAGTGGGCGGCGCGGATGCGACGCTCGACCATGCGCCGTTCACGATCGATGAGTTCGAGTTCGACGAGACGCAGCAGGAAGCGGACATGGTCGAGACCGTCGCGCGCCGCCTCGGCGGCGACCTTCTCGTATTCCCGCAAGATGGTCGGCAATTTGAGCTGCCGCAAATGATGCGCGAGCAACACCCGCGGCGGCGCGGGCGTGTGGGAGGAGTCTGACGTGGTCATGCCGCCTCCATGGAAACGAGCGCGAGATAATCGGCCGGCGATGTTGTCTTGACGCTCGGCGACGGCAGATAGGGATAGGCGGAAAGATCGAGACGGGCGGGTCTGTTCTCCAGTTTGGCGATGACGAGCTGCTTGACCGCGTCGAAGCCGATGGCGCCCAGCCGGATCGCGTCGAGCGCCGCGCCGACGACAATGTTTTCGGGAAAAGCCTCGGTCAGCCGCAAGACCTGAATGAACTCGCGTTTGCCGCGCTTGCCCATGCGCGATTCCAGAAGCCGGCGCAGGTGCGCGAGCGTTTGCGGCAGGGTCCACCCCTGCAAGGGCGCCGCCTGATCGAGAGCGCCCGGCTTTTGTTCCAGCAACGCCAGATAATGACGGGGCTCGTAAACAAAGTCGTCGCGGGCGTAGCTGCGCGCGTGACGGGCGATCAGGGCGCCGTCGCAGAAAATGACGACCTCGTCGACGAAGCCTTTCACCAACACGTCGCGAAAGCCATACTGCGTCGGAACCGAATAATCGTTGGTGCGATAGCGGACGAGCGACAGAGACGAGACCTTCGTCGCGACTTTGTGGCAGGGCTCGAACGGCGCCGCGGGAAGCTCTCGGAACATGACCTTGTCAGCGGCGAGCCGCTCAAAGATCGTCTGCTCATGCCGGCCGGCGCGTTCATTCTGGCGGGCGAGGCAACGCTCATTGAGCCTCACGTTCAGCGCCTCGATGGACGGCGCATGCGGAACCGGCGTCAGAAAATTGGCCCGGGAATACTTCACCAGCCCTTCGACCTTGCCCTTGTCGTTGCCCTTGCCGGGACGCCCGAAGCGATCGTCGAACAGGAAATGGCTGACCAGTTCGGTGAAGGCCTGTGTGCGCCGCCGTTCGCCGCCGCCCAGAATCTTCGCCACGGCGATCTTGAGATTGTCGTAGAGGATCGACAGCGGAACGCCGCCGAAAAAGGCGAAGGCCGAGACATGGCCGTCGAGGAAAGCCTCCGTCGTCTCCGCCGCATAGGCCTTGATGAAGCAGGCGTCCGACTGCGGCAGGTCGAAGCAGAACACATGCAGCTTCATCCGAACGCCGCCGATGACGCCGATGCATTCGCCGAAATCGACCTGCGCATGGCCCGGCGGATGCGCGAGCGGCACAAAGACCTCGCGCGTGCGCGTGCGCGCCAGCCGCACATAATCCTTCACCACGGTATAGCCGCCGGCGAAGCCGTGTTCGTCCCGCAGCCGTTCGAAAATCCGTTTCGCCGTATGCCGCTGTTTCGGCGGCGCCGTCTTGTCGGACTCCAGGATGGCGTCGACTGCCGGGATCAACGGCCCGAGCTTCGGCCGCTCCGGCGCCTTCGTGCGAACGTAACCCGGCGGCGCCGAATAGCGGCACATCTTGGCGATCGTGTCCCGGCTCACTCCAAACGCGCGCGCCGCTTCACGCCGGCTCTTTCCCTCAATGAAAACAAAGCGTCGAACCGCCGCGTAAATCTCCACCGTGAACATCCCCGGCCGCCCTCCCGAATCAATGTTCAGGAAGTCTCAGCCTCAAAAGTGGCCGGGTTTTACGCCGCCACGCAGACGCACGATGCGCCGCTCAGTGGCCGATTATTGCTCCGCCGCGTACAC
>JBAUVQ010000520.1:0-11127 GCA_049583305.1 Methylocystis sp.
CGTTCGAGGCGGCCGCCGCCGTCAAAACGGCGCGCCGTCGAGGCGGCCCATTCGGCCTTCCACATAGTCCGAATAGGCCTGTTCGATCGCCTCGCTTGAATTGAACACGTAAGGGCCGCGGAACACCAGCGGACGCGGCGCGCGTTCGCCGCCGAGCAGCAAGATGTCCAGCGGGACGGCGCCGGGATTCTCCAGCGTCACCGACGGCGCGGGCGATAGCAGCGCCAGTTCGGCGCGCGACACGTCCTCGCCGCCGACGCTGGCCGCGCCCGCGAGCACATACACCGCCATTTCGTGCGACGGCTTCAGCGGCAAGGTCACCGATCCGCCGGGCGCCAGCGCCATGTGGATGAGCTGGGCCGGCCCTTCCAGCCGAATCGGCCCCGACTCGCCGAAAAACGGCGCCAATTCTCCGCTCAGCAGTTTTATATACGCGCCAGGCAGCGCGACTTGCGGCACGTCGCCCGCGGCGACCGCGCCATAGCGGGGCGGCTGGTCGTCGAAGGCCGCGGGCTGGCGGGTCCACAACTGCACGGTGTTCATCAGACCATCCGCCCCGCCGCGCAATATTTCGGCGTGCAGCATGCCCCGTCCGGAGGTGATCCATTGCGCGCCGCCGCCCCGGATCGTGCCCTGATTGCCGAAGGAGTCGCGGTGATCATTCTCGCCTGACAGCAGATAGGAAATCACCTCGATGCCGGCGTGCGGATGCGCCGGCACGCCTCCAGGCGGCGGCTTGTCCGGGCCGAACTGATCCAGAAACACGAATGGCCCCACCGCTTCCAACTCGGGCGTGGGCAGCGAGCGCAGCACCGCCACCCCGGCCCCGATTGTCGCGCTGGAGGGCGAGATCTTGAGCGCGATGCTTTTGCGCGCGATATCCGCAGGTATCATTGAAGACCTCGCACGGTGAATGAGCGTTGGCACCGTACATAGCGCGTGGCCCGGCCGGAAACCATCTTGGTGGCGGGTAGAGGCTCATCCGTCCGATTGTTATCGCGAGAGTTCGCTCAACTCATGCCGCGAAGGCATTTCGCTCCCTTTCGCTTGGTCGCGTGGAGAAAGCGAGTGCGAAGCGCGACAATTCCGCTGAATGATTAAGCGCGCATGCTCAGAAATCGTCGATTTGAATCTGCGTTTTTTCTTCGTCCTGGAACGGTGGGCGCGCTTGATAAGTTCTATCTGCTTGTTGCCGACCGGAACGTCGAAGCGAAAGAACCCGTTGACGGCCTCCGTGGCGCCAACTGATTTAAAGAAGTCATCGTAAGCAGATTGAAACAATTCAGCATTGTGCTTCGCCCCGCAAACATGTTTTGCGGCGGAAGTTCCAAAAATGAAATCGATATTTAATGCGACGGCGACGCCATTTAGCGCCGCGAACAATATATGTGGCGGGGATGTGTCTTGCAGGTCTTTTGTCGCAGCTTTGATCAGATTAAAACATCCTCGACCACCTTGCATTCTCGATATTAATATTGAATTCGATCTGCTGCCAGCGTCGATGATCGAGCTATTAACAAACGAAAACGACATGACAAATATTCTAAATCCATCGAGGTGAAGCTCGAGAGACATTTCGCCTTCCTTGAAAGGAGGTCCCGATAATCCAATAACGACAGAGTAATGACTGTCATTAACGACGGTATCGTAAACTGGAATCAATCCATTTACCATATCTCGCAAGAATAGTTCAGATATATTTTCGTCTAAGAAGTTATAATTGTGCACAAGCGAATTTATTCTGTTGGATGGAGTCAGTCCGTGTGCTAGATATGGTTCGCTAATATGCTTGAATGGGAATTGAGGCTGAATTTTAGCGATCCCGCTGAGGGCAGGCCGCTTCATAAGCTTGAATATGTGTCGTTGCGAACGCAAATTAAAGAGGACGATTGATGGAAATACAGTAAACAGCTTGACAAAAGCGGCTAGGCTCCAGTCTCTATGTTTGTATATTACGTTGATTATAAACAGAGACGCGGCATAGTATCGGCGTAGAGCCGAGAGCGAAGACCCTGCTGCTGACGCAATATATGCGCCAATCCGGCCGCCGATATCTGGATCAGCGCTATAAATCGCATGGCTTACTCTTGCTCTTACTCTCATCGACTTAGTTCCTGACGCGAACGGACACGATAGCGTGCTGCACCTCCTTTAAATCCAATAAAACAACGGATATGGCGACCATGTTACGGTCGCTGATTGGTGATTGTTGTCGCGAAATACCATCGATCGCGAATGTCAGGGCTCTAAAACATTAGTAAGCCGCAGACATGGATATGCCTCAGACACAGCCCAGCTCTGTCTTCCTGAGGGTTCCAAATGAAATTGCTGGACTTAGCAGCAGGTGCGGCTGGAATTCCAGAAGTCGTCAGGCCGATCGGCCTTTCGAGGCGGCTTCGCTGCGCTGATTACACGGATGGCCATACTCAGACTCCTACTAACCCGACTGTCACGTTGACACTCAATGGATGCTATCGCGCTATCGCGAGATCCGCAATCGCATTGTGATCAATAAGCTTACGCTTTCGTTTGTTTTTTTCTCTTTGTGTTAATTTTGTCACATATCACCCCGCGCTAAAGCCGCTAAAGCTTCGGTCGCGCCCGGCGCTGCTCGCCGGGAGCGCGCGAGAAATAATTCCCGAAAATCTCGCGAGCGTGGTCGGGCGATTGACCGCGGGTCGAGATGCTCCACCGTCGGCATTTCCGAGCGGCTCGCGTCGCGAGCACGGTTCAACTCTAACGCCGGCCCCGCCTTTTCCAAACGACCGCTAAATTCTTTCGAAATAATTTCCGCGTATCTTTACGATCGTTTCCGCCTGGGGCGAAAGGTTTCCGGGTCGTCGAACGCGCGCGAGCGTACGGAAAGCGTAGGGGCGTATGAGACGAGATATGAGTTTGGTTCACCAAATGCTTTTGTTGCTGGAAGCCATGCCCGTCACCGTTGGAGCCGGCGTGCTTTTCAAGCGTGGCGCGGAAGAAATAGAAATTCCCGGCTACGGCGTCGACCAGATCAAGTTCCACTTCGCCTTGCTTCGCAACGCCGGCTTCGTCGACGTCGTCGCGATCGAGCCCACCGCCAGCCTCAGGTTCAGGGGGCTCACCTGGTCCGGACACGATTTCCTTGACCGCGCGCGCCAGCGAGAGTCCTCTGAGCGCACGGACGCGGCCGAGGAGATGGACCCGAACCTCATGCCGACGACCCCTTATGCTTCGCAACGCAGGGTCAGAACCCCGAACGGGATCGAGGCGGCGCTCGCCTATCCGCGCAAGGCCTTGCGCAACAGAGCTTGAAGGTCGGGCGTTCACGCTTTTTCCATGCTAGGAACGGCGCGACGAGGCGCGAGGCGGATCGCGCGCGCATGAGCGAGGACTGGCGCGAGATGAGCGAGGCGGATCTGCGAAATGCGCTGGAGCGGCGCGCGGGCGTGCTGTCCAGCCGCCAGATCGCGGCGCTGTTCGAGGCCGGTTTCGTCGCCGCCAGCGCGCCGCTCGCGTCGGATCAGATTCAGCCGGCGAGTCTCGATCTGCGCCTCGGACCCAAGGCTTTTCGCGTGCGCGCGAGTTTTCTGCCGGGCAAGACGCGAAGCGTCGACGAACTGCTGCGCGAGCTGAAATCCGACGAGATTTCGCTCGAAGGCGACGGAGCCGTGCTGGAACGCGGATGTTTTTACGTCGCGCCGCTGATGGAGCGGCTGGCCTTGCCCGAAAATCTTTCCGGCGCCGCCAATCCCAAAAGCTCCACGGGCCGGCTCGACATTTTCACGCGACTGATCACCGACCGCGGCGAGCGGTTCGATATCGCCGAGCCAGGCTATGAAGGGCCGCTCTACGCCGAGGTTTCGCCGCGCAGCTTTTCGGTGCGCGCGCGCGCCGGTTCGCGCCTCAATCAACTGCGTTTTCGCCGGCGCGGCGACCTCGCGTTGCGGCAGACGAGTTTCGCGCTCGCCGATACGGAACTCGCGACAATTCACGCGCGCGCGAATCTCGTGGACGGGCCGCTCAATCTGCGCGACGGCGTCGTGCTGCGCGTCGACCTCTCGGGCCGGCTGCATGGCGGCGTCGTCGGCTATCGCGCGCAAAAGCACACGGACGTGATCGACGTGGACCGCGTGGCCGGCTACGCGGTCGCCGATTTCTGGGACGTGCTGCCGGCGCGCGCGGACAGTCGCCTCATTCTCGATCCCGGCGATTTTTACATTCTGGCCTCGCGGGAAAGACTGTGCATACCCGCCGATCTCGCCGCCGAAATGGCGCCGATGGACGCCGCCATCGGCGAGTTCCGCGTGCATTACGCCGGCTTTTTCGATCCCGGTTTCGGCGCGACGGCGCAAGGGGAGCCGGGCAGCCGCGCCGTGCTGGAAGTGCGCAGCCGCGAAGTGCCGTTCATTTTAGAGGACGGGCAATTCATCGGGCGACTGGTCTATGAGCCGATGGCCGAACCGCCGGAAGCGCTCTACGGCGCGGCGGGACTGTCCAATTATCAGGGGCAGGGACTAAAGCTGTCGAAGCATTTCGTGGGGGCGTGAAAGTCACCGCCTCGCGTGCTTCACGCCATAGAAGAAGTAAACGATGAGCCCCAGCGCCATCCATACGACGAGGCGCAGCCATGTCTCGCCCGGCAGCGCGGCCATCAGCGCGAAGCAGGACAGAATGCCGAGAATGGGCAGCCAGGGAATGCCCGGCGCGCGGAACGGGCGGACGATCAACGGGCTATGACGCCGCAGATGCAGCACGGCGTAGCAGACCAGCGCGAAGGCGGCGAGCGTGCCGATGCTGACCATCTCGTCGAGGATGTCGATCGGCAGCAGGCCCGCGGTCAGCGCGGTCAGCGCGCCGACAAGCCATTGGCTGATCGCGGGCGTGCGGTGAGTGTCGTGCAGCTTGGCGAAGATTTGCGGCAATAGACCATCCTGCGCCATCGCGTAAAACACGCGGGTCTGGCCATAAAGCAACGTCAGCATCGCCGTCGTGAGGCCGGCGAGGGCGCCGAATTTCACCACCCAGGTGATAAAGGGCAGGCCGGTGTGGTCCATCGCCAGCGCGATCGGGTCGGGCACGCCAAGCTGCTTGTAAGAGACGATGCCGGTCGCGACCGCCGAGACGCCAATGTAGAGGACCGTGCAGATGACCAGCGACCCGAGGATGCCTAGCGGCACGTCGCGTTGCGGCAGGCGCGCTTCCTGCGCCGCGGTCGAGACGCCATCGAAGCCGATATAGGCGAAGAACACCAGCGCCGCGCCGCGCAGCGCGCCAGACCAGCCGTAATGTCCGAACCAGCTGAAATCCCAGTTGAAATCCGGCTCGACATGCGCGCCGCCGAAATTCGTCAGTCTTTCCGACGCCCAGCGGAAGAAATGCGCTTCGCCGGGGTTTTCCGGCGCCAGCGGCGTCCAGTTGGAAAGATCGACATAGGGCGCGCCGAAAAAGATCACCGCGAGCACCACGCTGACCTTGATGACGACGATGACATTGTTGAAGGCCGCGCTTTCCTGCGTGCCGCGCGCCAGCAGCGCCGTCAGCATCAGGATAATGCCGGCGGCGGGCAGATTGAACAGCCCGTGCGGCGCGGCCTCGCCGGCGTGCGAAGCCCCGGCGAATAAAGCATGCGTGAATTCGGGCGGGAGGTTGATGCCGAAGCCCTGCAGAACCTTGTTGAAATAGCCGGACCAGCCGACCGCGACCGTCGCGGCGCCTGCTCCATATTCCAGCACCAGATCCCAGCCGATGATCCAGGCGAAAATCTCGCCGAGCGTCGCGTAAGTGTAGGTGTAGGTGCTGCCCGAAACTGGAATAAGCGAGGCGAGTTCGGCGTAGCACAAGGCGACGAAGGCGCAGGCGATTCCCGACAGCAGGAATGAAACCATCACCCCCGGACCCGCGACATTGGCGGCGACCGTGCCGGTGAGCACGAAAATGCCGGCGCCGATGATTCCGCCGATGCCAAGCGCCATCAGGGAGGCCCAGCCCAGCGTGCGTTTCAGCCCGTGCTGCTCGGCGGCGTTATTGGCGGCGATGATGGATTCAACGGATTTGCGGGTGAAATAAACGTTCGTCGACGGTTCGGCCAAGACGCTGTCCTTTCAGGGGGCGCGGTTTCGCGCCGCGCTCGGTCGGCCGCGATTATGGTTGCGACGCCGAAAGATACAAGGGAAATCACGGAGGGAGGCCACGCGCCGTCCTGGCGCGAAATTCGCGTGGGCTTGCGCGAGGCGAGCTTTTGCGGCAATCGGGGCGCCTCTCCCCTCGGCGCCGCGCGCCGACCGACCCCCGATTTGGCATGAAAGCGAAGAATGGCCCGCGACGCTAACGACACAACGCCGATTTCGTCGCGCCGCGAGCTCGTCGCCTGGATAGAAGCCGGCGTCAAACCGGCGGGAAGCGCGTTGCGCGTCGGCACGGAACACGAAAAAATCCCGTTCTACACGGCGACCCGCGAGCCCGTGCCCTACGCGCCAAACGGGATTCGCGCGCTGCTCGAAGGCATGCAAGCGGCCCAGGGCTGGGAGCCGATCTTCGACCGCGCCGCCTTGATCGGGCTTTTCGACCCCAACGGCGGGGGGGCGATTTCATTGGAGCCGGGCGGCCAGTTCGAGCTCTCCGGCGCGCCGCTCGCGGACGTTCACGCGACCAAGGCCGAGCGCGACGCGCATTTCGCGGCGCTGGAGCGGGTCGCCGCGCCGCTGGGGATCGGTTTTCTCGATCTCGGCGCCAGCCCCAAGTGGTCGCGCGCGCAAACGCCGGTCATGCCCAAGCAGCGCTATGGGATCATGTCGGCCTACATGCCCAAGGTCGGGTCGCTCGGCCTCGACATGATGTTTCGCACCGCGACCATCCAGGTCAATCTCGACTTCACCAGCGAAGCCGACATGGTGCGCAAGATGCGCGTCGGCCTCGCGTTGCAGCCGATCGTCACCGCGCTGTTCGCCAATTCGCCCTTTCTCGACGGCAAGCTGACCGGCGCGCTGTCGCAGCGCTCGAACATCTGGCGCGACACCGATGCCGACCGCACGGGGATGCTGCCTTTCGCCTTCGAGGACGGCATGGGCTTCGAACGCTATGTCGATTACGCGCTCGATGTCCCGATGTATTTCGTCAAGCGCGGCGCGGTCTATCACGATGTCGCCGGCGCGAGCTTCCGCGAGCTCATGGCGGGAAAGCTGGCGGGGCTGCCCGGCGAACACGCGACGATTTCCGATTGGGCCAATCATCTCACGACGATTTTCCCGGAAGTGCGGCTGAAAACCTATCTCGAAATGCGCGGCGCCGACGCCGGCCCGCGCGCTCATATGACGGCGCTGCCGGCGCTGTTCGCCGGGCTGTTTTACGACGGCGCCGCGCTCGACGGCGCGAGCGAACTCATCGGCGGGTGGAGCGCGGAGCAGCGTCAGGCGCTACGCGACGAGGTTCCGTTCAAGGGCTTCGCGGCGACGATTCAGGGCCGCTCGGTTCGCGATGTCGCGCTGGACATGCTGTCGCTCGCCCATGCCGGACTAAGACGTCGCGCGCGAAAAAACGTCGATGGCGCGGACGAGACGATTTATCTTGAGCCGCTCGAGGAGATCGCGCGAAGCGGCGAGCCGCTGGCCGCGCGGCGGCTGGCGGCGTTTCACGGCCGCTGGAGCGGCTCGGTCGACCCGGCTTTCGAGGACTGCGTGCTTTAAAGGGGTAGGGCCGCGGTTCGCGGTTCAGAGGCCGCCGAACTCAGCGCCGGTAGAGATCAGCGCCATAGGCCGGGTGGATGCGGAAGGTCTCGGAAGCGGGGCGCAAGCCGTCCGTTCCGGCCGCCGCGTAGGCGCCCGGCGAGGCGAGCTGGCGAGGCGCGACAACGCGCGGAATCTCGCCGCGGGGCGCCTCCGCGCGCACGTGACCGCCAAGCCGCACGCAGCCCTGCGCGCCGGAAATCGCCACGAAATCCGCGCCCAATTTCGAACAGCGGTTGGCGGCGGGACCCTCGGCGTGAGCGGGCGCACAGACAATCATCGCGGCGATTCCCAGAGGCCATGCCCTCGTCAGAAGGCCGTGGCCCTCTTTCGCGCGCTCCAGGCGAAATCGCGGTGAAAACTGCGTCATGCGTCGGTCAACCTTTTATTTCCCGCGGATGGGATGGCGATATCGCCAAACATCCGAATTTCTCTAGAGATTCGGCAAAACTTTCCTCTAGCCGAGGATCATTGCCCGGAAACTAACGCTTACGCCAGCGAGTGCTTTTACGGGGAAGGCCGCCATCGGGCGCGACCTGTCGCTTCGTCGCCGACGCCAATAGACGCAAACATCGTGGCAGCATCGTGTCGCGCGGGCCAGATGTTCACTGCCAATCGCCGAGAACCGACTGAACGAGCGCAAGCGCGGCGACGGCGGCGGTGTCGGCGCGCAAAACGCGCGGCCCGAGCGATAAACGCAAGACGTTGGGACCGCCAAGGATTCGCGCGCGCTCCGCCTCGTCGAAACCGCCCTCCGGACCGATCAGCAGCGTCGCGCGCGCGGCGTCTCCCTGCTCGCTTCGCGTTTCCGCTTCACGCCGCAACATGGCGATGGGGTTGGCGACCTCCGCGTCCTCGTCGCAAAATATCAGCAGCCTTCCGGCCGGCAGCGTGGCGAGCCAGTCGCCAAGATCTCGCGCTTCGAGGATCTCCGGCACGTTCAGCAGGCCGCATTGCTCCGCGGCCTCGATCACATTGGCGCGCATACGCTCCAGATTGACGCGCCGAACCTGCGTGCGCCGCGTGAGCACGGGGATCAGTCGCGCCACGCCCATTTCGGCGGCCTTTTGCACCATATAGTCGAGCCGCGCGTGTTTTAGCGGAGCGAAGGCGTATTCGAGGTCGCCGGCGGCGGTTTGCGCGCGCGATCGCTCCTCGACGACGAGCGTCGCCGCGCGGCGCGAGGCGAGTTCGAT
Source organism: Methylocystis sp. (assembly GCA_049583305.1). GTDB lineage: Bacteria > Pseudomonadota > Alphaproteobacteria > Rhizobiales > Beijerinckiaceae > Methylocystis. The sequence goes on from JBAUVQ010000520.1 coordinate 8,897, forward strand.
TCGCGACCGCCATTCGCCGTCGCGGCCGTTGAACAGCAGCAAGGGGTCGCCCGCGCGCAGCCGCAGCACGTTCAACAGATAATTTTGCGCGGCGGGCGTCGGAGCGACGCGGGCGTCGGCGTGGAGCGGCGCTTCGACGAACAGCCGTTGCGCGGCGAAGTCATATGTGGACAAGAGCCTATCCTCGCGGGTGGATCGCGCGACGCGAAAAGGGTTATGTTCTAAGCGCGGAAGTTAAAAAAATCGACTGGCTTTCGCGCGCCGAGCTTGGCGAAGCGGCGCCAGCGCGGGCGACGGGATGGGAGGATGGCGTTGGGCGAGCGCGACAACTATCGGGAACGCCCATCTTCAGCGTTCGCGCTGGACGTGGCGTCCTTGTTCGATCTCGCCGATCTCGCGATTACCGCGGCTCGCCGCGCCGGCGCGGATTACGTCGACATCCGGCTCGGGGAGACGCGGGGTGAATTCCTGCGGGCGCGCGAGGATCGACTGGAGGAAGCCGGGGAAAGCGCCGAGGCGGGCTTCGGCCTGCGCGTGCTGCGCGCGGGCTGCTGGGGGTTTTACGGCTCTTCGATTCTATCGCGCGCGGGGATTTTGACCGCTGTGGAGACGGCTCTCGCCAATGCGCGCGCGGTCGCGCCCATCCAGTCGCTCCCGGTCGTCGTTGAAAATCTCGCGGGCGTCGAGGCCCGCTGGGAGATGCCGATGGGGATCGATCCCTTCGGGATTTCCGTCGCCGACAAGGCCGATTTGCTGCTCGCCGTGAACGCCGCCGCGCGCGCCGCCGGCGCCGATTTCTGCCTTTCGAGCTTTCTGGCCGCGCGCGAGGAGCGGCTGTTCGCCAGCAGCAATGGCGCGCGCATCGCGCAGACGCGCACGCGCGTCGAACCGGGATTCCAGATCACCGCCGTCGACCGCGCCTCGGGGCGTTTCGCGACGCGCGACAGTCTCGCGCCGGGGCGCGGCGCCGGCTGGGACTACGTGACGGGTCTCGACTTGATCGGCGAGGCGCGCCAGGGCGCCGAGGACGCGCGCCAAAAGCTGCTCGCGAAACCCGCGCGCGCGGGCGTGCGCGATGTGGTGATCGCGCCCAGCAACCTGTTCCTGACCATTCACGAGACGGTCGGACATTCCACCGAACTCGACCGCGCGCTGGGGTGGGAAGCTAATTTCGCCGGCACTACTTTCGTGAAACCCGAAATGCTCGGCGGCTTGCGTTTCGGTTCGGAGTTGATGACCATTCGCGCCGACCGCGCGCAAGCGGGCGGGCTCGCCACGATCGGCTTCGACGACGACGGCGCGCCGGCTTCGACCGCCGATTTCGCCATCGTCGAAAATGGCGTGTTCAAGAATTTTCAGATGGCGCTGGGGCAGGCGCATCTAATCGGCTTGCCGCGCTCCAACGGCTGCGCCTACGCCGACAGACCGAGCGCCTTTCCGATCCAGCGCATGCCCAATATTTCGCTCGCGCCCAATCCGCGCCCCTGTTCGCTGGAGGATCTCATCGCCGGCGTCGAGGACGGGCTTTACGTCGTCGGCGCCGGGAGCTGGAGCATCGATCAACAGCGCGATAATTTTCAGTTCGGCGGCCAGTTGTTTTACGAGATAAAAAACGGCGCGCTCGGCGAAATGGTTCAAGGCGCCGCCTATCAAGGCCGCACGCTGGACTTTTGGCGCGGACTCGACGGCCTTGGCGACGCCTCCACCTATGAGTTGCAAGGCGTGTTCACCTGCGGCAAGGCCGAGCCGATGCAACTCGCCCCGGTCTCGCATGGCGCGCCGGCCGCCCGTTTCCGCGGCGTCTGGATTCTCAACACCGACGCCGGGACATGAAAAAAATGGGACGAGGCCGAAGTCGCCTTCGGCCACGTCCCTTCATGCGACGCTTACTGGTGCGCCTGGCGCATCGGCTCGTGCGCGGGCGTCACGAAGCCGACCAGCAGCAGGGTGGCCGCGAGAGCCGCGTGCAGCCAGCGATCCGCCATGTTCATCGCGACGACGCCGAACAGCATATCGTCGTGGATCACGAAGCCGAGAATCGCGACCGCCGCGTAGAGCACCGCGAACGCCCGGATCGCGCGCACCGAAACGTTGAGATAGACGGCGCCGAAGAACAGCACGCCCGTTACGATGTGCACGAGATTATGCGCCTCGTTGACGCGGAAGATTCCGGTCTCCGAAATCAGTGGATTGGGAACGAAGCCGGCGATTCCGACCACGATGAATACAAG
>JBAUVQ010000521.1:0-7025 GCA_049583305.1 Methylocystis sp.
GCGAGGCGCCGGTCGCCACGCCGGCGCGGCGCCGGCGCCAGCTTGCCGCGCCGAGCATCATGCCGACCAACCAACTGTTGGAACAAGCGTTTCCGTCCTGGGCGCGGGTTCGCGCAGGTGATGCTAATCTGGCTTCAGGCGCCGCTTTTCGCGCCGGCGCCGGCCTCGCCCTGCTCGACCAAATCTTGCGCGCAAATCCGGCCTTCGCCGGCGCGTTGCGCCAACGCCTCGCCTTGCGCGCCGCGGCCGCCTGCGCCTCGATGCTGCGGCTGCGCGAAGATGCGTCAGCCCTAAGAGACGCCGAGCATCTCGCCGGGCCAGGCGCAGACCCTGGGCCCGCAGGACGCTTGCATCGTCTTTGGCGAGGTCTTGCATCTGAGTCCTCCCGGCTCGACGCCAGCGGGTTTTTATTGGCCGCGGAGGTGCTCGGCTCGCCGCGGGCGATCGACGTCGAGGCTCTCACCCTCGCCTTGAAAAATCTCGCAACGGAGAAGCGCGACCCGCTGCGGCTCGCGGCTCAGGCCGCCTCGCTGATCGCACAGGCGCTGCCCGACGCGCCGCGCATGGAGTCGGAAATCTTGGGGTTGTGGGCGGCCGATCTCGTCCTCGCCGCTCGGATCGGCTGGGAGCGGCCGGTTCCGCTGCTGGCGACGAAGATTTTGGATGTTTCGCTGCGTCGCGGCCCTAATGGCAAACGCCCGCGTCCTGGCGATCCGGATTGGGCGGAAACCGTGGCCCGCGCCACTGCGCTCGCCGCATGTGAGGCCCATACTCTGGCGGTCGATCTGGCGCGGCGCTCGGACAGGTTGCTTTCGGCCCTCCCGAAGCTGCGCGCCAAAAGCGCCGGGCGCGTGATCGACATGTTGCTCGCCGACGACGCGGTGACGCCGGCCAAAGCGGCGCGGACTACAAAACTCTCCGATCGCGCCGCCCGCCGCTTGTTCGACCGGCTCATCGAGCTCGGCGCCGTGCGCGAACTCTCCGGCCGCCCGAATTTTCGGCTCTACGGATTGTAGGCGGCGCCGATGAACCGGAAGAGAGGCGCTCCGTCGTCGGCTTGTTTCGATCAGGATCTCGCCGATCTTCCCGAAGGCGCGCGCTGGCGCGAATGGATGGGCCGCGTCGAGGCGGCGATCTTCGCTTCGAGCTCACCCGTGCCGCGCGAGGCGCTGGCGAAACTCGTCGGCCGAAACTGCAGGCTCGACGATCTGATCGCCGACATCGTCGACGAATTGCGCGCCAGGCCTTATGAACTCGTGTTCGTCGCTGGCGGTTATCAACTGCGCACCAAGACGCGTTTCGCCGACGCGATCCGCGCGGCGAATCTTGGCGAGCTTCGCGACGCCGGTCTTCCCGAACTGACGCCGACCGAACTTCTGGCCGTCACCGCGATCGCCTATCTGCAGCCCGCGACTCGCGCGGAAATTTCGCGACTCGCCGGCAAGGAGATCAGCCGCGACGTGATCGGCCGCCTGAAACGTCTCGGTCTGATCGACGCCGGCCCGCGCGCACCAGAGCCCGGCGCGCCCTTCGCCTATGTCACGACGAAGAAGTTCCTGGAGGTTTTTGGGTTAGCGACGCTTCGCGACCTTCCCGACATCGAACGGTTCGAGGACGAAAGTTTGTTGCGGCGGCCACCAATAGAAAGCGATCTTGATGACGTCCTCGGCCTTGGTGATGAAGACGCCGAACTCGTCATTGAAGTGCAGGACGATTGGAACGCATCATCGAACGCCGAGTGAGAGTGGCGATCTGGGCACAACTGAAATTTGAGGAATGTACTGAGGTTCGGATTTTGATTTCGGGTGTCTGGCGGCTATGAGTGAGTGAGATTTTTACAGAATTTTTATGCCTGTGGTCATTTTTCCGTATCGAGCCTTTATGCGGTTCTGCGGTACATCGGCGCCGCGGTCCACACTCCGGATCGCGTCACCATAGGCGTGAAAATGTCCATTTCCCTGAATTTCGGCGAAGCGCGTGACACGCAATCCAAGGGTGAAAGTCTGCAATTCATCGTTGGGCAAGATGAAGCCGGCAATTGGATTGCTCTGGAGAGCCGCGGCCGCGGCGGAGGAATTTTCATTAATCGGCAAGCCGCTTTGAACTACGCGGCTTTCGAGTCAAGGCAACGGGCGGACGCAGTGCGGTGTTCGAATGTGCCGCTGAGGCTTTGGAGTTAGCTCATTGCAAACGCCTCCCCCAATCACGCCGTCGTCGCCACGAGGCGATTTGTCGTCCCGCTCCGCCGCCACGGGTTCGCCTTGGTCGGCGGCGGACCTGTGCGAGATGACCGCCTCCAAGAGGAATCGGATCTTCCCGGGGTCGCTGACGGCGCTGGCGACGCCTTTCGAGAATGACGACATCGCCGAGAAGGCGTTCGCCGATCTCGTCGCGTGGCAGATCGAGCAGGGCAGTGAAGGCCTCGTCGTTTGCGGCGTCACGGGGGAGGCGCCGACCCTTTCTCCGCGGGAGCAGCTGCGCCTGATCGAGATAGCGGTCGAAACGGCGTCGCGCCGCGTTCCGATTGTCGCCGCGACCGGAACGAACTGCACGCGAGAGACCATCGCGCTCACGCGGGCGGCGGAGGCGGCCGGGGCGACGGCGGCTCTCATCGTGACGCCATATTACAACAAGCCCAATCAGGAAGGACTTTATCGGCATTATTCCGAGATCGCCAAAGCGGTCGGCATTCCTCTCGTCCTCGAAAACGACCCGTCGAGGACTTGTGTGGAAGTTCGCCCGGAAACCCTGGCGAAGCTGTCGGAAATCCCAAATATCGTGGGGATTGAAGATGTGAATTGCGATCTCTCTCGCTTCTCGGTTCATTCGCTCTCGTCGGCCCCGAATTTCATCCGATGGTCCGGGGACGATTCCTCCAGCCTTTTGTTCCGGATGGCCGGCGGGAGCAGCTCGGTGTCGGTTGTAGCCAATGTCGTTCCGAGGCTGTGGGCCGACATGCGCCAGGCAAGTTACGCGGGGGATTGGAGCCGCGCCAGGTCAATTCAGACGCGGTTGAAGCCGCTGGTGGCGGCGCTTCAACTGGAAACGAACCCAGCTCCGGTCAAATATGCTCTCTCATTGGCGCGTCCCTGGTTTAGCCCGACAGTGAGACTGCCGCTCGCTTCCGTGAGCCGAGAAACAGCTTGCGCGATCGCTTCAGCGCTCAAGCAGCTCAAGCTCATTGATTAGAAGTCGGTCTGGTGACAAGGGCGAAAACAATCGCGAATTGCTTTGGGGGGCTCGACCATTGACTCAAGCCTTCCTGCAAATGCGGTGAGTCTCGCGCTCTTATCTCGCTAAGCGACACGCTATTCAATTGTCCGAAAGCAAATCCTGCGGCTTTCCGATTTTCTTGCGTGGTCGCCGAAAACGATTGACCCCATCCTCGGTTTTTGGCGACGATGAGCGCGAAAGATTCTATGATTTCCTCGCGAGACGTCGATCATGCGTGAGCGCCTTTCCTTGCTCCTTCGTTCGGCCTTATATGGCCTGCGCGGAGGATTCCTTGTCCGTCCTCTGATTATCGCTTTGATCCTCGGGATGGCTGGCGCGATTCTGTCCTTCGCCGAGGAGTATGTTTCGGCTCTGAACGCCTGGATTCCCGAGATTCTGTTTCCAGCGCATCAAGATCCCCAGGTCGCTCAAACGATCCTTGCTGGCATCGCCAGTTCGATCATGACCGTTGTTTCGATCATTTTCGCAATTCTCTTGATGACCCTGACCCTGGCCTCCACGCAGTTTTCGCCGCGCATCCTGGTCAGCTTCGTCAGGGACCATAGCACCCAATGGACGCTGGGCATCTTTCTCGGCACGTTTTGCTTTTGCATGGCGGCCCTACCAGCCGTGCGGTCTCAGCCCCATCCCTTCGTTCCGGTCGCGACCGTCATGACGGCGATGATGCTCGCGGTTTTGTGCGTCGGCTGGTTGCTGTTCTTCATCAATCACATATCGCAGTCGATTAGCGTCAATCACATCGTCGATCGGATCGCGCGTGAGACAGAACTCGTCATCGATGATCTCATGCCGCACCCGCGTGGCGCGGCCCAACTTTTTGAGCACGCGGCTCCCTTGCTCAAGGCGCGGGAACGCCTCATCGTCAGCCGGAGATCGGGCTATATCCGCTTTGTCGACGTCCCATATCTTGTCGATTGCGCGAAGGCGTATGGCGTCCAAATCGTCTTGGAGAGACGGGTCGGCCACTTCATTCCGGCCGGCGTTCCGATTATCCGAGTCCTGGAGGCCGGCCGGGTGACGCCGGAACGCGAGGCCGCCCTATTGTCGGCCTTCGACATTGGTCCCGCTCGCACGATGCAGCAGGATGTGGAATTCGGGATCATTCAGATCGTCGACGTCGCTTTGCGAGCGATTTCGCCGGCTATCAACGATCCCAGCACCGCGATCAGTTGCATTGATCAGCTTAGCCGCATCCTCACTCGCTGGGCTAGTCGAACTCCGCCGCGCACATACCTGCATGGACCGCCGCATGTCTTGCGCGTCGTCATGCCGTGGATCGACTTCGAGGGCTTGCTGGATACGGCGTTTGAACAAATCCGTCACTACTCGAAAAGCGACATCGCCGTCAGTCTTCGGCTGATACGGGCGTTCGACGATATCGCAGTCGCCGAATTGCCGCCTCGAGAACAGCAATCTTTAGTTCAACGGGCCCGGCGAGTGGCGGACGGTTGTGGAGAGAATCTGCCAGAAACCGACCTGCTGAAACTGCGTGAGCGATTGGCGCGATTGGAGATGCGCATGACCGCACGAAGCATGAGTGGACAGTGAGGGTCGCCCTCAAAGGTAACGACCCACCTTCGGCGGATGTCAATCGAGGTAGTGGGCGACTTTTTGGAAATTCTCTCTCGAAGTCCAGTCGGACGTTTGTGACGATTTGACGCCGGTCTTTATACGATCCTTATGTCCGATCCCCATATTCCGAATGGAGCCTTTATGCCAATCGGACCTATATCAGCCCTGCAATCGTGCAACAGGAGCTGATCATGTCCGATCTCATCTATATCGGTCTCGGCATATTTCTTTTCGTCATGGTGAGCGCCTATGCGCGCGCCTGCGGTCGTCTTTGAGAGGAATGCGCCATGTATGAACCCATCATCGGCTTAGGCGTCGCGCTCTTGCTCGGCGTCTATCTCGTTTACACCCTGCTTCATCCCGAAAAATTCTAACCGACGGCTCGGGCTCCGAGAGGTGACATCATGACTGCCATTGGTTGGGCGCAAATCGCCCTTGTGCTCGCGGCTGTGCTCGCGGCCGCGCTTCCCCTCAGCGCCTATATAGCCCGCGTGCTGGCGGGTGAACGCACGTTCCTGTCTCCGGTTCTCACGCCGGTCGAGCGCGTGTTCTACAAACTCTCCGGCGTCGATCCGGCGCGGGAGCAGAGCTGGTTCGTCTACGCGATGGCCATGCTCGCCTTCAGCGTAGTCGGTTTTCTTTCGCTTTACGCGCTGCAACGGCTGCAAAATGTGCTGCCGCTCAATCCGCAGGGCTTCGACCCGGTCCCGGCTGATCTCGCCTTCAATACGTCGATGAGCTTCATCACCAACACGAACTGGCAGAACTACAGCGGCGAGACGACGATGAGTCATCTCACGCAGATGCTCGGTTTGACAGTTCACAACTTCGTCTCCGCCGCGACCGGCCTCGCCATGGCTTTCGCGCTGGTGCGCGGTTTTGCACGCGCGGAATCGCCGACGGTCGGCAACTTCTGGGTCGATCTCACGCGGGCGACGCTTTACGTGTTGCTGCCAATCTCGATCGTCGTCGCGCTCGCGCTCGTTGCGCTTGGAAGCCCGCAGACGCTCGCCGGTTCATTCGAAGCGACGACATTGGAAGGCGCCAAGCAGATCATTTCCATTGGCCCGGTCGCGAGCCAGGAAGCTATCAAGGAGCTCGGCACTAATGGCGGCGGTTTCTTCAACGCCAACGCCGCGCATCCTTACGAGAACCCCAACGCCATCTCGAACTTGCTCGAGATTTGGGCGATCCTCGTCATCCCCTTCGCCTCCGTGTTCGCCTTCGGGCGTGCGGTCCTCGACTTCCGTCAGGGCCGCGCCATCGTCATCGCGATGGGGATCGTGCTCGTCACTGGCGTCGGCGTCGCCTATTGGGCCGAGTCAAGCGGCAATCCGTTGCTGACGGCGATCGGCGTCGATCCCTCGCCCGGCAATATGGAAGGCAAGGAGGTGCGCTTTGGTCCCGCCATGAGCGCGCTCTACGCCACGGCGACGACGGGAACCAGCACCGGTTCCGTCAACTCGATGCATGACTCCTTCATGCCGCTCGGCGGTCTTGTGCCCCTGTTCAACATGCTGCTCGGCTGCATCTCGCCCGGCGGCGTCGGCGCGGGCCTATATGGCTTCCTCGTTCTCGCCGTGGTCGCCGTGTTCGTCGCCGGCCTCATGGTCGGACGCACGCCGGAATATCTCGGCAAGAAAATCGAAACGCGCGAGATGAAGCTCGCCATGTTGGCGGTGCTGATTTATCCGCTCACGGTGCTTGGCTTCTCGGCCGCGTCCGTGCTCGTGAAGTCGGCTCTCGATAGTCTTGGCAACGCGGGTCCGCACGGGCTCACGGAGATTCTTTATGCCTTCGCTTCGACCAACGCTAACAACGGCTCGGCCTTCGCCGGTCTGAGTGGCAACACCCCCTGGTTCAATACGACGTTGGGCCTCGCGATGTTTCTCGGGCGCTTCGCCTATGTGGTCCCAGTGCTGGCGCTCGCAGGCTCGTTCGCCGCGAAGAAGAAGGCCCCGGCCTCGGCTGGCACTTTCCCCACGCACGGCCCCTTGTTCGTTGGATTGCTGCTCGGGGTGATCGTCATCCTCTACCTGCTCCAATACTTCCCAGCTCTCGCGCTTGGCCCGGTCGTCGAGCACTTCCTGCTGCAAGCTGGCAAAGCCTTCTGAACGGAGTTTCCTCCATGTCCCACAAAGTCGTCGCTCCCGGCCTCTTCGATGCGGCCATCATCAAACGCGCCGCGACCGACGCGTTCCGAAAACTCAATCCACGCC
>JBAUVQ010000522.1:0-2664 GCA_049583305.1 Methylocystis sp.
ATTAGCTCGCAATGCTCGGATTGACAACAGTTTTTATAAGATCTTCACCTAGAATAGGTTTGTGGGCGATCAAAGGTTAACGAGCATGGATCGGAGATTATGCGATGTCAATCCTGATATCGACTTCGGATCTTCCTTGGGAGTTCGGAACGCGCGCCATCGCTCGAATCAATCGGGCCAATCGGTTTCGCGACCGTCACGCGATGCGAATCCTCGCGCAAATGGATGATTTCGATGGATTTCCCTAAATTTGCCTGGCTCGCTCCGCAGCGAGAAGCCGCCCCCGTCTCGCTTCCCGCGGGGCTGCGAGTGTACGCGATCGGAGACATTCACGGTCGACTCGATCTGCTGAACGACTTGGCGGAGTTGATACGCGCCGACCTCTTCTCGGGGCCCTCCGAGGCGATGACGATTTTTCTCGGGGACTATGTCGATCGAGGGCCCGATTCCGCCGGCGTGCTCGAACGATTGAGCCGGGCGGACTTTCCGACGCCCATTCGCGCGCTGCGAGGGAACCACGAAGAAGTCGTCTTGCGATTTTTCGAGGACGCCTCGGTCCTCGAAAGCTGGCGCCGGTTCGGCGGGATCGAAACGCTGCGGTCATATGGGGTGAATGTATCGGAAGCGACGCGCGGCGTCGGTTACGACCGAGCGCAAGAAAGTCTTTTGGCGCGGATGCCGCCGCGACACAAAACGTTTTTGACGGAAACCGTCTTCGCCACGAGTTTGGGCGATTACTTTTTTTGTCACGCGGGCGTCCGGCCGGGAGTGGCCCTCGATCGGCAGAGCCCGAAGGATTTGCTCTGGATCAGGGAAGAATTTCTTCGCCATGAAGGGGCCTGGGATAAGGTCGTCGTTCACGGACACACGCCCGTGCGGGATCCGGAAATCCGGCCCAACCGCATAAATGTCGATACGGGGGCTTTCGCCAGCTCGATCCTGACCGCCGTTGTGCTGGAAGGCGCCGAGCGCCGGTTTCTGAAGGCCAGCCGGCCACTCGACGAATAGCATCGAGCGCTCGCGCGGGCCTTCGGCGCACCCGCCCTTTCAGTCCGAGGAAGCCGCTCGGCTTGCGCCATAAAGAAACAGCCATCCAAAAAGAGCGCTCGCTATCCAAATCGCCAGCATCGGATGTGCGGTCGCGAAAATCCGCAACAGCGCCAGCGCGATCGAAGTCGACACGATCAAGGGGAGAAAGCGCGCGACGCTTCTTTTTATCGTTCGAAAATCGACATGGCGCTCAACGGCCGGCTTCGAACCGAAGTCTGTTTTCTGAACAAACGCCATTTTATCCCCGCACGCCTTATTCGACTAAAACTTTGGGCTGCTCGCCCGCCGCGCCAACACTCCACGCGCCGCCGCCTCAACGTCGGAAGCAATTGCCCGGCCATTCGGAAAACGCGCGGCCGCTCTGAAAGTTCCCAAGGTCAGAAGAGGTAAACAAACAATTTAATCCCTCGACCGATTCGGGGCCGGTCCTCGACCAAAATTGTTTAGAGCTAGTAAATGTTTACGATCGCTTGCGGAAATTGTCAACATCCTCGCGCGAGCGCGGAAGAATTCGCGGCTCCCGCGCGCGCGGCCAGCGCGGCGAACCAAGACCCGCCGTCATCGGCCGCCCCCAAAATCGGTTCATCCCCATAATTTGTCGGGATACGCCTCGGTCACGCTATCGTCGTATTGTTCCCGCCGGGCGCGGCTGCTATGAGGCCGCCAGTTCAATGTGCGGGGACACTCCATGGCGGCGATGAAACTTCTCGCGGGCAACTCCAACCGGGCGCTCGCGGAAGCGATCGCCGCGCATCTTGGCGTGCCGCTGTGCCGGTCGGTCGTGCGTCGCTTCGCGGACCAGGAAATCTGGGTCGAGATTCTGGAGAACGTGCGCGGCGAGGACGTTTTCGTCATCCAGTCGACCTCGGCGCCGGCCAACGACCACCTGATGGAGTTGCTGATTATCATCGACGCGCTTCGGCGCGCCTCGGCGCGGCGCATAACCTCGGTCATCCCCTATTTCGGCTACGCGCGGCAGGATCGCAAGCAAGGGCCGCGCACGCCGATCTCCGCCAAGCTCGTCGCTAATCTCATCACCGAGGCGGGCGCCGACCGAGTGCTGACCGTCGATCTTCACGCCGGGCAGTTGCAGGGCTTTTTCGATATTCCGACCGACAATCTGTTCGCCGCGCCTGTCATGGTGGCCGACATCAAGTCGCACTCCAAGCTCAAGAATGTGATGGTGGTCTCCCCGGACACCGGCGGCGTGGTGCGCGCGCGGGCGCTGGCGAAGCGCATCGACGCGCCTCTCGCGATCGTCGACAAGCGGCGCGAGCGCGCCGGCGAATCCGAGGTCATGAACATCATCGGCGACGTGAGGGACCACAATTGCATCCTGATCGACGATATCGTCGATTCGGGCGGCACGCTATGCAACGCGGCCGACGCGCTGCTGGCGGCGGGAGCCCTCTCGGCCTCGGCCTATATTACTCACGGCGTGCTGTCGGGCGCGGCGGCGGATCGCATCGCCAAGTCAAAATTGCTGGAACTGGTCGTCACCGACACGATCCAGGCGACCCCGGCGGTCGCGACCGCGCATAATATTCGGGTCATTCCGATCGGACCGCTGATCGGCGAGGCGATCACCCGCACCGCCAAGGAAGAGAGCGTGTC
>JBAUVQ010000523.1:0-13889 GCA_049583305.1 Methylocystis sp.
CGGCCGCAGGGTCAATTCGCAAGAAAACCACGCCAAACACAGGACAAACCGGCGAAAACGGTTACTTCGTCGACGACGAAGAGTCCAATATGTCAGGCGCTTACGAATTCTTCACGGGCGACTAATTATGCTCTTGGGATTTGCGCCGAGCTACCGATTACTTCCTCGGGAACAGAAGAGCAAGGGCGAATCGGCGGCGCATCACCTTGAGCTCCCTGTTTTGCTTCCGACTCGAGGTCTGAGAAAATCTACTCGGGCAGTTGCGAACCGCTTCCCACAGCGAGCGCGTCGCCCTGATTGCAGTGTCCCTCGTGGGCCTTACCAGAACGAGCTAATTTACCGCCTCCGCGGGGGGAAACTTCCACTTGCCGTCGAGGGCTTCTCGACGAGGCCGATAGAGCCGAACCGTATAGTTCCAACCTGGCATGATCCTCAGGTAGTTAGGCTGTTTCGGATCTCCGCCAAAGTGGACCGTCACGCCTCCATCAGGGTTCTTCTTCGCGGTGACGTTGTTGACCGAAATGGCGTTCTCCGGCGCTTCGTAAAAGCCCTTCGCATTGTAAACAGTGATGGACCAGAAGCCGTCGACCGGCACGTCCTTCACCGTCAGCGTGTGCGGTGTTTGTCCATCGTTCGCCTTGGGATTGACGTTGAGGTAGAGCGCGTCTTTCGGCGGATTTCCACCCCAGCCTCCCGCGGTGCCTACGAGATGGCGCGCGGAATCGGTGTCTGCTTTGTCGCCAAACATGCCTTTGCTGTCAGGAACGAAGGGGCCGAGCGCGAGCAGCGCATCATGTAGCCTTTGGCGTTGAGCCTGATCCCAATCCGGCGCTTCGAACTTCCCTGGGCTCTCCTGCGTCACCTTGATTTCCTCTTGCAGGCGTTGCCCCTCCTTCATATCGGCGGGATCGTCCGGGTCCATGAACGTCCGGAAGACGACCATCGCGTAGCGCGTTCCCGCCTTCTTTTGCGTGAGGATATATTTTCCAGGCTTGTAGGCGACCAACTTTATGTAGTGGTCCTCGTTTATGACCACCAGCGATTGGAAGCGTTTTCCGGTGTCCGGTTTGATGATGGTGACTGGCGTGGCGAGATCATACACGCCGTTGCTATACGGAGTATCGCGATTTAGGCGAATGACGGGCTGGTCATTTACTGGCTTCGGTCCGCGCTCGTTGCACAGTTTGCCGAAGCAGCCCGCGTCCGTTCTGGTTTTGAAGTAATAGTCTGTCTCGACGCGTGGGAAGTTGTCGATCGTGACGCTATCAGCGGCCGTGGCGCGCCCCGGGACGCCGAAAGCAATTACACCAAACGTAAAAACCATTAAGCGCATCATTCTCGATCTCCGCGGAAGCGTTCATGCTGGCGTGGGGAGCGATCAGGCTCCCCACGCCGAGTCGGATCAGTCGTGATGCATAGGTTGCTTCAGTTTTTCCATGACCTGATCGATCGAGAAACTCGCCGCCTTCTGCCGGGGCGGATAATCCTTGAAGGTCATGAGGAATTGTCCCACATATTTCTGCACCGGCAGCGCGATGAAGGCGTGGTCGAGGAACCAGTCGTAATAGGTGTTCGAGGTGATGCTCGCGCGTTCATAGGGATCGAGGCGCAGGTTGTATAATAGCGGCACGCGAAGCACGGTGAACGGCTCCGCCCAGACTCGCAGGGTTCCTTCCGCTCTTTGTTCGGCGAAAACCATCTTCCAGTTGTCGTAGCGCAGCCCGGTCAAATCCCCGTCGTCCGAGAAATAGAAAAACTCGTTGCGCGGGCTCTTCTCTTCCTGGCCCGTGAGATAAGGCAGGAGATTGTAGCCGTCGAGATGAACCTTGAAGTTCGTCTTGCCGACCTTGTAGCCTTTCAGCAATTTCTCTTTGATGTCTGGCACGCCGGCGGCGGCGAGCAGAGTCGGCATCCAGTCGAGATGCGAAACGATCCCGTTGGAAACAGAGCCCGGCTTGATTTTGCCGGGCCAGCGAACGACCGCCGGCACGCGGTAAGCGCCTTCCCAGTTGGAGTTCTTTTCGTTGCGGAACGGGGTCATCGCCGCGTCCGGCCAGGAATTCATATGCGGGCCGTTGTCAGTCGAGTAGAAAACGATCGTGTTGTCGTCGATCCCCAATTCCTTGATCTTGTCGAGAACGGTCCCGACGTTTTTGTCGTGATCAATCATCACGTCGGCATAGGGCCCCATCCAGCGTCCGGATTGCCCAATGCTTTCCGGTTTGGGATGGGTGCGGAAATGCATGTGAGTGAAGTTCACCCAGAGAAAGACCGGTTTGTCGGCCTTCACCTGTTTTTCGAGAAATTCCGCCGCGCGCGCGGCGATGTCGTCGTCGATGGTCTCCATCCGTTTCTTGGTCAGCGGGCCGGTATCCTCGATCTTTTGCTTGCCATCGGGCAGCGCGAAACTGTGGATCACGCCGCGGGGGCCAAAATTTTTGCGAAAATTGGGGAATTCGGGATCATCCGCCTTCGGATAATCGGGAAGTTCCGGCTCCTCCTCGGCGTTCAAATGATAAAGATTGCCGTAAAATTCGTCGAAGCCGTGCGCGGTCGGCAGAAATTCATCCTTGTCGCCGAGGTGGTTCTTGCCAAATTGTCCTGTCGCGTAGCCCTGTGTCTTGAGGAGCTCCGCGATCGTTGGGTCTTCCTTTTGCAATCCGAGGTTCGCGCCGGGCATGCCAACTTTCGTCAGGCCCGTGCGCAAGCCGCTTTGCCCGGTGATGAACGACGCGCGGCCGGCGGTGCAGCTCTGCTCGCCGTAATAATCCGTGAAAATCACCCCTTGCTTGGCGATGGAGTCGATGTTGGGCGTGCGGTAGCCCATCAAGCCATTGGTGTATGCGCTGATATTCGACTGTCCGATATCGTCGCCCCAGATGACGACGATATGCGGCTTCCTTGGCTGGGTTTGTTGCTGTTGCGGCGGCGCGGCGGTCGCGGGCGATAAGGCGAGGCCGAAACCGAGAACCGCCGCCAAACAGAGGAAAAATCGCTTCATACCCATGATTTTGTCTCCGAGATGGCGCCAAGCTGTTAAATGTCCGTCATCTGCGCGCACAAGAAATCGATTGCGCGTCGCGGCGCCGATGCCGTCCCAAACATTGGTCTGGTCCGCCGCCGTCAAGATTAATTAGCGCGACCTTGTCGTCAACGTAATTTTTGACCCATAAAGACAATTATCGACCGATCGGCGTCGCGGGAGCGCTCGCGGGCGGCGTCCAGCTCCCCTTCGCCGGCAGACTATCTTATAGGGAGATCAGCGAACGGCGATCGGACGTTGCGCATGGGCGTCACAAGGTTGCGGCGCTCATTTGGCCCCGACTGGGGCGCCCTGCGGGATATGGCGGCGATGTTTGGATCAAAGGAGTTTCGTGTTCGGCAGAAGGTCTTTCGCTTGATCCTCGCCGCCGGGGTCATTTCGGGCGCTTGCGCAGCCGCGGTCCCCGAGAAGGGACGGGCGGCGGATGCGCCCAAAACTCCGATTGACTCCGGCGCCTTCGTCGGATCGCAGGCATGCGCCGAGTGTCACAAGGCCGAGACCTCGGATTGGCGTTCGTCGCATCACGCGCTGGCGATGCAATTGGCCAATCAGGCGAGCGTGCTTGGGAATTTCGACGGAACGACGTTCGAGCAAGGCGGAGCCAAAAGCGTTTTCTTCAAAAAGGACCAAGAGTATTTCGTCCGAGCGGATGGACCCGACGGGAAACCCGCGGAATTCGCCGTCAAATACGCCTTTGGCGTTTTTCCCCTGCAACAGTATCTGCTCGAATTGCCCGGCGGGCGCTTGCAGGCCTTCGGCGTTGCTTGGGACGCGAGGCTTGCGGGGCAGGGCGGTCAGCGCTGGTTCGACCTCTACAAAGACCAAAAGCCCGTGGCGGGTGATCCGCTGCACTGGACCGGGGTTGATCAGAATTGGAACTATCAGTGCGCCTGGTGCCACGCCACGAATCTCAAGAAGAATTATGACGCGGCGTCGAACAGCTTTCATACGCGATGGACGGAGATCGGCGTTGGTTGTGAAGCGTGCCACGGCCCCGGCTCCAACCACGTCGTCTGGGCTCGGCAAGGCGCTACGCGCGCGGCCGCGCCCGTCGGGCTCGGATTCGGCGTCACGCTCGACGAGCGGCGCGGCGTCAGCTGGCCGATGAAGGAGGGAGGGCAATCCTTCCGCTCCGCCCCGCGCGCGACGGCCAAGGAAATTCTCGTTTGCGCCGGCTG
This sequence comes from Methylocystis sp., assembly GCA_049583305.1. Lineage (GTDB taxonomy): Bacteria > Pseudomonadota > Alphaproteobacteria > Rhizobiales > Beijerinckiaceae > Methylocystis. Next base: position 4,222 of record JBAUVQ010000523.1, read on the forward strand.
TCATGCGCGACGCGCGCAGTTTTCGGACGATCCGGCCGACGTGGCGCATTTCCATGACGCCTTTCGCCCGGCTTTGCTCGAAACGCCGCTCTATTACGCCGACGGGCAGCAGCGCGAGGAAGTCTTCGAATACGCATCGTTCCTGCAAAGCAAGATGTATGCGGCCGGCGTCACCTGCTCCGACTGCCACAATCCGCATTCGGGCAAGCTTCGGGCCTCCGCCAATGAGGTCTGCGCGCAATGTCACGCGACCAAGGTTTTCGACCAGCCATCGCACCACCATCACGCGCAGGGGTCGGAGGGCGCGGAGTGCGCCAATTGCCATATGCCGACGACGACCTATATGGGCGTCCATGAGCGTCGCGATCATTCGCTGCGTATCCCGCGTCCCGATCGGACTGCGACGCTTCGGGTTCCAAACGCCTGCGACAAATGCCACGCCGATAAGCCCGCTGCTTGGGCGGGGGAGGTGATCAAGTCCTGGGGCGTTGTCGCGCCGCGCGGCTTTCAGTCATTCGCGGAGGATTTCGCTCTCGCCGACCGCGACGACGCCGGAGCGCGCGCGGCATTGGCTCGGGTGGCCGAGGATCGCGGTCAATCGCCGCTCGCGCGCGCCAGCGCCATAGCGCGACTTACGAAATTTCCCTCCCGGGAATCCCTTGAACTCGCGACGAGGACGTTGTCGGCCGACGATCCGCTTATACGATTGTCGTCGGTCGCGGTCATCGCGCGGGGGGACGCGGACGCTCGTCGCAAAACGCTCGTGCCGCTGCTCTCCGATGCGTCCCGACTTATTCGTATGGAGGCTGCGCGCGCGCTCGCCGGAGACGCCGAGACCAGCCTGACGGCGGATGAAAGACAGCGCTTCGACAAAGCCTTGAAAGAATATGTCGACGCCCAGCTCTTCAACGCCGAGCGGGCCGAAGCTCAAACAAATTTGGGCGGGCTCTATGCCGTGCGCGGCCAAAGCGCCGCGGCGCGCGCCGCGTATGAGAAGGCGATCGGGCTTGATCGAGGTTTCTTTCCCGCCGTGATCGCGCTCGCTGAACTCACGCGCGCCAAGGGCGACGAAGGCGGCGCCGAGACGATTCTGCGTAAGGCTCTCGTCGCCAACATGACGCAGGGCGCGCTTCATCACGCCTTGGGTCTCAGCCTGATCCGGCAGCGCCGCCCAAACGACGCCCTCTCCGAACTGGCCGAAGCCGTCCAGCAAATGCCCGAAAACCCGCGTTTCGCCTATGTGTACGCCGTGGCGCTGCACGATCTGGGCAAGCCGGAGCAGGGGGTATCAGTCTTGCGCGCCGCGCTGACGAAATCGCCGAATGACGCCGATCTTCTCTCCGCGCTGACCTCTTACGAACTCGAAAAGGGCGACTTTTCTTCCGCTTTGTCGCACGCTGAAATGCTCGTGCGTCTTGATCCCGAGAATGATGAGGCGCAGCAACTTCTTCGCGCATTGAAAGGCAGGGCGGAATGAATGCGCCGCTTCTTCCCGCTAGAAAATCTCGCCGCGCCCCGCCATCCAAACTGGCGCGCCAGAAAAGTCGCGGAGTCGAAAACGGGTCGCCCTATCTATGCCAAGGCCCACCCTGAGGGCGAGGCCTCATGCGGAACAGTGTATTGGATGAGGTGATACTGGTCGTGGCTGACTGGAATATTATAACGGTGAAATATAGCCGCGGATTGTCGGTGGGGCGTTTCGACGGCATGATCGCGAGGGTTATGGCAGTCAGGAGATCGGGCGACGATGGCGAAGGACGCGTCTGCAAAGCAGGGGAGAGCCAGTGAACCGCGCTGGATCTATCGGGGGTTGGGGCGCGAAATTGTTTCGCTATTACAGGTTCTGTGGGTTTCGCGGACGCGCGGCGCCTTGGCTTGGCTTTCGGGGGCGCTGGTCGTTGTCGTCGGCGCCACCGCCTACGGCCAGATCGAACTCAACGCCTGGAACAAGCCTTTTTATGACGCGCTCACGCGTCGTGACTTGGGCGATTTCCTGGATCAGCTCGGCGTCTTCGCCTTCATCGCCGGCGCGCTGCTCATTTTAAACGTCGCGCAGGCATGGCTCAATCAAATGTTTCGTATGGAGCTGCGCACGGCGTGGACGCGCGATCTTTTCGCGCAATGGCTTTCGCCGAAACGCGCCTTCATGCTCGCGGGGGCCGGCGAGATCGGCACCAATCCCGATCAACGCATCCATGAAGACGCGCGCCATCTCTCCGATCTCACAACTGATCTGGGCGTTGGTCTTCTGCAGGCCGCGCTACTGCTCATGAGTTTTATCGGCGTGTTGTGGGGTCTCTCGGCGGGCGTGACTTTCGAGCTTTGGGGAAAAAATTTCGTCATCCCGGGCTATATGGTGTGGAGCGCGCTGTTTTACGCGGGCGCCGCCTCGTTCCTGAGTTGGCTCGTGGGCCGTCCGCTGATCGGCCTCAACGCGACGCATTACGCGCGCGAATCCGATATGCGGTTCGCGCTCGTTCACGTCAACGAGCACAGCGAAGGCGTCGCGATCAATCGTGGCGAAGTGGAGGAAAAGGAGAAGCTGAACAAAACCCTCGATCGTCTGCTCCTGGTGCTGCGCCAGCTCGTCCGCGCGACGACTAACTTGACTTGGGTGACGGCGGGCTATGGCTGGTTCACGATCGTCGCGCCCATCATCGTCGCGGCGCCCGCGTTTTTCGTCGGCAACCTTTCCATCGGCGGCTTGCTGATGAGCGCCGGCGCCTTCACCCAGGTTCAGCAATCGCTGCGCTGGTTCGTCGACAACGCCGGTCCGATAGCCGATTGGCGCGCCACTCTGCATCGTGTCGGCGCCTTTCGTCTCGCCCTTCTCGAAGTCGACAAAATCGGCGAGGCGACAAGCAGGATTGAGTTCGACGCGTCGACGGGCGGGAAATTGACCCTCGACGATCTGTCCGTGTGTCTGCCGACCGGAAGCATCGGATTGAGCGAAGCCCATGTCGAAATCGCGCCCGGCGCTCGCATTCTGATTGTTGGCGGGCCGGGTTCGGGCAAGACCTGTCTCTTTCGCGCTCTCGCCGGTCTTTGGCCTTGGGGCTCGGGCCGCATCGGGCTTCCGACGGCCGCGCGGATCATGTTCATGCCAAAGCGTCCCTTCATTTCGGATGGCGCCCTCCGTGAGGTTCTCGCTTATCCCGCGGCGCCGGCGACTTTTCGGGACGAGCAATTTCTTCAGGCTCTGACGCGCCTGAACCTTGCCCATCTCGCCCCCAATCTTCAACGCGAGGCGCGCTGGGACCAGGAATTAACCTATGAGGAGCAGCTAGGCGTCGCCTTCGCGCGGTTGCTGCTGCACAAGCCGGATTGCGTCATCGTCGATGAAGCCATGGAGGCGCTCGCGCCGAAAACGCGCGACGCTGTCTTCGATATTTTCGCCAATGAGCTTGCGTCGACGTCGTTGCTCGCTATCGATGGTCCGAGCGCCGAGACCAGCCGCTACTCGCGCATCGTGCGCATCATGTTCAATCCCTCGGGAACACGAGTCGCGCGCATCGACGAAGTACTCGGGAGCGCGGCGGAATGACGGGGTTTCGAGGCGGGCCGGCGGCGCGCGCGGGTCCGCAAAAGTGAGGCGATGGATGAGCGAGAAAGCCGAAGAGCTTTTGGAGTGGACGGCGGAGCAGTGCCGCTTCTGCGCGACCGCGTTATTGCGCGCGGTCTCCGCGACGACCCTGGTGAAAGTTCGGCCCGCCCTCGGGCAGACCATACGCCCCGTCCGCGGCTCGATCCTGGCGTCACCCGAGATGGCGGCTTACGATCCCTATCCGGACTATTTCTTTCATTGGTTGCGCGACTCGGCCATCGTCGCCGATGCTCTTTGCGAAGCAATCCAAGCCGGGATGCTGGAGCCGGCGGCGATCGAGCAACTTGTCGATTTCACCGGCTTCAGCCTGAAGCTTTGTCAACGTGACGGGCCGTCCTTCCTGCGGGACGGCGGCTTTCCCGAAGTGATCGAGCCTTCCTTTCTTGAACATGTGCGCCCGCGCGACGAGATTGCGGCGGTCGCCGGCGACAAGCTGCTAGGCGAGCCGCGCTTCAACGCCGACGGCGGCTTTGATGTCATGAAATGGGCACGGCCGCAAAACGACGGCCCAGCCTTGCGGGCGCTCGCGGTCATGCGCTTTTTCGCGCTCGACGGATTTCGCGCGCGCGCTGGCGCCGCCGCGATGGCTCTTTTGCGCATCGATCTCGATTACACGCGCTCGCATTGGCAGGCGCCTTGTTTCGATCTTTGGGAGGAAAATTCCGGCTTCCACTACCACACGCGTCTTATCCAATATCAGGCGCTCGCGGAGGGCGCGACATTCATGGCGGCGGGGGGCGACACGGAGCGCGCCGATGACTACGTGGCCGCCGCGGAAAAACTCTTCGTCGAGCTTGACGCGCATTTCCAGTTCGATGACGGCGTCTACCGTGGCCGTCTCGGCGAGGCGGTCGGCGAGCTGGCGCGCCGCCTCGACATCTCCGTCGTCCTCGCCGTGGTGCAAACGGGGCGGCGCGCTGGATCGCACAGCGTTGTCGATCCGAAAATGCTCGCAACGATGACAGCGCTCGAGGGTCTGTTCGAGCGGCAATATCTCATCAATCGCATGCGTCCAGCGGATTACGCGCCGGCGCTCGGACGCTATGCCGACGACTCCTATTTCAGCGGCGGTGCCTATTATTTCTCGACGCTCGGCGCGGCACAGTTCTACTTTCTTCTCGCACGCGCCGCGGCGGAGGGAGCGCAAATCCTCGTCACGACGGAAAGCCGCGCGACTCTCGCCGGCCTATTGAAAGCGTCCGCGCGATCCCTCGTGGAGGGCGCGCTCACGGCGGAGCTTCGTGAGCGACTCGCCGAAGCGGCGCTTCGTCGCGGCGACATGTTCCTTTCCATGGCGCGCCGTTATACGCCCGCGTCGCGAGAGCTCTCGGAGCAGTTCGACCAGAATGACGGCTCGCCAAATTCGGCTCGAAATCTATCGTGGAGCTACGCCTGCTTCATCACCGCATATGCGGCGCGGCGGCGGGTCGCGTTGAATGGCTAGGCGATCCGAATCGACATCCGGTTCACGCCTTGCGTAACTCGCTCGAGCACGGACCCGATCGGAATTTCCGCCGCGCCGAGGCGGTACGGGTTTTCAAGCCGCGCGAAGCACAGATCGTCGCCATTCAACCGCACGGTGATGGGACCACAACCGACGCCTTCAACGCGATAGGTCACCTCGAAGGGAAAGCCGAATAACTCCACCTCGACCCGCAATCCATCCAGGCGCGGCGGGATCGCCGGATCGAGAACGAGGGCCGACTTCTCCTGGCCAAAGCCCAGAAAACAACAAAGGATCAGGTGGACGGCAACGCCCGGGCCGCTGGAATAAATCCGCCAGCCGCCCTCGGTCGGAACGGCGCCGCGCATGGCGAGATCGTATTGCTCGAAAGCTTCGTAGCGATCGGCGAAGGCGGCGTCGGAACTGGTATAATAGCAATTCGCCTGGCGCGGCTTCGCGGAGGGCGTCAAGGCGCGGATGCCGATAGGATTGGCTAGGCAAAGCGCGCCGAAGAATTCATCGACGGAGCCATGTCGCCATAGCGCTTCCGCGTAGCGCAAATGCGCGTGCGTGTACATGAGGCCGATTTCGCGGCCAAAGAATACGCTGCTCTCGGCCCGCCGAAAATAAGTTTGTGGTCCGCCATGATATTTGAGCGGCCGGTCGAATAGCCGCGCGCCGTCGGGACCGAGCAAACACCGCTCGATTATCGCGAGATGCTCGCGAGCCTGTTCGGGCGTGAACAGGCCGCCGATGATCGCATGGATCATCGGAAGCAAACGGTAGGAGACGCCAGTTGTCGCGTCGCGCGGATGCAACAAATAATCGATGCGATCCTCGCCGCGGAAAAAAGCCAAGCCGGCGAGCACGCCGTCGACGATCAAAAGCCGCTGAAAATCCGCCAGCACGAGCTTCGCCCGCGCTCGAAGATCATCCGCTGGCGCGGTCAATCCCGAGCGACAATAGGCGTCGGCCAACGCGATGAGAGTCTGGTAATGCAGCGTCACCGTCCAGGCGCTGCACAAATTCTCGCGCATGCTGGCGTCGGCGGGCTGCAGCGTGTCGTTCCAGTCCCCGCGGCCATAGGCCGCGAGATGAGTTCCGCCAATGACGCGGCGCCTGATCAGATCGAGCGCCCTGTCGACATGCGCTCGGATGCTCGTCCAATCGGCCGAGTCCTGCTTTTTGGCGAAGAACGGCGCGCTCTCGTCGAGGATCGACTTGTCCCCGGAAGCCGAAAGATATTTCGCTAGCGCCAGCAGCGGCCAGAAGACGACGTCTGCGTGCGAATCCTCGGCGCGGTTGTCGCGTTCGCGTTCGAACATGCCGAACCATTGTGGCCAATCGCCATCCGGCTGCTGCTGCGCGAAAGCGCGCGTCAGAAGATCGCGCAAGGCGTCGAAACGACCGAGGGCGAGGAGCATTTCGAAGGGGCCCTGCATGACGTCGCGCGTGCCCCAATCGCCGCCGGAGAATTGTTCGAGTCCGCGCGGCGCGAGGTAATGGATGAGCGAGTCGTGCAGGAACCAAGGCAGGATTTCGCCAAGCCGCGCGGCGTCTCCGGCTATCGGACTATTGGGGGGCGCGTGCATGCGTAGCCCCAGGCGCATCTCGCTCCAGTATCGATCGGTCTCCGTCCCTTCCGCTTGCCCTGTCGAGATCAAGCGGCCGACGATGCGAATGCCAATGGACTTTACGGGCTTTGCGACGATGCAGAGGAACGGCTGATTGTGCGAAAGACCGTCAGGAAATAACGCTTCGTCGCTCGTCACGCTTTCGATGCAATCGCCCGGCGGAAGATCAATGCGGAAGCCTCCACCCGGAAAGCGCCGGCCGACGTCGCTGTCGGGAGCAGGCCGGACGAAAACGCCTTGGGCGTCCCTGACATAACGCGGCGACGACTCGTCGGCGCCATCGTCGCCATCGATGGCGATGTGGTTTGACAGGAGGCAACGCATGGGCGGGCCTGACAGAACGTCGATCGTCAGCGTCAATTCGTGCCGCGTCGTGAGCGCTCGACTCTCGATTCGAATCAGTCCGTCGTCGTGCTTGTAAAACCACCGGCAGGCGTTTGGAGTCATTTCGAAGGCCGAAGGCTCGTCAAGCAGCCGCCAGCCGTTCCCGATATCCACGAACAACCGTTGGCCATGCGAACGGAACAGGCCGAGATAGCCGCGGGTCGTCGATAGAAACCTGTTGGCGCCGACATGGCCTTGGGTCAGCATCGAATGAAACACGCCGGACATCCAGACGGTCGAGGTCAGCGACGCCTCGTCGGGGATCAAGCCGCCGCCGGTGCGCAAGATGTGTCCGTGCGGGCGCAGGACGGCGAGCTCTTTTGCCTTTAGCGCCACGTGGCCGTGATCGCCCGAAAAGAACGAGAGGAGCTGGCCGTTCTCGCGCTCCGCTTCGCCCAAGTTTTCGCCGAACACCCCGATAATGTCGGTTTCGGTCAGTTCCAGGGCGTCGAGCAGGGGCGCGGAGCAAAAGAGACTTGGGGGCGGCGCGCGAAGTTCTTTCGCGTCTGTTGATTGCGACGGCGTCGCCTCGGGCAGGGCCAGCGCGAGATCGACGTAGGCCAGATCCTTCGAGGACGTCGCGGCGGGATGGTCTTGCTCGAACCAGCCGAAGAAGCCGCGCTCGGTCCGCTCTCCCGGCGCCAGCGTGATCGGCGCGTCTTGGATCGCCGCCAGCGAATGCTCGTGCTGTAAACGCTTGCCCGGCAACCCGGTTGAAAGCGCGTCAGGCGACTTGCCTGCGCGGCTTGAGAGACCGTGAACTTGCAGCGCATCGGTCGCGAAAGAGACGCCGCGCGCGAGCGAGCCGATCACGCACCAGGGGTTGCGTCCGCCAACGTCCTGGTTTTGGCGAGAGGCGAGGACCATGCCTCGCTCCAAATGCGACAGGGGCAAATGATCGACATATTGGCTCACGTAATATTCATTGGACCGCGCCGCGCCATAATCCGTCAGAGCCAAGTCCTGCACATAAATCGCATCCAAAGTCGCGGCCCCGTCGCCGCGATTCTGCAGCGCCAGACGCCAGAACCAGGCGGACGCGGACTCGGCGAGAACCAACGTCAGCGAGAAACCAATGTCCCGCCATTCGCCGTCGAGCGTCATGCTTCTTTCGTCGCATCGGACGACGGAGCCGACCCGCGGTCCAATCAAGCCAATGGACTCGACTTCATTGCCAAGGCGACGAAGGTAAATATTGGCGACTCCGCCCTCGACCTCGTTGCCGAGGAACAGATTTATCGAAACGCCGTGATGGCTCATCCGCCGGATCGAGCCGTGGGCATTCAATTGCGCCGTCAATCCCGAAGCGCTTTCGAGACGTTGGGGGCCCGTCGGAAGAGAGTTCGCTTCCATCTGCTTGAAGGCTCTTGTCTCGCCAGGTTCGAAGAACCGTCGACCGGGCCCGCCGCGCGTAAAATTTGGCGCACAGTATGGCGCCAGGCTTCGAAATTCCCAAGCGGCGCCTTGCGCGAAGCGCGGGATCGAGAGTTAATCCGAGTCGCGGCGCGCTGGCCGCCGCCGGGGAGCATTGATGAACGTCCCGCCAAAAAGCCAATGGAAGGCGACCGCCAGCGGCGGCGATCCACGACGCGCCATCGACGATCGTTACGCGACCGCCTGGGTCTCGGGGCCGTTGGAGAAGCCATGGTTCGAGATCGATCTCGGCGCGCCCGCGCCGCTCGGCGGACTGGAAATCTATTGGGGCAAACGGGCGGCGAGCGAATATCGGTTCACCGCGTCGCTGGACGGAAAGGCGTGGATGCATCTTTGCGGCACTCGACATGGCGAGGGCGGACAAGAAGTCTTCGCTTTCCCACCGGCGCAAGCCCGTTTCGTGCGATGGACTTGCGAAAACCCGGAGCCCGAACAGGGGCGGGAGATCGTGGAGATCAATCTTTACGCGCCCAGTGAGGCCGCGTCGACGTTGGAGGAGGGGCGCGTCGCGGCGCTCGGCCATGGCTCGATCAAGCTTCGCGCCGGCGAGAGCGTCACGGTCAATCTCGGCCATCCCCGCTTCGTGGTCGGGGCGCTGGTCGAGTGGGGCGAGACGTACGGGAGGGTCTTCTCGGCGCATCTCTCCGAGGACGGCGCGGAATTCCGCGAAATGGGGCGCATCACGACTGGCGACGTCGGCGGCGAGGGTTTTTGGTGGCCTTCCACGACCAGCCGCTATCTTCGCTTGACCGTGCACGAGGTCAGTTCGCCCGACGGCGCCGTCCTCAACGAACTCAAGCTCCGCATCCTCGACAAGGATCGCGCGCCAATCGGCCAATTGGAGCGCGCCGCGCGCGCCGGGCGCGGCGATCTTTATCCGCAATCTCTTCTGGGCCGGCAAGTCTATTGGACAGTGCTAGGGGAGTTCGATCAGGCCGAGGAGGCGCTGTTCGACGAATATGGCGATCTCGAACCGCGACGCGGCTCCGCTCAGATCACGCCCCTGCTTCGCCTGGACAACGCCCTGCATGGAGCGCCCGGAAGCGAGGGAATCCGTCACGCGCTCGTTGGCGGCTCCCTGCCAATCCCGAGCGTGGCGTGGAGAGCGCGGGGCGTCGAGCTCCAGGCGACGGCGCTCGCGCATTCGGGCCAGGCATTGGTGGAGTAT
>JBAUVQ010000524.1:0-1667 GCA_049583305.1 Methylocystis sp.
CCTTGTCGCCGCCGGGGTCGCATGTTAGTCAGCCTGCCTCCCGCATCGACGCCCGGCGCGGCGCATTTTAGCGGATGAAACGTGTCCACGCCCTCGCTCGATTCCTTCCGCCGCATCGTCGTCAAGGTCGGCTCCTCGCTGCTGGTCGAGCCGCGCGAAGCCGCCGTCAAGCTCGTTTGGCTGGAGCGCCTCGCCGACGATCTGATGGCGCTGCATCGACGCGGCGCGGACGTGTTGGTGGTGTCTTCCGGTTCGGTGGCGCTGGGTCGCAGCGTGCTGGGCTTGCCGCCGGGCGCCCTGCCCCTGGAGGACAGCCAAGCCGCCGCCGCCGTCGGCCAGATCGCGCTGGCCCGAATCTGGGCGCAGGTACTCGCCGAGCGGGGCTTGGTGGCCGGGCAGATTCTCGTCACCTATGGCGACACCGAGGAGCGTCGGCGCTATCTCTACGCCCGCGAATGTCTCAACCGGCTGCTCGATCTGCGCGCGGTGCCGATCATCAACGAGAACGACACGGTGGCGACCGCCGAAATCCGCTATGGCGACAATGACCGGCTCGCGGCTCGCGTCGCGACAATGGCCAGCGCTGACTTGCTCGTGCTGCTTTCGGACGTCGACGGCCTCTACACCGCTCCGCCCGGTGAAAACGCGGACGCGCGGCTGATTCCCATCGTGCCGAGCGTGACCGCCGAAATAGAGGCGATGGCTGGCGGCGCCGCCTCGCAATATTCCCGCGGCGGCATGCGAACCAAGATCGAGGCGGCCAAGATCGCGACGACCGGCGGCGCGCACATGCTGATCGCCGATGGGCGCGCGCCCTCGCCCCTGGCGCGCGTCGCCTCTGGCGGATGCTGCACATGGTTCCTGACGCCCTCCAACCCGATCACCGCGCGTAAAAAATGGATCGCGGGCTCGCTGACGCCCAAGGGCGCGGCGCATCTCGATGACGGCGCGGCGCGGGCGCTCGCGCGGGGCAAGAGCCTGCTGCCGGCGGGCGTCACGCGGATCGAAGGCAATTTCGCGCGCGGAGACTGCATCGTAATCCGCAACGTCCTCGGCGGCGAGATCGGGCGCGGCCTTGTCACCTATGACGCGGCCGACGCCGCCAAGATCGTCGGCCGCTCCTCGAAGGACATCGAGGGGTTGCTGGGCTTCAAGGGACCAGACGAACTGATCCACCGCGACGACATGGCATTCAAGGGGGAGTGAAGCGCCGTGAGCCCGCCGGCGCCGTAAACCCGCGCCCATGCGCCCCCCCAAATAAAAGGGAGAAGACTGCGCCGACTCATAGAGATCTTCCTGACATTTCATGCTCCTATCGATAATCTGGCGTTGTTTTCGTGAAACCGTCTGATTTTCCCGTCGACTCAAGTCGAAATGGACAACTGGAAATTCGTTGGTGAATTACGTCGGCGGAAAGGCGTCCACGAAGCGCAATTCTTCATTTCTTCGTGATAATGCTTTGATACGTTACTCTGTCTTGCCGAAATTATTGTATATTGGCAATATTCCGGCGGGCCGTTCACTGCTCGCCGCGAGGGGAAGGCTTCGCGTTGGCGGGCCGGTTCCGGGTCGTTGTCGGAACATGCTTGCGCCGACGCTGGCGAGCGATTATACCCCCTCCACGCGAGCCGCCCTCAGGGCGCTCGGGGCGCGTAGCTCAGCGGGAG
>JBAUVQ010000525.1:0-6855 GCA_049583305.1 Methylocystis sp.
CCCGCGATCATCCTCAATGTGCAACGCCAGCCCGGCGCCAATGTCATTCAAGTCGCCGATGGGATAAAGTCCCTGCTGCCGCAAATTGTTGAGAGCCTGCCCAGCGCGGTCGACATGCAAATAATAAGCGATCGCACGACGACCATACGCGCGTCCGTGGCCGACGTCGAATTCGAACTCGGTCTCGCCATCATCCTCGTGGTTTTGGTGATTTTCGTATTTTTGCGTACTTTCGCGGCGACGCTGATACCGAGCCTTTCAGCGCCCTTGTCGCTCGTCGGCTGCCTTGGCGTGATGTATCTTCTGCGCTTCAGCCTCGACAATCTTTCGCTTATGGCGCTGACGATCTCCACGGGCTTCGTGGTCGATGACGCGATCGTGATGATCGAGAACATCGCCCGCTACGTCGAGGCCGGAATGGAGCCCATGGAAGCGTCGTTGCGCGGCGCTGGCCAGATCGGCTTCACGATCATCTCCTTGACCATCTCGCTGCTCGCCGTGTTGATTCCGCTTTTGTTCATGGGCGATGTGGTCGGACGGCTGTTCCATGAATTCGCAGTTACGCTGGCGGCGACGATCGTGATTTCAGCGGTGGTTTCCCTCACGCTCGTTCCGATGATGTGCGCCAGGTTGATCCATCATCGCCCCGACGCCGAGCGCGGGCGTTTCGACATGGGGGCGGACAGGGCCTTCCGATGGATTATCGCCCAATATGGCCGCGCCCTGGATGTCGTGTTGGACCATCAGCCGCTTACGCTTTTGGTCGCGGTGGGGACGCTGGCTCTGACGGTGCTGCTGTATATCGTCATTCCGAAAGGATTTTTTCCCGTTCAGGACGTGGGGATGATCCAGGCGATATCGGAGGGTCCGCAACAGGCGTCCTTTTTGCAAATGACGAGGTTGCAGGGCGAACTCGCGGACGCGATTCTCAAAGATCCGGACGTCGAGGGACTGAGTTCCTTCATAGGCGTCGACGGCTCCAACCAGACATTGAACCTCGGCCGATTCCTTATCGTTCTGAAACCCTTTGATCAGCGGCGACTCAGCTCCAGCGAAATCATCCGCCGCCTGAAGCGCGAGACCGCGAACGTCGCCGGCGCGACGCTCTACATGCAGCCGGTCCAGGATTTGACGATCGACGCCAGCGTCACGCGCGGGCAATATAAATTCGTGCTTGAAGACCCGAACGCCGCCGAATTTGAAACCTGGGCGCCGAGACTGGTGGAGCGGCTGCGGCAATCGCCCGAACTCGCCGATGTCGCCAGCGACTTGCAGCAACGCGGCAAGGCGGTGGAAGTCACGATAGACCGCGCGACCGCGGCGCGCTTCGGAGTCACGCCGGCCACCATCGACAATGCGCTCTACGATTGCTTCGGTCAGCGCATCATCTCGACCATTTACACGCAATCCAACCAGTATCGCGTGATCCTCGAGGCCGACCCCTCCCTGCAAAGCCGACTCGACAGTCTGTCGTCGATCTATCTTCCCTCCTCCTCCTCGACCACCAACGGGCAGACGCCGCTGGCGGCCTTCGTCAAGGTGCGAGAACGTTTCGCGCCTCTACTCCTTACGCATTTTGGACAATTCCCGGCGACCACGATCTCGTTTAATCTCGCGCCGCGCTCTTCGCTCGGCGCGGCCGTGGCGGCCATCGAACAAGCCAAGAAGGACATCGCGCTTCCGAAGACGATCATCATGGCCTATCAAGGCGCCGCCGCGGCGTTCCGCTCGTCGCTGACCAATCAACTGCTGCTCATCGCGGCCGCGATCGCGACAATGTACATAGTGCTTGGAGTGTTGTACGAAAGCTTCGTCCATCCGGTCACGATCCTTTCGACGCTTCCCTCGGCTAGCGTCGGCGCATTGCTGATCCTGATCATGTTCGGCTACCAACTCGACGTTATCGCGATCATAGGCATTATTCTGCTCATCGGCATCGTCAAAAAGAACGCCATCATGATGATCGATTTCGCGCTGGACGCGGAGCGCAATGAGGGACATTCGCCGCGTGACGCGATCTATCAGGCGTGTCTGCTGCGATTTCGTCCGATCCTAATGACGACGATGGCCGCTATTCTCGGCGCGGTGCCGTTGATGCTGGGTTTCGGAGCGGGCTCGGAACTGCGCCGTCCGCTCGGTTTCGCGATCGTCGGAGGTCTTATTTTCAGCCAGGTCTTAACTTTGTTCACGACGCCCGTAATCTATTTGTTCTTCGATCGCATCGCCCAAAGGACGCGCAAGGCGCGGCCGCCGCGCGAGGCCAGGGGATGAATGTTTCGGCCCCCTTCATCTCGCGTCCTGTCGCGACGATTTTGCTGACGATCGGCATCGCGCTCGGCGGCGCGCTCGCTTTTTTCAAATTGCCCGTCGCGCCGGTGCCGCAGGTCGACATTCCGACGGTCACCGTGCTCGCGCAACTCCCCGGCGCCAGTCCCGAAACGGTCGCTAACAGCGTGGCCAGTCCGCTGGAGCGTCATCTTGGACAGATCGCCGATGTGACGGAGATGACGTCGCAGAGCAGCCTCGGGCTCACCCGGATCACATTGCAATTCGGCCTCGATCGCGACATCGACGGCGCGGCCCGCGACGTGCAGGCGGGCATAAACGCGGCCCGTGTGGATCTGCCGACGAATTTGCGCACCAACCCGACCTACCGGAAGGTCAATCCCGCGGACGCGCCGATCATGATTCTGGCGTTGACCTCGAAGACCTTGACGCGCGGCCAACTCTACGACGCCGCCAGCAACGTGTTGCTGCAAAGGCTATCGCAACTCGCGGGCGTCGGTCAGGTCATCATCGGCGGCGCGACCTTGCCGGCGGTGCGCGTCGAACTCGATCCGCAAGCCCTGAACAAATACGGCGTCGGCATGGAGGACGTGCGCGCCGCGCTCGCCTCCGCCAACGCCAACAGTCCTAAAGGCGCGATCGAGCAAGGCGAGACGCATTTCCAGATTTACGACAATGATCAGGCTTCGCACGCCATCGATTATCGGCCTCTAGTCATCGCTTACCGCGACGGAAGCCCGATTCTCCTCGCGGACGTCGCGGAGGTGGTCGATTCGGTCGAGGATTTGCGCAACGCCGGCTATTCTGACGAGCAACCCTCGGTCGTCGTTATTCCCTTTACGCAGCCCGGCGCCAACATCATTGACGCCGTGGAGCGCGTAAAGGCCGAGCTTCCCCTGCTCCAGGCGGAGATGCCGGCCGACGTGAACATCAAAATCGCCGGCGACAAATCCCTGACCATCCGCGCTTCGCTGGAGGACACCGAAACGACGCTCGTCCTCTCCGTTTTCCTCGTCATTTTGGTGGTGTTCTTTTTTCTACGCGATTTGCGGGCGACGCTCATACCAAGCATCGCGGTTCCGGTGTCGATCATCGGCTCGTTCGGCGCGATGTATCTGGCGGGCTTCAGCCTCGACATCCTCTCGTTGATGTCGTTGACCATCGCCACGGGCTTCGTTGTCGACGACGCCGTTGTCGTGGTCGAGAACGTATCGCGCCATTTGGAAAAAGGCTTGCCGCCCATGCAGGCGGCGTTGCTCGGCGCGCGCGAAGTCGGCTTCACCGTATTGTCGATCAGCCTTTCGCTCATCGCGGTATTCACGCCCATTCTATTCATGGGCGGCGTTCCCGGACGCTTTTTCCGTGAATTCGCCTTGACCCTCTCGATCGCGATCATGATCTCGCTGGTGATTTCACTCACCACGACGCCGATGTTGTGCGCGCTCCTGCTGAAAGCGAGAGTGGTGGAAGACGCGGAGACGCCCAAAAAGAAAACCTTGTTCGACCGGGTTTTAGCCGGCTATGAGCGCAGCCTTGTTTGGGCGCTGAGACACCGCGGCGTCGTGATGGCGATTTTGGCCGCGACGGTGGCGCTGAACGTCGCGCTGTTCATGATCGTGCCGAAGGGTTTTTTTCCGCAACAAGATACCGGGCGTCTCGTTGGCGTGATGCGCGGCGATCAGAGCGTCTCCTTCCAGGCGATGAGCAAGCGGCTGGTGCGGATGATCGCGATCGTCCGCGCCGATCCAGATGTCGACAATGTCATCGGTTTCACCGGGGCGGGCAGTGGCGGCAGCGCCGCGGCGATCAACACCGCGTCCATTTACGTCAATCTCAAGCCACTCGGCCCGCGCAAAGCCTCGGCTGACGACATTATCGCGCGGCTGCGGCCTAAATTGGCGCAGCTGCCGGGCAGCGAAATCTTCCTTGTGGCGATCCAGGATTTTCGCGTGGGCGCGCGCCAAAGCAACGCCCAATATCAATATACGCTGCTTGGCGCCGGCGCCGATCTCTACTCATGGACGCCCAAGCTTGTCGAGGCGCTCCAGAACAGCCGCGTATTGAAGGACGTTAGCTCCGACCAGCAGTTACGGGCGCTCTCTTCGAAGGTGCTGATCGATCGCGACAGTTCGTATCGGCTGGGCATAACCGCCGCGCAGGTCGACAGCGAGCTCTACGATGCGTTCGGCCAACGTCAGGTCTCGGTTATCTATAGCGCGAACAATCAATACCATGTCGTAATGGAGATCAATCCGCGCTATACGCAGCGACCCTCGACCCTAAGCGATTTGTACATCTCGACCACCGGCGCTCCAGCTTCCGGCACGTCATTGACCAATGCACCCGTCGGCAACGTGGTGACTTCGACCGCGGCGACACCCATGCCGCCTTCGACCGCGTCGACCAGTCCGAGCGTGGCCGCCGCGAGTCTGGCGACCGTCACCTCGACGGCGCGCAACGCCACGAACAATGCGCTCGCCGTCGTCGGCAACGCCGTGGCTTCAACCGGGGCGCCCGTGAGCACGAGCCAGGAAAACATGATTCCGCTCGCCGCGATCAGCCGTTACCAGCCGAACACCACGGCTTTGTCGCTCAATCATCAAGGATTGTTCGTCGCGACGACGATTTCCTTCAATCTGGCGATCGGCGCGTCTCTTAGCGAGGCAGTCGCCGAAATCGAGCGGGCGGTCGTCAATATCCACATGCCGCCGACGCTACGCGGCAAATTGACTGGCACCGCGGAACTCTTCGCGCAGTCTCTGCGCACCCAACCCATATTGATCCTCGCGGCGATTATCGCCGTTTATATTGTGCTCGGAATTCTCTATGAGAGTTATGTCCATCCAATCACGATTCTCTCGACTCTGCCCTCGGCGGGTGTCGGCGCGGTTCTGGCGCTGATGCTGTTTCACACGGAATTCAGCATCATCGCCTTCATCGGCGTGATTCTGTTGATCGGGATCGTGAAAAAGAACGCGATTTTGATGATCGATTTCGCGATCGAGGCGAGGCGCGTCGATGGCGCTTTATCCTACGACGCGATCTACGAAGCATGCCTGCTGCGTTTTCGTCCGATCATGATGACGACAATGTCGGCGATCCTCGGCGCCGTGCCGCTAGCGCTCAGCTTCGGCAACGGCGGAGAGGTGCGCCGCCCGTTGGGAATTTCCATCGTCGGCGGGCTGATCGTCAGTCAGGTGCTCACGCTTTACACGACGCCCGTAATCTATCTCTATCTCGACCAATTTAGCCTCTGGGCCTCGTCGCGGTTGCGCGCGACGTTCGGGCGCTATTTCATTCGCGCGGCGTCGAAGGACAAGTAACCGCTTGATCGAGACATGCACTGGGTCATCTTGAGTTCAGGACATTTTCCTCGCCGTTGTCAACGGGAGAAGGGCGGATTCGACGCGGGGCGAACCGCGCCGCTGCGTCCCGGGCTTGCCAATAATGCCAAAACATCGCAGATTTAACTTGGCGTAGAGGTGGTCGCCGGCGGAGAGCGGTTGAGACGCCGCGGTCCTTGACTTACAATTCCAGCCTGAGGAACCAATTGCTCAAACACATGGCGGATAGCGCTTTTTCCTGTCCCGTCGGAGCGAAGGCGTCGAGAAAGTCCGCTATGTCAAGGATCTTTAAACCGATAACCTTACAGTTTATTTTTGCACTGATGTGGTCCGATGTCGCGCTTTCGCAGGACATAACAAAATTTAATACTCTCGAAACCCATGCGCCCGCGGCGATCGATGCTATCAAAATCTCAAATCAGAAATTCGCGTATCGCAAATTCGCCTTGCAAAAGTATGGCGGGCTGGAGTGGCCGATTATATCCTTCACCGTCTCGAACAAGGGACGCGTGACCATTAAGCGGATATTTATGCGAGCTCTTCTGAAGACGCCGGGCAGGTCGGTTCCTTTCGCCGACGAAAATTTCGATTTCTCCATTCCTGGCGGCATCGCGCCTGGCGAGTTTAAACATGTCGACCTCGATGCGGATAGCGTCGGCGATTGGAGCGCCGTCACCAAAGAAGCCGCCCGCAAGGCGTCCTTCATTTTAATGGTCATGGCGGTGGAAGACGCTGGCGGAAACAAGCTCGTCAAATAATAGGGCTCGACTATTGTCAAAGGCTGTCGGGAGTCGTGTTGGCGTGAAAATATTTAACTTGGTGTGAAATGTTGAAACGGTCCGTATCTCGGCGCGGCGGCGCGGGCTTCCCGGCGGTCAATTTCATGGGTCGGCCTCAATCTCCGTGGGTGACGACGTGATGGGGCATCGCCCCCAATAATAGCTGGAGGCGATATTGATCAAGTCGGGCGATCTGGTCGCGGACATGTCGACAAATTCAGCCGAGGAAAGGATTTCGGTCATTGCCGAAACGTCGGCGGCGAGAATTGAAAGGATCGTTTCGACGGGTCAAGCGAGCCCGCCCGGCTTTTGGTATGATCAGAATGCGACGGAATGGGTTTTCCTGATCTCCGGCTCGGCGGGCCTCCTGTTCGAGGGAGAGAGCGAACCAAGAGTTCTTCGCCCGGGCGGTTATGTCGAGATTCCGCCGCATGCGCGGCACCGGG
>JBAUVQ010000526.1:0-9660 GCA_049583305.1 Methylocystis sp.
CCCTTCGCGATTCATGACGACAGACTTTAACTGCTTCGATTCCCGGAGGGAATCCCGCCCCGAGTCAGTCAGCCGGAAACCGTATGACTCCAAACCCAAGCTATCGGCGCGGTCGATTGATTGCGAGCGAGCGGCTCGTTCGCGCCACCACTAAACACTTCCGCCATGTTATCTCCTTAAAACCTTCGATACGCACGAGTGCCGCGCGCCGATATTCCTATAAGCATCCCGCCTGGGTGGCAGTTGCGTCGGCGGAATAGCGCGAAGCCAGGGCTTTGACCGGTTGCGGATGTTCCCCGGAAACAAGCATGAAGCCCCGCTGGGCCTTGCTCGTGACGTGAAGTCCGAGGGGCAGGGTTGCTGTCTGGCGCAGGGCCAAGCCAAATATGGCCCGCAACGTCAGCGCCGTTTCGATTGCCAGATCGGCAATGGCGCTGGCCGCCCGGCGTCGTACGCGGTTGGGCTCGCCAAAACGCAATGGCTTCTTCGGTAAACCACACTGTCAGGCTGCCGCGATTGCGCAACGCCGCTTCATATTCCCGCCAGTTTGTGACGCGGCGCCTTTGCCGGGGAATATGATGCCGATTTTTGCGATGAAATTTGAAGGGCACGATGTTTCCCCGAACCGATGAAAGAGGCCGACATGAGGCCTCGATCCGGTTAAAATCACGCTCTTCGCCTATCCGTGCACCATCAAAGTTATCATCCGTGCGCATCGTTCGACAACGTGACAATGCCAACGTGACGGATGTTATATTGATCGCCGCTTTGGGATTGATACAATCTTTCGCATCCATTCGTTCCGGCTAAGACGCCGTTTGCCTTGAGATGTCGCCCTCGCCGAAATATAAGGGAGACCAGAGATGCCATCCCGAATCGAGGATTACGGTCTCATCGGCGATTGCGAGACCGCTGCGCTCGTGTCGCGCGACGGCTCGATCGATTGGCTGTGCTTGCCGCGATTCGACTCTGCTGCGTGCTTTGCGGCGCTCTTAGGGACACCCGACAACGGCAGGTGGCAGATCGCACCCGCCGACCGTTTACCGCGCATCACGCGACAATACCGCGACGGCACCCTGATCCTTGAGACTACGTTCGAGACAGAACAAGGCGCGGCAACCATCATCGATTTCATGCCGATATTCGATGGCACGTCCGACCTCGTGCGCCTCGTTATCGGCCAGCGTGGCCGTCTCGATTTCCGTACCGACCTCGTAATTCGGTTTGATTGTGGCATCAGCGTGCCGTGGGTGAACCAGCTGGACGATGAAAGGGGCCTTCAGGCAGTGGCCGGACCCGACATGTTGGTCCTGCGCACGCCGGTACCGCTGCATGGCGATGATCTCCACACTGTCGGCGAGTTCTCCGTCGCCGCGGGGGAAACTGTCCCATTCATGCTAAGCCATGGGCCGTCGTACCGGCCACGGCCAAACACCTTTGATCCCCAACTCGCTCTCGCCCAGACCGAGACGGCCTGGCGGAACTGGTCGGCGCGTTGTCCGCCGATAGGGCCGTGGGGCGGAGCGGTCAAGCGATCGCTGCTGACGCTGAAGGCACTTACCTACGAGCCGACAGGCGGCATAGTGGCTGCGCCGACGACGTCATTGCCGGAGCAGATCGGCGGGCCGCGCAACTGGGACTACCGTTACTGTTGGCTGCGCGACGCCGCATTCACCCTGCTTGCTCTAATGAACGTCGGCTACTACGACGAGGCGAAGGCTTGGCGCGACTGGCTGCTGCGCGCGGTTGCGGGCAGCCCGGCGCAAGTGCAAATCATGTATAGCATCACTGGCGAAAAGCAGTTGCCAGAGCGCGAACTGTCTTGGTTGGCAGGGTATGAAGGCTCTCGTCCCGTTCGCACTGGCAACGCAGCGGTCGGGCAGCATCGGCTCGACGTTTACGGTGAGGCTATTCATGCGATGTTTGAGGCTCGGCTTGGCGGCATGCCGCCGACACAGCGTGGCGCCGACGTGCTCCGCGTCGTTCTCGATTACCTTGAAACGATATGGCGCGAGCCCGATGAAGGCATTTGGGAAGTGCGCGGCGGACGCCGGCATTTCACGCATTCAAAGGTGATGGCCTGGGTCGCATTTGATCGCGCGGCGATACTTGCAGAAACGGCTGGCGACGCGAGCGCATCCACGCGCTGGCGGCGAATCGCCGACGAGATCCGTGGGGAAGTCTGCCGCGGCGGCTTCGACCCTGAACTCGGCAGCTTCGTCCAATTCTATGGCTCGCGTCGGCTTGACGCCAGCCTACTTCAGATCCCTCTCGTCGGCTTTCTCCCGGCTAGCGATCCGCGCGTGCGTGGCACGCTCGCAGCGATCGAGCGTCATCTACTGCGCGACGGCGGGCTGGTGATGCGCTACGACACCGAGGACGAGGCCGACGGTCTGCCTCCCGGCGAGGGCGCGTTCCTCGCTTGCAGCTTCTGGCTGGTGGACAATTACATCCTGCAACGGCGTTT
The DNA here is from genome assembly GCA_049583305.1 of Methylocystis sp. GTDB lineage: Bacteria > Pseudomonadota > Alphaproteobacteria > Rhizobiales > Beijerinckiaceae > Methylocystis. Next base: position 2,468 of record JBAUVQ010000526.1, read on the forward strand.
CGACGATGCGCGCGTGCTTTTCGAGCGACTGCTGGCGTTGCGGAACGATCTCGGTCTGCTCGCCGAGGAATACGACCCTCGTGCCGGTCGCATGCTCGGAAATTTTCCGCAGGCGTTCAGCCATGTCGGTCTGATCAACACTGCGATCAAGCTTGCGCGTGGCGAGGAAGCAGTAGGAGCCGGGCAGTCCGATACAGACGAAAGCCGGACTCCGTTTTCACACCACCATTCTGGGGGATGACCACGCCACCGCAAAGCCTCGGCCTCGCGCCGGCCCGTTACGCCATCTGGGGTCATCGTGGAATCTGTTCCAAATCGTACGCTTCCGTAATGGCCCGCTCGGTGTCAAGCCCCTCGTATCAACTACTCGAATCTTGGGCGCGCCGCGCGAGCGCGCTCATCATAGCGCCGTAGCGAGCGCGGCGCCTGCGATGCCTTGCCGTTGTCGTCGCCGCCGGTCACTTGCTTCCGTCCGTGGTCAGCGCGAAGCCGCCACACCATGCCATCAGAGGAAACAGCGAGCGCTCGTGAACTACGGACGGCGACGCCATGATCGGCAGCCGATTTCGACCGCCTTTGTAGAAAGCGCGGTCAACGAAATCCTTTCAAAACGCATGATCAAGAAACAGCAGATGCGATGGAATAAATGGACCGTACAGCCTTTCCTTGACGTGCGCGTCGCAGTTCTCAACAAGACGCTCAGCGGCTCGTTCAAGCGGCTCTATCCAGACTTTCAACCAAACAACGAAAATCACGCCGTGCGGCTTTCAGCATGACCAACCCCACGACTTTGCATGCTCTCGTCGTGAACATGGCGTGACGCGATCGCCAACCGTAAGGCAAAGGCCGAGAGCAGCTCGGGCATTTCCCCCTGCGCCGCCGCCAGCACCATGTCACTCAAGCCGGCTCAGGCCCGCGCGCATAACGCCGCAGCTCAAATCGGCTGGCTGTCGGCATCAGGGTTGCCAAGGTCGTCCGTTGGCACGAGCTGCTGGTTGAACGCCGCGAAATAGGCTGCCCATTCGGGCTGTCCGACGTTCACGATCAGGGCGCCATCCTGCCAGACGTCATTGTGGTCGTTGGAATCGTCTCCGGACCGATGGATGAAATCGCCCGTCGATCCCTGATTCATGTGGGTGTCATGGATGCCATTTCCTTCGGCGTAAAAGCGCCCGAAGACATAGACGTCCCATTCCTTTTCCAGCGCCTGCTCCAAAAGTCGCTTCAAGGAGGCGACCGGTTCAGGAAATTCCGTCCCGTCCATTACATCGCTGTCGCGCCATTTGCCGGTGTTGGCAAAGATATCTGCGCCGCGCTGATAATCGAGGGCCGGGAGCGCGTTCTGATCTGTCAGATCCCGCGCGCCGGCGGCGGCGGCGGCGAGCGTTTGAATCAGGGGATGGCGGAAGTCATAGACGAGCTTGTACTTCAGCAAATCGTCGTCGTCATTCGTGCCGACATTCACCGCGACATCCCAATTGCCGCCATTCACCAGCAGGTTGAGATGCAGATGATATTGCGTTTCGCGCCGTCGGCGCGTTCCCTTCATGATCGGTTTCGTCGCAAGTTTGGCTTTCACAAATCCATAGCGCAGGGTCATAAGAATACTCCCTAAAATTTATGAAATCGGCTCGACGCGATCTCCGGGCAGCAACATTTGCGGCTGCTGTGAAAACCGCCATTCGCCGTTCACCAGGTCCAATATCCAAACCATGTCGAAGCGCTCTCCGGGCCATTTCCGCGGGGCCTCAGGCTGCGGAGTAAAAGACGCGACGATAGCCGGAATGATTTCGTGCTCCCAGGCTACAAGAACGACGCCGCCTTTCTCAGCGGCCGCTCGCGCCAGCTTTGCATCCTCGAGTTTCAGGCAGGCGTCATTAATGTCCAAACCGAGCGCATCGGCAAGCGGCGTCACCGTCTGCTGTGGTCGCAAACTAGGACTGTGATGGCCAATTCCCGAGACGAAAATGACTTGCGGAGTCGCCAATCCGGGACCGGCGAAAACGTTGTCAGGCGGTGCGAAAAAGTTGACCAGCGCGCGCGCGCCGCCAACCAGTCGCGGTTAAAGCCTCGTCATTTTCTATTCCATTTGGCATGACGCCGCGCTCGCCATTCGGCCTCTCGGCGTGACGGATGATCATGATCCTGGTCGTCGGCATGCCATGGCTCCAATCGCGAAAGACGAAATCAGTCCGCCTTTGCCCGGCGCGGTTTTTTCGTTGGCAGCGCGGCTGAATGAGGGCCGACCGCAGGCGTCAAGCCCTCCGTCTGCGCCTGCAGGGCCGGGCGGGCGCGCGTGGAGGCGTCGACATTCGGGGTCGGAAGCGAATCCGACGCTGGCGTTGCCCCGAGCCAGAAGCCCAATTCAGCCGATTTCACCTGATTGTCGGACGAATAATATTCGTCTTGCCAGCTATCGTCGGACGCGAGGAAGTGCCAGGCCTGATCCTTGTTCTGGCCGAGCCAATAGCGCCAAGCGTAATGGTCGTAGACATCGAGGCAATGAGCTGCATAGGCCTCGGCGACAGCGCGGTGGTCGTGAATGATCGCAAGGTTTTCGTCGTTGTCGTAAGAGGCTTTGTAGCCGAGGTTGTGGCTCCCCGTGACGACCACGCAATTATCGGAGAACGGATCGACCACGACGATCTTGTCGTGAATGACGGCGTGGCCCGCCTGATTGAGTTCTTCCTCCCATTGGGCGAAGGCGTCGCCCTTCGTGACCCCGCGCGTATGGATGACGCGATAATCTTCGGGCAAGGACGGATCGCCCTTCTGACGCTTGACCGGCCCCCCGCCGCCATGGATCGCCGTATAAAATCCACCCGATGTCGCCGGCGCCGTGACGGCGCCGCGAACGAAAAGTGAAGGCTTGACCTTGAGCGCGTCGGCCACGGCGTCGACAATGCTGGGCGAACCGGGTTCGAAGGCGAGAAACAGGATCGCCTGCTGCGCCTTTGCGATGATATCGAATACCACGGACAGATCCGGCGGCGTCGTTTCGTCTTCGCCCTTCTTCTTGCTGCGCGCATGTGGAGTATTCGGCGAAAACCACAAATCGACGGCGCCGCTGCCGTCCTCAAGCGGAATCGACGGCAACGGCTTGGCGTTTGCCGCGCGAAATTGCGCCGATTCCTCCGCCTTGCCCCCTTCTCCCTGCGGATCGGTGTCCGCCTTGAGTTTATTCCAGTAATCCAGATAGGCCGAGGCGACGGCGGGCGAACGGGCGATGATGGCGTTATTGGTCTGCGCGCAAAGGGCGTGCGCCGTCCAATTCGTCGAGCCGAAAAGAACCGCTTGCGCCCCGTCCTTGTTGAGCACTTGGAATTTGTTGTGGCCGATATGGTTGGACGGCATGAAGCGGTCGATCACATTGGCGCCGGCGTCGCGTATCCGTTGTCGTTCGGCCGCGTAGGTGTCGTTGGTCTTCTCGCCGTCGTCGCCTTTTCCCGGCATATTGGAAAGGATCACGTTCGCGCGATCCTTCAATTGAGCCAGATGGGCGATCGCTTCCGGATCCTCGAATTCGTAAAGCGCGCAATAGACGTTGCCGCCGCTTTGCGCCGCCTCGTCGGAAAGCGTCGTCAACGCCTCGATCAACTGGCCTGCTAAATCGGCGCGTAGCGCGTCGCCGGGCTTCTCGATATGCTGCTCAAGCGCTTCGGCCATGCCACCCGGTTCGGAGCCGTCGTGCAGAACGTGGGCCGTCGACTGGGTCGCGAGAATTCCCCGATTAAAGTAAGCTGACAGCGTCCCGTAATGTGGGCTGAGCTGGATCTGATTGGATATCGCGGCGCCAAAGCTCATCGGACGAAGGTTGCCCGGCTCACCGCTCATAGGGACGATCTTGTACTTATAAAGGCCGCCTCGCTTGGCATAGACATCCTTCCAGAAGAATTTCTGGACGGGATCGCCCGCCGTCGTTCTTCCGGGCGTCGCCTGTTGGCCAGAAAAGGTCGCCATGGCCGGAAGGCAGGTTTCAGTTCCGGCGCGAACGTCAATTCGATAGATCGCAAATCCGAGGCATCCAGGCAATCGCCCACCAAATGTCCACGCCACCACGGCAATATCATTATTCGCGAACGCCACCGCTTTCATAGTCGCCTCTGAGGTCAATGAATTTCGTTCGAATCCCATCTCAACGGATAGGGAACCCGCCGGTTATTGCAATTGGTTGGTCAATTTCACCACAGAACTTGACCATACCACGGCAGATTGCGTCTCGCACTGGGGATTTGCGCCGACTGCTCAAAAACTGATGCCACTAAGGAGCTCCAATGATGAAGCGGATCGCTGGCGCGCATTGGTCGATGCCGGGGCGTCCGACGGTCGGAAGTTCCCAATTACGTCTATCAGGCGCTTCCAGCCACCACATATGTGGTCCAGTGAGGCGGATCACATGTCTGGAAGGTCGGCGGAAAGGTGTTCGCAATCGGCGGTTGGAGGCATGACGAACCGAGCTTCACGTTCAAGGTGAACGAGATTTCATGCGAGATGCTCAAGACGCAACCGGGCTTGCGGCTAACTCCCTATCTTGGGGTCATCACAGAATCTTCCCAAAATCCTATGCTAAGGCGCGGACTGAGGTTCACTGGTATCTTGGCGATTGAATTGCGCAGATGCCAAGGCATTGAAAAATAGCGATAAGCCGGACTGCTGCGCGAACGACCGATTGCGCACCAGGGAAGCCGGCGATGAAGAAGCATGAAATCCTCTCGCTGCAGGCCCGCGCTGCGCTGTTCGATCCGCCCAACGATCCCGCGGCAATTGTTCGACACTATACGCTTTCGCACGACGATCTGGCGCTGATCCGTCTACGGCGACGTGACGCCAATCGGCTCGGTTTTGCGGTGCATCTCGCCTACCAGCGCTTTCCGGGTCGAGTGCTCGGCATTGACGAAATTCCGCCGGAGGACGTTCTCTCGTTCATTGCCGGTCAACTCGGCATCGAGCCCGGTATTTTTAACGACTATGCCCGTCGAGAGGAAACGCGCTGGGAGCATTTCGCCGAAATACAATCGCATTTGCGAGTTCGCCCTTTCGGCCGTGGCGATTATCGGTCTGTCGCGAAGATTGCGACGACCGAAGCGATTGGCACGGATCGTGGCGACGTCATCGTTGCCGCGATGATTGGGACTCTCCGAATTTGTGGCATTTTGTTGCCCGCGCCGACAATTTTGGAACGCATCGGCCTGGCAGCTCGTGCTCGCGCCCGAAAGCAGGCCCACAAGAATCTCATCGAGAATTTAGAACCAAGGACGATTACTGAACTGGAGGCGTTGATCGCGGTCGAAGACGACAGAGATCGCACGCCACTCGCCTGGTTGCGTGATTGGCCGGAAGCCCCGACGCAGAAGAACTTGGTTGGCGTCGTCGAGCGCTTGCAATTCGTCGGAAGACTGGGCGTTGGGCCAGATCGCGAGCAACGGATTCATCGCGCGCGCTACAGAGCGATTGCTCGGGAAACGTCCATTCTCAGCGCGCAGCATCTTTCACGATTCGATACGCCGCGCCGACTGGCGACTCTGGCTGTGTTCGCCCGCGAGATGGAGGCGATCCTCACGGACGCGGCGCTCGTCATGTTTGACAAGATGCTCGGCGGCGTGTTCCGTCGTGCTGACCGCGCCTACAGAGAAAATGTTGTCCATCGAGCGAAAGCTCTCGATGCGTCGGCACGCGCGCTGCTCCAGATGGCGAAAGCCATGTTGGTGGCGAAGGAGACTGGAGAGGATCAAGTCGCGGCCGTCGAACGTTCGCTCGGTTGGGAGCACCTGAAGACGCTTGTCGCGGAAACCGAAACTGTCGTCACAAACACGCGCGAAGACAATCTTACCGAGATCGTCGAGAGATACCCAACGGTGCGCCGGATGATTCCAGTCCTGCTCAATGCATTTGCGTTCCGCTCATGGAAGCCAAACGACTCATTGCTCGACGCGCTCGAGCTGTTGCGCGGATTTTATGCGGCGCCGCCGAGACAACTCCCGCAGCGACCGCCAACTGCATTTCTTAAATCGACATGGCGCAAGCTCGTGGGAAAAGGCCCTGCCTTTGATCGCCGGGCTTATGAGGTCGCGGTCATGATGACCTTACGCGACAGCTTGCGGTCCGGAGATATCTGGGTCGAAGGCAGCCGCGTGTTTCGCGCCTTCGGCGATTTTCTTCTGCCACCGAAGGCCTTTGTCGCTCGGCGACAGGAAGGCGAATTGGGACTTGCGGTCCCTGACCGCTTCGATGACTGGCGCGCCGAGCGAACCGCTTTGCTTAAATCGCGGCTCAATGAAATCGATACGCTCGCGTCGGCGGGCAAACTTGTCGAAGTCGCGATCACCGCAGAAGGGTTGTCGATCAGCCCCATTCGTAAAGACGAGAACGATGAATCTGACGATGTCGCACGGCGGCTCTATGGCATGTTGCCTCGCCTTCGGATCACCGAGCTTCTGGCGGAAGTCAATGGTTGGACGGGATTCGCCACGCGCTTTGGTCATCTTCGCACCGGCGCGCCGCCAGACGAAAACATAGGGCTGATGACGGCGTTGCTCGCGGACGCCACCAATCTCGGCCTCGCCAAAATGGCGCGCAGCTCCAAGATCTTCAGTCATTCCAAATTGCTCTGGATCGCCGAATGGCATGTTCGTGACGAAACGTATCAAGCGGCGCTCGCGTGTCTGATCGAAGCGATTCACGCTCAGCCATTCACAAGAGTTTGGGGCGATCGCGGCACGTCATCGTCTGACGGGCAGTTTTTCAAGGCAGGCGGTTCCGGCGAAGCCCGCGCCGACTATAATGCCAAATATGGCTCGGAACCCGGGGTGAAGTTTTATACGCATATCTCCGATCGCTATGCGCCGTTTCACACCAAGGTCATTGCGGCCAACGCCAGCGAGGCCGCGCACATTCTGGACGGCTTGCTTCACCACGAATGCTCGCTGGACATCCGCGAGCATTACACAGACACCGCCGGCGCCGTCGATCACGTATTCGGTCTCTGTCATCTCACGGGATTTAGATTCGCGCCGCGCATTCGTGATCTTGCCGATCGCCGCCTCTATGTCGCTGATGCTCGCGCGACATATAAATCTCTCGATCCGATGATCGGCGGCACGATCGACTTCCGCATCATTGGCGAAAATTGGGATGAGACGTTGCGTCTCGCGGCGTCGATCAAAGCTGGAACCGTTGCGCCGTCGATCCTGATG
>JBAUVQ010000527.1:0-20675 GCA_049583305.1 Methylocystis sp.
CCGCGAGGCTGGCGATCTCTCGCCGCAACGCGGCGAGGTCGCGCGCGTCGAGCGGCGCGGCCCCCGCGCCGGAACCGGCCCCCGAATCGGCCATGACATGGCTTGTCGCGTCGTGACTCGCGGTGACTTGGCTCGCCACGTCGCGCAGTCGCGCGTGATCCTTGCGCAACGCGTCGACGGCTCCTTGCAGCATTGAATTGTCGGCGCGGGCGGTTTCGAGACGGTCGGCGTGATCGCGAGCCTCCACGCGCGCCTGTCGCAGGGCCGTTTCGAGATGGGCGATCTCGCCCGCCACTCGCTCGGCGTCTTCCCTGGCGCGGGTCCGCAAGGCCTCGATCGTCTGTTCGAGCGACAGTTTGGCCGCCGTCGTCGTTTCGAGTTGGGCGGCGACGCGGGTCAGATCGGCGTCGACCGAGCCGAGCCGCTCCGCCTCGACCTTCAGCTTCGCGTGATCGTCGCGCAGTTGCGCCAGCTCGCGCTCCAGATCGGTGTTGCGCTGATGCAGATCGCCGATTTTCGCTTCGTGGGCGGCGACCCTGGTCTGCACCACTTCCTTCTCGCGTCCGAGCTCCTCGTGATGGGAGCGCAGAAGACGCAAATTGGCGACGGTGCGCTCGGCGCCCTCCGTCACTTCGTGCAAGGCCATTTCGGTCGAGCCGAGCAGTTCGGTGCGTTCGGCCAGGGTCTTGCGCGTATCGCCCAGCTGGGTGACGAGTTCGCGAGCCTCGGCCTCGGATTTCTTCAAACGGCCGTCGAGATCGGCGATCCGGGCGGCGTGTCGGCCGATTTCGAGCAGATCGGCCGCCTTCGACGCCTTTATCGCGTCCATCTCCTGTTCGACCCGCCGCTCGCGCAGCGCGAATTCCGCGCGCAGCAGATCGCGCTCGGCGATGGCCTGCTCCCGCGACAGCGGCGCCAGCAATTGCAGCCGGCGCATCGACAAACGCATCGCCCGCCGCCAAAACGCGGGCAAGAACATCAACATGAACAGCCCGGCGACCAGGAGTCCGAGCGCGAAATACATCGCCTGTTCGATCAACACGCGGTCGTCCTTGCCTGCCTAGAGCATCTTCGAGCGCCGGAGCCGGGGCGCTTGGAAGCGGTCGTCGCCACAAGCCTTCTAAAACAGGGGCCTCAGGAAATCAAAAACCGCCCCTATCGCGGCGCGGGTTTCGCGTCGTGGAACTTGGTGTAGTCGAAAATCGCGGCGCCGGCTTCGTCGGTTCCGACGATGTCGACATAGTTGTAGTCGACCAGAATATCCCTGGCGGCGTAGATGCGCCTTCCACGGACCGATTGCGCCGAGGTTTCGTCGTGGCCGCCGAAGATGACGACAAGGCTGGTCGAGGGATTGTCGAAGTCGGCGGCCGTCCATCCGTGCAGCGGGCTGCTTTCGTCGATCACGTGCATGAGCGTCCAGGTGAAGGCGAAAATCGGATTCTCGTCGCGGGTCAGTTCGAGAAGCCGGAATTTGCGAAAATTCGCGCCCTCCTTCGTGCGTTCGTCGCGGATCAGCCACAGCTGGGCGCTGGCGGCGGTGATCGCGTTATGGCGCTCGTTGGCGAAGCGCAGCATTAGCGTGCGCGCGCCGTCGTGCATGCCGATCACCGGGTTGCGGGCGAACAGCAACCGGGCGCGCGGTTGCGAGAAGCGAGCGAAGGTGAGCCCGGCGGTGATGGCCACGGAGGACAGGCCGGCGAAGGTTCCGAGCGTCGCGATCAGATGGCCGGTCAGCGAATGCGGATGCATGTCGCCATACCCGACCGTGGCGACGGTTTCGACGCTGAAGAAGAAATAATCGACGAAGGAGCCGTGCCGCGCGTTGGCGACCGGATCGTCGCCAAAAGCAGCGGCGAGCGTATAAAATCCCGCGAAGACCAAATTGACCGTGGTGAACGCGAGCGCCAGCGCCAGGAAGAACGCCGGCCAGCGCGCGGTCATCGCGTAATGATACAAATCCGTCCAGAAATTGCGCGGCAGACCTTCGACGAGGACTTGCCGCTCGCCGATTTGCACGCGTTTGCCGGCGGGCTCGCCGGAAAATATCGGTGACAGGAGACGACGCACGGTCAGAACGGGTTCCAGGTGGCGTGGGGCGTGAACTTCAGATAGCCGAGATTGAGCCCCAGCCGGGCGCCGACCCCAGAGCGGATCGGCACCACCACCACGTCGCCGGCGGCGAGGGCGGTGAAGCCGAAGCCGCCGACCAGATAGGCCGAGCCGTCCACGCCGCCAAAACGCTGATAAAGGGCGTCGACCGCCGGCAGGCCATAGACCAGCATCATCGTGCGGTCGCCGTCGGCGCCAGCGTCGAAGCCGAGCGACGGACCCTGCCAGAAAACGCGGCGCCGACCCGCGTTGCGGGTGTACATCTCGCCTTCGCCATAGCGCAGGCCGCCGATGAACGCGCCGCTAGCCTCCTGGCCAAGCACATAGGCGTTGGGCTTGCCCCACTGCCGGGTCGCGGACTCGATGCCCTCGGCGAGGTCGCGAGAGACCGTCCCGAAAAACCTGTGGCCGCTGGCCACGACGTCATTGTCGGCATAGCCCTCGGGCCGGTCGGTTTCGGCCGTGCGCGCCAGCGCGGCGGGGGCCGACAGGGCCAGGGTGGAACCAGCGGCGAGGCGCAGCAGGGCGCGGCGCGAAAAATTTGCGCTGTGATCGGCGTCGAACATCCCTAAGTTCTCCTCTGGCGCGAAAGGCTTGGGCCGGAAAATCTCCCAGAAAGCCGCCGCCGGCGCGGCGCGGCCGCGTCGTGATCGTGGCGACGCGCCGATGGGGCGCAGCTTCGCGCGACGTGGTTAAGAAAGTCTTGCGGCGCCGGGATCGCCATAGGCGATAAACGCGCCATTGCGGTAATTTGCCTCCGATTTTCCGTAGAGCAGGGGCGCGCCGTCCAGCGTCAGCACCCCTCCGCCGGCGGCGCGCAGCACCGCGTCGCCCGCCGCCGTGTCCCACTCCATCGTCGGCCCGAAGCGCGGATAGATGTCGGCGACGCCCTCGGCCAACCGGCAGAATTTCAGCGACGAGCCGGCGTCGATCCGCTGCTTGATATGTTGGCGCGCGAGAAAGCTTTCGGTTTGCGCGTCGACATGCGAGCGGCTGACCAACGCGGTCATGCCGTCCTCGGGGCGCTTGCGCGTCCGCAGAGGGCGCCAGTTTTCGCGGGGCGGCAGGGGGCCGCCCGGCGCCGCCTCCGCGAAAAAGGCTTTTTCGCCCGCGAACCAGAGCTGGCCGAGCGCCGGGGCATAGACCGCGCCAGCCCTGGGCGCGCCGCTTTCGATGAGCGCGATGTTGAGCGTGAACTCAAGCCTGCGCGCGAGAAATTCGCGCGTGCCATCGAGCGGGTCGATCAGCAGAAAAGCGCCGCTTTGCGAGGGCGTCTCGCCGCGCGCGGCGCGCTCCTCGGCGATGAGCGGCAGGCTGGGCAGGCGGCGGGATAGGTGGCTGAGCAAAAACGCCTCGATCCGCTCGTCCGCCTCGGTGACCGGACTGGAGTCGTTCTTGACCCGCGCCGCGATGTTTTCGCGCGTGAAAACCTCCATCGCGATGGCGCCCGCCGCGACACACAGCTCCGCGAACAGCAGGGCGAGCGCGTCGGGGTCTCGCGGTGGATTTTGCGTGGACATGGCGCGAAGCTCCTGGCGGCGGGGAGCGCATTTCTAGCCCCCCGCGCGGCGCCCGGCCAGCCGCGGCGCTTCGAATATTTGGCGCTTCCCGCGCAAACCCGCTAGAACGGCGTCATGCCGCAGTCACGCTTCTGGATCGACCTCACCACCCGCGAATTCGCCGCTCTCGACTGGGAGCGCGTCATCGTGGTCGCGCCGATCGCGGCGGTGGAGCAGCATGGGCCGCATCTCCCCGTCGGGGTCGACGCGCAGATCATGCGGGGTTGCATCGACCGCATCGTCCCGCGCCTGCCGCGAGACATCGAGGCGCTGTTTCTGCCGATCCAGAGCGTCGGCGTTTCGGTCGAGCATCGCGATTTTCCCGGCACGCTGAGCTATTCGCCGACCACCGCGCTGGCGATGCTGACGGAGCTGGCGGAGGGCGCCATCGCCGCCGGCGCGCGAAAATTGCTGCTGCTCAATTCGCATGGGGGCAACTCGCCGCTGATCTCGCAAACGGCGCTGGAACTGCGCGCGCGCCACGGCGTCCTCGCGGCCACCTGCTCCTTCGCGCGCTTCGGTTATCCGGACGGATTGTTCGGCGCCGACGAGCTCAGGCACGGCATTCACGGCGGCGAGGTCGAGACTTCGTTGATGCTGGCCTTTCGTCCCGAACTGGTGGAAATGGCGCGGGCGAAGAATTTCATGCCGGCGACTCGCGATTTCGAGCGCGACTTCGCCTGGCTGCGCGCCGACCGCCCGGTGGGCTTCGGATGGATGGCGCAGGATCTTTCTCCCGCCGGAGCGATGGGCGACGCTTCGAAGGCCACGGCGGAAAAAGGCGCGGCGGCGGCCGACTACTGGGCCACCGCCTTCATCGAATTGCTGCGCGATCTGGAAGGGTTCGATCTCGCGCGATTGAAGGAGCGCCCGTGACGGCGCGCCGACGCGGACGGTGTTGGAGACCAGAACACAATATAGGTGCGTTGGTTTTGGAGCGCTGCCTTTTCCCGTAACAAATAATTTTGCATATCAGCGTCTTCGGCCGTATTCCGGTCAAATTATACTCCATGATGGGTCGGACACGTTCCAGAAACATCTCGGCGCGGCGGGACAAACCCAGGAAATGTCCGTTCGCTAAGATGTCATCGATTTCGCGAGGGCTTGGGTTCGAGGACGACGGCTCTTCGCGGCGCGGATGGATGGAGACGGTGATGAGCGATTACCTCGCGATGCTTTTGGCCCTTCTCGTTTACGGCTCGCTGTTTTACTTTATCTGGACAATGCAATGACGCGTCTTGGGGCGGAGGCGATCGAGCAACGCTCCGACGCCAAGGCGAGCGCCGCGGACCCGCGCGCCGAGCCGGAGCGAAACGTGAAATATGCCGCATCGACTCTCGTGGTCGAGGACGACGCCGAAATAGGCGATTTGATTTCGCGCTATCTTCGGGCCAACCAGTTCGACGTTGTCGTGGTCATGGATGGCGCGCAGATGGACGCTGCGCTGGCCCAGCGCCCCTTCGATATTCTGATTCTCGATCTCAACCTTCCGGGCGAGGACGGTTTGTCGATTTGCCGTAGATTGCGCGCCGAGCGAGACCTGCCGATCATCATCGTGACAGCGCGGGGAGAGGATGTCGACAAGATCGTCGGCCTTGAAATGGGCGCCGACGATTACGTCGCCAAGCCGTTCAATCCACGGGAACTGCTGGCGCGAATCCGCTCGGTGCTGCGGCGCGTGAGCGCGACCGATCCGGTCGAGGCCGGCTCGGCGCGGCAGGTTTACAAATTCTCTGGCTGGAGCGTCGATCTCGCGGCGCGCGAGGTCGTGGCGCCGGTCGGCATGAAGGTCGCGATGACCGGCGCGGAGTTCGATCTGTTGCACGCGCTTTGCGAACATCCAAATCGCGTGTTGACGCGCGATCAATTGATCAGTCTGACGCACGGTCCGACGGCTGGGCCCTTCGAGCGCAGCATCGACACGCTGATCAGCCGCTTGCGCCAGAAGATCGAGACGGACGTGAAGAATCCCAGGCTGATCCAAACCGTGCGTTCGGAAGGCTATATGTTCACCACGCCGGTCACGCGCTCATGAGCTCTTTTCTGCGCCGCTTACGCCCCGATCATCTCGCGGGACAGATCGCCTTGTTGGTGCTGGCCGCGATTGTCTTGTTTCATCTAAGCTCGACGACGATCCGTTATTTCGGCAACCCGGACGGGCGGCCGCCGATTATCGAGCCCAGCGAATTCATCGCCAGCGCGCTTCTGGCGATCGACGCCGCGCCCGTTGCCGAGCGAGATGACGTTCTCGCGGCGCTGGCGAACGCGGCGCCCTGGGCGAAATTCGCGGTGCGAGACGAGCGCGGCGATATTCCCGAGGCCAACGGCGCCGATCTCGCGGAGCTAAGGTCGCGCCTGTGGCGGGACGCGAAGCTTTTCGGCGTGTCGAAGGCCGCCGACAAGCGCGGCGGCGTCGTCGCGGTTGGCTTGCGAAAAGGCGGCTATGCCGTGGCCACCACGCCGGAGCCAAGGCGGTCGCTTTGGGCGTCGATGTCGTCGGCGCAGGGCGGCGGCGCGCAGACGCTTTCGATGCGACTACTCGAGCGCTCGGTGCTGTTTTTCTTTTTTTGCGCGAGCATTCTGACGGTGTGGATTTCCAGCGCCGTCGTGGCGCCGCTGGTCAAGCTGGCGCGGGAAGCCGAGCGTTATCCCGCCGAGGGAAAGAATTCGCGACCGATCGCCGAGGCTGGACCGCGCGAGGTGCGCGATCTCACGCGCGCGCTCAACAGAATGCAGAACCGGATCGAGGCGATGATCCAGGCGCGCGGCCACGCGCTCGCGGCGATCAGCCACGACCTGCGCACCATCATCACCAGAGTGAGGCTAAGGTCCGAATTCATCGCCGACGCCGAGCTTAAAGCGAAAATGCTGCACGACGCCGAATTGATGGATTCGATGTTGTACAAAAATCTCCAGCACTTGCGCGACGCGCAACGCGCGCCGGATCGCGGCCCCATCGATCTCGATAGCGTTCTGCAAACGGTTTCGGATCAGTTCGTCGATCTTGGCCACGATGTGACCTATCATGGCGGGCAGCATCAGATCATTATCGGCTCGCTCACGGAAATGCAGCGTGTTTTCACCAATCTTGTCGAGAACGCGGTGACTTACGCCAAAAAGGTCGTCATCACGCTCGACCAGCCGTCGCCGGAAGTCATTCGCGTCGACATCGCCGATGACGGGCCGGGCATTCTCGCTAAAAACAAGATGCGCATGCTCGAGCCTTTCGAGCGCGGCGAACCGGCCCGCAACATGAACGACCATGTCGGCTTCGGCCTCGGCTTGTCGATCGTGCGCTCGCTCGTCGAGGAAATCGGCGGGGCCTTCCAATTGCTCGACCGCGAGCCGCATGGCCTCGTCGCGCGCGTGATCCTGCCGCGCGCCTTCGCCAAGGAGTGAAGAGCGGCGTCTCAGGGCTCCGGCGGCGCGCTCTCGCAGCTCATCGCCTCGATGCTGGCGCGGGCCCGTTCGTAATCGGAAGGGCGCTTCGCGAGCGCGCGGATGAGCACGAAACCGAATTGCGATGGCGCCGTGAGGCGGGTTTCCGCCGGCGGCGATTCATCGGAATCATTGGCTTCCATTTCCTCGATCTGGCGCGCGTCGCCGACAATTATGTCGATCTTGCCCTTGTTGGAGGCGTGATCGGTCATCGCGTGAAATATGGCGCCGGTGGCGCCGTGGAAGGAAAATCCAAAATAGTCGTCTCCGCCCACGTCGGCGCGCAGATGCAGAGCGCCATTCGCCAGATCGAACAGGCAGACGCCTTCCGCAGTCGCCGGATCCTCGAACGGCAGCAGTTGTAGGCCGGGCGCGGAAGGGTCGAACAGCATCATGCCGTTCCGCGCGGCCTCGCCCGGAGACGCATGCTCCGTTCCAGCGGCTTCCAGGAGTCGCGCGTAGGCGTCGCGCGGCGCGACCAGCGGCATCAGCAACACCGAAACAAGATGCACGATCCCCGCGATCAGCAGCGCGGCGGCGATCCAGGGTAGAACCTCGAAGGCGCGGTCCTTCGCCATCACGCGCAGCCCAGTTTAACGATGGCCGGAAAACGCGCGGGATCCGCGCGCGTCGTGGTGTCCAGCGGCGTTTCGTAAAGGCGCAGCACCATCGCGAAGGAACTGGCTTGGCCGGGCGATAGCCAGTTTCCAGGGCGCGCGTTGCGGGAGATGGCGAGCTCGAAGGAGCCGCCCTCGCGTCGCAAAATGTTGGCGGACGTGTAACCAAAGCGCCCGGTGGGATTGGTCAGCGGCGCCCCCGAGGAGCTGGCGAGTTCAAGCGTCCAGAATCGCGCGGCGGGCAGCTGTGAGTCGACGCGATAGTCGCAGCCGCCACGAAGAGGCTGGCCGCTCGAATCCGCGCTCGCGACAAACATCAATCCTTCGTCATGACCCAAGGGCGCCTCGCCTCGTCGGGCGAGAGCGGCTCGCGCGTAAGGGTCGATGTCCGGACCGCCGACGCGCGGCCAGGCCGTCCACGGGCCGGCGCGAAACGCGCCAAAGCCATAGTCGCTCCTCAGCGTCGCCGCCGTGATGGCGAATCCCAGCGCGAGGCCGCCGAGCATCGCCGAGAGGGCGCGCATATATTTGTCGAAGGGCGCTCGCAAAAGTGTGAGTTTCTCGGATTCATGGGGAACGCCGCGACGCGGCCCGATTCATTCTACCGCGCCGCGGGGCGTTCGGAAACCTCTCGATGCGCCGTGCGACGGGCCGCGCCCAAGGGCGCCAGCTCCTCGAAGGCGTCGCCTCGCTTGCCGAGCGAAAGCGTTTTTATTTTGGTCTCGATCGAACCCAGGGCGTCCAGCGCCCCCTTTGACAAAGTCGCGGGGCGCTGAGGCGCGCCGAGTTCCAGCGGCTTGATCGGCGTTCCGACGCTGGCCGTGGTTTCGACCGCCGGGCCGGGCGCCATGCCGACGATATTTTTCAGGGGCAGGCCCTGGTGGGCATAGGCCATGATCTCGTGCCAGGTGCGCGCCGGCAGCGAGCCGCCCGTCATGTTGTTCATCCCCTCGCCGTCATCGTTGCCGTACCAGACACAGCCGCCCATCACGCCGGAATAGCCGCAGAACCAAGCGTCCTTGAAGCCATTGGTGGTGCCGGTCTTGCCGATCACCTCGATGCCTTCGCCGAGCTGCGCCGCCCTGCCGGTGCCTTCCTCGACCACCTTCCGCATCATCGAGCCGAGTTCCACCACCTTGTCGAACGGAACCGCCTGCTCTTGAGCCGGCGCGTCGCGGTCGTGCCTGTAGAGGACGTCGCCGTGACGATTGGCGATCTCCATGGCGGTGTAGGCCAACGTTTTCTTGCCGCCGTTGGCGAAGGCGGCGTAAGCGGCCGAATGTTCGAGCAAGTTCACCTCGTCGGCGCCGATCGGCAGCGACGGCGTATCCTCCAACGGCGCGGTGATGCCGAGGCGGCGCGCGGTTTCGACGATCCTCGCGCGGCCGATCTTGGCGTTGCCGTCGCCGATGGCGATCGACAGTTTCACGGCGACGGTGTTCAGCGAGCGCGCCAGCGCATTGGCCAGCGGCAGCGAGCCGGCGTAAGACCCCCCGTAGTTATGCGGGCACCAATTGCCGATACAGACCGGCGAGTCGACGACGATGGTCGTGGGCTTGAACTTGCCGGTCATCAGCGCGGTCAGATAGACGTAGGGCTTGAACGACGACCCCGGTTGGCGCATCGCCTCCGTCGCGCGGTTGAATTGGCTCGCGCCGTAGTCGCGTCCTCCGACGATGGCGCGCAGCGCGCCGTCCGGCTCCATCACCACCATCGCGCTTTGCTTGACGTGATAGGCGCGGCCGCTCTCGCGCAGGTTATCCTCGATGACCGAGTCGGCGCGTTTTTGCACGTTGGAGTCGAGCGCCAGACGCGCGGTCAACACGCGATCCTCGCCGAGTTTGCCGGCCTGGGCGAGCTTTTGCACTTCCTGGTAGGCGTAATCGAGATACCAGTCGGGGCTCGATTCCTGTTTGCGCTCCACGGGCGTCGCGGGATTGCGCTGCGCGGGAATAATCTGGCCGGCGGTCATGAACCCGGCGTCGACAAGATTGTTCAGCACGTCGTTCGCCCGGGCGCGAGCGGCGGGAAGATTTACGTGCGGGGCGTATTTAGTGGGGGCCTTGAACAGGCCGGCCAGCATCGCCGCCTCGGCCAGCGTCACATCCTTCACCGACTTGCCGAAATAGAACTCCGCGGCCGCCTGAATGCCGAAAGTGCCGCCGCCCATGTAAACCCGGTCGAGATAAAGCTTGAGAATTTCGCGCTTGCTCAAGTGATGTTCGAGCCAAAGCGCGAGAAACGCCTCGTTGATCTTGCGCGTGACCGTGCGCTCGTTGGAAAGAAACAGGTTCTTGGCGAGCTGCTGGGTGATCGAGGAGCCGCCCTGCACCACGCCCGAAGAGCGCGCGTTGACGGTCAGCGCGCGCGCGGTGCCGATCACGTCTATGCCGAAATGCTCATAGAAGCGTCGGTCCTCGGTGGCGAGCACCGCCTTCACCAGATAGTCGGGATATTCCTCGAGCGGAACGGCGTCGTCGTGCTTGATGCCGCGCTGGCCAACCTCGACGCCGTAGCGATCCAGAAAGGTCACCGCGAGATCGGCGCGCTTAAGCCAATCCTTTTCGCTGGTCATGTGGAACGCGGAGCCAGCGAGCGTCAGCCCGACCATTCCGGCGCCAACCGACATCGTGAGCGCCTCGCAGGCGACCTCGACCGCGAGGCGGCCAAGTCCCGATACATGGAACCTGGCCATGAAGGCGGAAAAATTTTCGTAAGCCTCGCGCGACCTGCGGCCGCTGTCGAACATGCCCGAGTCGATCAGGGCGTCGACGGCCAGTAAAATGCGCGAGACGCGCTTGACGATTGGCAGTGAACCCAGACGCTTCCACAAGACCAAAAACTCCACCGCGCGCTCGTAATTCCGCGCCTCGCGATGTTAGCATTTTTTAAACCATCTTGACGATGGCCGCCGCGCGCCTCATTGCGGTTATGGTTTCCGACGGACGCAGAGACAAGAGAAGCAGCGAATATGACAAGGAAAAATGGCGTCGCGACGCCTGCGCGCGAGGCCGGGGTCGGCGAGGAAGCGGAAGCTCCGTTTTGGGAAAAGCCGCTCGCGGAGCTGACGCGCGCGCAATGGGAGCGGCTTTGCGACGGCTGCGGACGTTGCTGCCTGATCAAGCTGGAGGACGAAGACACGGGCGACATCCACCACACCAGCGTCGCCTGCAAACTGCTGGATCAGTCGAGCTGTCGCTGCGGCGATTACGCCGGCCGCAAGAAAATCGTGCCGGACTGCGTGCGGCTGACCCTGGCCAAGCTCGCCAAAATCAAGTGGCTGCCCCCCAGTTGCGCCTACCGGCTGCGCTTCGAGAATAAGGCGTTGCCGCCCTGGCATCCGCTTCTAAGCGGCGATCCCGATAGCGTGCATCGCGTCGGCGTCTCGACGCTGGGGCGAGTCGAGGCCGGAGAAGACGAGGTCGACACCGACGACCTGCCCGATTTCATCCGCCTGTGGCCAAAACGATGGCCGAAACGAGCGCGTTATTAGGTTTGCACGCTCTCGATCGACCGGAGCTGGGCTGGAGTCAGCGGCGCGGAGCCGAAAACAGCTCAATGAAACGTTCGCGTCCCCTGGGAAATTTGCCCTCGGCCAGCGGCGGAACGTCGAAATAGACATGGAAGGCGACGCGCGCGGAATGGGCTTTCAGCCAGCCGCTCATCCGCTCAACGAAATACGGGTTGTCGGGCGCGTCCTTAAGCCCAAGGCCCCATTCGCCCAGGCTCATTTTCTTGTCGTGGCGGGCGGCGAAATCATCGAGCCAACGCAGTCCATAAGGCGCGTTCAGAACCTCGTCGCGCCAGCGCGCGACCGGATCCTTGTCGGTCTTGGCGTCGTAGACGTCCATGCCTATGGTGTCGACGACATCATCGCCCGGATAGGCGAGATCGGCCGGAGCCGCGTTCGGGCCCCAGTTGACGCACCAGTCGAAGGAGAATTTCGGGGAAGCGGCCCGGAAGATAGCGACGACTCGGCGGTAGGCGGCGATGTAATCGGCTTCGCGCCCGGCCGCCGCCCAGGGAAACCAATCGCCATTCATTTCCCAGCCGATCCGGATGATGGCGTCGGGCTGCGACCGCGCGATGGCGCGCGCGCCCGCCTGGAACTCCGCGTCGTGAAGACCGTTGGCGACATCGCCGAGCGGCGTGCCTTTCATCGCGAGATGGATCGACCAGATCAATTTTCGGTTCGGATCGCGCCGCGCCCAATAAGCGGGAACCCATTGCCGAGAGTACATCTCCTCCCAAGTCTCGTTTCCGTAGAAATCGAGCGCGAGCAGCGTCGACGGGGGCAGGTGGAGTCTTTTCTCCCAGTCCCGAAGATTGGCTTCGCGACCCCCGCCATCCGCGCCATCGGGCGTCCGCGCCCATAGCACGAACATTCCCATGCGCATCGCGCCGTCGTCGGCGCGCGCGGCGCCGACGAGGCAGAGACAGCCGAGCATCGACGCCAGCGCGATGCGGAGGCGTCGTTCGATCATGCGGACGCGGGCGATTTCATTGGCGAGGCGTCGCGCGCGGCGGCCTGGTATTTTATGCCGATGAATTCATTGTCGGCGGCGATCGCGCCGCGGACACGTGTTCGGGGCGTGCGAACGCGATGGTCGTGAACATGCAGCGCATACATATGGCCGATCCATTTCGCGTTCTTGCAGATTCGACGCTGGCGCAGCATGTTGTAGGGGGCGATCTTGCGGAAGTCGGTGATTTCGTTGAACTCGTTGATCGCCAGTTCCTCTCCGACCCAGGGGTTGACGGTCTCGTCTCCAAGATCGTCAAAATAGACCGGGACGATCGGGAGATACTTGTCCGGATCGCCGGTGAAGGCGGTCAAGGCGTCGCGCGCCGAGGAATGGTAGTCGACGTCGACCGAAACGAATCCGATCGGCGCCTCCGCCGATATTTTTTCCAGGAACGTCGGTACGGTCTCGAGGATGGGCCCGATGATCAGTCGGCAGTTGCTCGGCAGATTTTCCCGCAGCTTCCCTTGATCCATTGGAAAATCGCCGGCCTGGTAGTTTTCCGGCAGATCGCGGTAATCGACGGGTTCGGGCATGCCCGTGCCCGTGTCGAAGCCGTAGATGTCGAACTCGACGCCTGTTTCCTTGGTCACGAGCTTGGCGATTTCGCAGATGTTCAACAGACCGCTGCCCGCGGCGACGCCAAATTCGATCAGCGTCAGCTTCTTGTAGCCCCATTCGCGCGCGAAATCGGCGGCGCGCAGGATTGGGTATGCGTATTGCTGTCGGACCACCAGATCGAAATCGATCTTCGCGCGGGTCCCGCCGAAGACCGCCACGAATGCCGACATAATATTGATATGAAGCGGCTCTGTTATTCTCTCGACAAAAATCTTTCTAAGCTTGTCTTTTTTGAGAGCCCGAAGAAGCAATGGGTTTACCATACGAAGCTCCTGTTGATGTCATTCGCGAATCCATTACGGTTACATCGTCGTGACAGCAATGAAATGATCGAATCGTGGCTAATCGATCGCGTTAAAACGCGCCTGCGAGAGCGGCGCGCGCCGCGTGTCGGAATCGACGATAGTCCGTCGACGAAAGCACGGGCGTGAACCGCCGCGGCCGCTTCTCGGGATCGCGCGGGAAAAGGCCTCCCCTTCGCGCGCATTTTCGCCCTATTCATTTCGCGTTCAGTCGATATGCTCGACATTCGCTCTCGGGAGGCGCGGGAATGGTCCGGCGGACGGCGAAAATCTTGGGCGCGGCGGCGACGCTGGTCCTAGTGCTTGGATCCGCGCCGCGCGCCAACGCCAAGGAAGGCGCGCCCGGGTTCATGCCGTTCTTTCGCGGCAGACAAGAAGTTCCCGCTCCGGCGCCGGAGGGGCGCGGGCGAGAGGGAGGCCCCGCGGCAGAATGTTTTTCCGTCGCGCAGACGCGCCAGAAAATCGTCCAGCATCGGCTGGTCGAGCCATTTTTGTTGATGCGCGCCGAAAGCGCGGCCAATCAGGCCGACGCGCTGTCGACGCGGCTCTGTCGCAATGGCGAATCCTTCGTCTACGAGATGGATTTGTTGCGTAGGGACGGGCGGGTGATAAAGGTTTTCATCGACGCCGCGAGCGGCAAGCCGCTGCCTCCCCATCCCGAACATTCTTCCCATCCCGAACATTAGAATGACACGCCCGAAAAGGAGAAACCATTGCGGCTGCTTGTGGTGGAGGACGACAAGGATTTGAACCGCCAGATCGTCGCGGCGCTGCAACAGGCGGGCTACGCGGTCGATCGCGCCTATGACGGCGAGGAGGGGCATTTTCTGGGCGACACCGAGCCCTACGACGCGGTCGTCCTCGACATTGGACTGCCGAAAAAGGACGGCGTCGCCGTGCTCGAGGAATGGCGTCGCGCTGGGCGCGTCATGCCGGTGCTGATCCTGACCGCGCGCGACCGTTGGAGCGACAAGGTGCAGGGCTTTGACGCCGGCGCCGACGATTATGTGGCCAAGCCCTTCCACATGGAGGAAATCCTGGCCCGGATCCGCGCGCTGCTGCGCCGTGCCGGCGGCCACGCCACCAACGAGATCGTCTGCGGGTCGGTTCGGCTCGACACCAAGTCCGGGCGCGTCGTCGTCGACGGCGCTCCGATCAAGCTTACCTCGCACGAATACCGTCTGCTCGCCTATCTGCTGCATCACATGGGCCGCGTGATTTCACGCGGCGAGATCATCGAGCATCTCTACGATCAGGATTTCGACCGCGACTCGAATACGATCGAGGTTTTTGTCGGCCGTCTGCGCAAGAAGCTCGGCGTCGAGGTCATCCAGACGGTGCGAGGGCTCGGCTACATCGTCGCGCCGCCGGAGGAGGCCGGGAAAGGGTAGCGTCGCCGTGCGACTGCTCGATTTCGCGACGAGGTCGATCGCCCGGCGGCTGTTTTTCACCGCGGCGGCGTTGAGCTTCCTGCTGCTGCTGCTCGCCTCTCAATTGCTGACGCAATATTATCGGCGTGGCGCGGAGGACGTGTTCGAGCGCCGCCTTGAAGTCTATCTGCGCGCCATCGTCCGCGACGTGTCGCAAAGCGGCGAAGAAGGGCGCGGCCCCGGCCAGCTTGGCGAGCCGCAATTCGAATTGCTGAACTCCGGCTGGTATTGGCAGATCACCCGCACCGACGACCAGGAACACGAAATTGTCGCTTCGCGTTCGCTGTTCACGGCGCAATTGCCGAAACTCGCGGATTTCGGGGTTCCTCCCGAGATCGGCGGCGCGAGGCGCGGAACAGCGCCAGGGCCGGATGGCCGTCAGCTGCGGATCGTCGAGCGGATGATCGACGTTGGCGACACCGGCGTCTATCTCGTGCAGGTCGCCGGCAACGCGGAGGAGGTTGAGCGCGACATCGAGCGCTTTCGCGTGGTGCTGAACATCGCCTTCGCGCTGCTCGCCATGGCGCTCGCTCTCGCCGCGGCGTTTCAGGTGGGCTTCGGATTGCGGCCCTTGCGCATGTTGCAGGAGGAACTCGGCGAGGTCAGGCGCGGCGCGCGCGAACGCATTTCCGGGCGCTATCCGAGCGAAGTCGCGCCGCTGGTCGACGAATTGAACCTGCTCATCGCCGCTAACCGCGATATCGTCGAGCGCGCGCGCACGCAGGTCGGCAATCTCGCGCACGCGCTCAAAACGCCGCTCAGCGTCATCGTCAACGAGGCCGACGCCGCGCCGTCGCCGCTCGCCGAGAAGGTCGGCGAACAGGCGACGGTCATGCGCGACCAGATCACCTTCTACCTCGACCGCGCCAGGGCGGCGGCGCGGGCCGGCGCCATCGGCTCGACGACGCGGGTGGAGCCGGTGATCGCCGCGCTGCTGCGCACCTTCACCAAGATTTGCGCCGAACGCGGCGTGACCTTTTCCGGCGAGGCGCCTGATGATCCGTGGTTTTTAGGCGAACGCCAGGATCTCGAGGAGATGGTTGGAAATCTACTCGACAACGCCGGCAAATGGGCGAGTTCGACCGTCTCCGTCGCCGTGAGCCGGGAGGCCGAGCCGAGCGCGCCGGGACGCGAGTTGCTGTTGTTCACCATCGACGACGACGGTCCGGGCCTCGCTCCGCAACTGCGCGCGGCGGCGACGCAACGCGGTCGGCGCCTCGACGAAACCAAGCCCGGCTCGGGACTTGGTCTCTCCATCGTGACGGACCTCGCGGCCGCTCACGGCGGATCGTTGGAACTGGCCGACAGTCCCAAGGGTGGTCTCAGAGCGCGGTTGCGGCTGCCGGGGTTTTGACATGCGCCCTTCGATCCGGCATGAAAACGATGGTTAATCGTTAAGGGACCGAATATGCCGAGCGCCAGATCGACCGCCGCCAGCGTCGTCGCAGCGATGCTTTTGCTCTCCGCCTGCAGCGCGGCGAAGCCCCCGCCGGTGGTGAGCGCGCCGGTGGTCGTCGCGCCGGAGCCGCCGGCGCCCGGGGTCGTCGGCTCGGCTATTGGCCGCGACCTCGATGAGAAGGACAAGGCCATCGCCATCGCCGCGCAAAGCGAGGCCGTGAATTCGGGAACGCGCAAGGCGTGGAGGGGCGGGCACGGGGCCTATGGCTTCATCGCGCCGGGGCCGGAAAGCGCCGGCTGCCGCGACTACACCCATAAGATCTTCATCAATGGGCGTCCGAATGAGGCGAAGGGCCAGGCCTGCAAGACCGGTGACAGCTGGCGCGTCACGAGCTGAAGCGCGCCTCCAAATGTCCACGAGCGGCGAAGAGACCGGTTGAATGCGCCTTTTCCTCGCGTCCCTAGCGCTGCTCGCCTTTCTCGGCGCCGGCGCCTACGTCTTGTTGCGCGCGGACGCTGATTCGTCCGCCGCGAGGATAGAAGCCAATATCGCCGACGCGCGATTCGTTTTCGACCCCGCCCTTGCCCGCGACGAGGCCACCGCCGCGGGTGGATTCGTGGATCGACTCGCTTTCGTCGTCGCCTTTCCCGATTTCGCGTCGCCGCCGCGAGCCGAGAAGGCTCCATCGCCCGAGCGGTTGGCGGAACGCGCGCGCGGCAACGTTCTTATCACGGTGTCGCTCAAGGACGATGGCGTCGATCCGGCGGATCGCCCAATGCGCCTCTACGCTCGTTTTCTCGAAGCCGAAACCGTCGCCGGTCCCGGCGGTCTGGTCATGCGGCGCTTCGAGCAGGGCTCGCCTTACGATCTGGAGCAGCTTTACGTGGCGCCGCCCGACGGCCGCGATTTTTTTGCGCGATGTCCCAAGCCGGCGAGCAATGGCGACGGCCCGGGAGAAATGTGTCTTTCGCTGTTTCGCGTCGACGGCCTCGACGTGGAATTGCGTTTCGCGCCGGAATTGCTTGAAAACTGGGAAGTGTTGAACGAGGGCGCGAGAGCCTTCGTGGCGCGCATTCGCGCCGGTGACGCCGGCAAAAACCGCTGACGACGAAATCTCCAGCGCCTCGCGCGGTCGCTCGCGCGTTGACCCCCGGCGGAGCCCGATCTCGCATGCACACGCGAGCCTTTTGCGTTTCCGCCCTCATGACGAATATAACGATGTTCGAGAGAACTTTTGGCCACGGGCCGAGCGGAGAGAGAGATGACGGTTATCGTGAAAGACGCCAACGGCGCGGAATTGAAGGACGGCGATTCCGTGACGCTTATAAAAGACTTGAAGGTCAAGGGATCGTCGCTCGTGCTGAAACGCGGCACGTCGATTAAAAACATCCGTCTCACCGACGATCCAAGCGAGATCGAATGTCGGGCCGAGAAAATCAAGGACTTGGTGTTGAGAACGGAGTTCGTGAAGAAAGCCTGAGGGTCGGTAAAATCATCGAGGCCAAGCGAAGACTCCAAGCGAAGACTCCAAGCGAAACCCTGGGACCGCGGCCCGATCGCGCTATCGATCGAGCGGGCGATCTTCCGTGTCGAGGCGATGCAGCGCCGCCTTGACGTGCTCTCTCGCCACTTCCACGCGGCCAAGTTTCGCGTTGTCCAGAGCGACGGCGAGATGACCCATTGCGTCCAAGGCGGGAAGCTCCCCTTCCATCTTGGACGGCGCCGAGACATCGTTGATGTCTATGTCGGCGTGCATCGCGAGCAGAGTGAAAAGCCCGATCATTTGAAGGGATAAATGTTCGGGGCGCCGCGACGCTTCGACGGCCTCGTCGCAAATGGCCTTCTGTCCGACGGCGATCCTCCGTTCGCGCGCCTCCTCGCTCCGTTCGACGGCGGCCACCTCGGAAAATGGCGGTTTCGGAATTTTTCGCCTCAGCAGCGCCAGTGCTTCGTTGATCGACTCCGCGAGCCACCGCTCGTATTCTTCTTCCCTCTTCATTTTTTCCGCCTGTCGCCCGGACAGCGCTGGCCGATTCGCTGGAAGATTCAAAAACCGGCCCATTGCAGAATGGTTTTGGGTTTGCTCACGAACATACGAGCGCACCCTTTTGACTCGAAAAAGCCTCGCTCCGCGAAAATCGCGAAAAATAGAAACATCTCAACAAATATAGCAGCGCGAGCGGGGAAAAAGAGGCCGGCGCGGCTTTATATTGGACGTTCTCATCCGACCCGGGGCGGCGGGGATTGGTTCCGGGGCCTGCCGCGGATCATCTCGATGACGCCGGAAAAATCGGAGCCGCCGTCGCCGGACGCGACATACAAACCATAGAGTTGCGCCGCCATCGCGCCAAGCGGCGTCGAGGCGCCGACGCTGGCGGCGGCCTCTTGCGCGAGCTTCAAATCCTTCAGCATCAGCGCGGCCATGAACCCTGGCTTGTAGCCGAAGTTCGCGGGCGAAGAGGGCGTCAACCCCGGCGCGGGACAATATCTCGTCAGCGACCATGATTGCCCCGAGGAAACACTGGCCGCGTCGAACAAGGCTTGATCGGAAAGGCCGAGTTTTTCCGCGAGAGCGAAGGCCTCGCTGGTGACGATCATGGTGACGCCGAGCATCATGTTGTTGCAGATTTTCGCCGCCTGTCCGAGACCGGGGCCGCCGCAATAGAGAATGGCCTTGCCCATCGCTTCGAGGATCGGCTTCGCGGCCGCGAAAGCCGTCGCGTCGCCACCGCACATAAAGGTCAGCGTTCCGGCCTTGGCGCTCGCGACGCCGCCGGAGACTGGAGCGTCGACCGAGCGCGCGCCCGCCTCGCGCGCTATTTCGTGCGCCTGGCGGGCGCTGTCGATGTCGATGGTGGAGCAGTCGATGAATAACGCGCCCTCGTTCGCGCAAGGCAGCAGATCGGTCCAAACGGAAAGGACGTGCGCGCCGGCTGGCAACATCGTGATCACCACATCCGCGCCCGCCGTCGCCTCTCGCGCCGAACCCGCGATTTTCACGCCGTCCTTCGCGGCGCTATCGCGAGCAGCGGGTCGAAGGTCGAAGCCGCGGGGATCAAAGCCGGCCCGCGCGAGATTCGCGGCCATGGGGCCCCCCATGTTGCCGAGGCCGATGAAGGCGATAGGGGTCATCTTGGTCCTCCCGCGCGCGGCCCGGCGCGAACGCGCGCCATTGTTTAGGACATCGTGGGCATCACGAAGCTCGCGGCGCCTTCCGTTTCGTCGCTCGGCCAACGGGAAGTCACCGTCTTGGTTTTCGTATAGAAGCGCATCGCGTCCGGACCATGCTGGTTGAGGTCGCCGAAAATCGACCGCTTCCAGCCGCCGAAGGTGTGATAGGCGAGCGGCGTCGGAATCGGCACGTTGACGCCAACCATCCCGACCTGGACCCTGGAGGCGAAATCGCGCGCCGTCGCGCCGCTCCGGGTAAAGATCGCGACGCCATTGCCATATTCGTGATCATTGGCGAGGGCCAAGGCTTCGTCGTAACTGGCGGCGCGCAGCACGCAGAGCACCGGCCCGAAGATTTCCTCGCGATAGATGCGCATATGCGGCTTCACGTGATCGAACAGACAGCCGCCCATATAGAAGCCGTTTTCGTAATCCCGCGGCGGCTTGAACCCGCGGCCGTCGACCAGGAGCGTCGCGCCCTCCTGCAGCCCAAGCGCGACATAGTCCTTCACCTTGTCGAGATGGGCCTTCGTCACCAGCGGACCGAAATCGACGCTCCCGTCCGTCGACGGGCCAATCTTCAGGCTTTTCACGCGAGGAACGAGGCGCTTCACCAGATCATCGGCCGTCGCTTCGCCGACGGGGACCGCGACGGAGATGGCCATGCACCGCTCGCCCGCCGAGCCATAGCCAGCGCCAAGCAGGGCGTCCACCGTCTGATTCATGTCGGCGTCGGGCATGATGATCATATGATTCTTGGCGCCGCCGAAACACTGCGCGCGCTTCCCCGCGGCGGCGGCGCGCGCATAAATATATTCGGCGACCGGCGTCGAGCCGACGAAGCCGATGGCCTTGATTTCGGGATCATCGAGCAGCGCGTCCACGGCCTCCTTGTCGCCGTTGACGACATTAAGAACACCCGCCGGGAGCCCGGCTTCGATCATGAGTTCGGCCAGCCGCAGCGGCACGCCGGGGTCGCGCTCGGAAGGCTTCAGCACGAAGGCGTTGCCACAGGCGAGAGCCGGCCCGAATTTCCACATCGGTATCATGGCCGGAAAATTGAATGGCGTGACGCCGGCGACGACGCCCAGCGGCTGGCGCATCGAATAGACGTCGATTCCGGGCCCCGCCGCGTCGGTGAACTCACCTTTCATCAGATGAGGCGCGCCTATCGCGAATTCGATCGCCTCGACGCCGCGCTGAATGTCGCCCTTGGCGTCGGGAATCGTCTTTCCGTGCTCTCGCGCGAGCAGTTCCGCGAGCGGTTCCGTGTCGCGCGCGACGAGATCGAGAAACTTCATCAAGACGCGCGCGCGGCGCTGCGGGTTGACGGCGCCCCAGCCCGGCTGCGCCGCCTTGGCGTTTCCAACCGCGGCGCGAACCTCGTGCTTGGCGGCGAGCGCCACCGAGGCGCGCACGGTGCCGTCCATCGGTTGGAAAACCTCGCCCGTTCGGCCCGACGCTCCCGCGACGCTCCTGCCGCCGATGAAATGCCCATAGCTGATC
>JBAUVQ010000528.1:0-11275 GCA_049583305.1 Methylocystis sp.
ATCTTCGTCAGCACGCCGCCTTCGTCCTGATAATCTAGGACGCCGATGGCGCCGACTACGTGAAAGCCAAGACCCAGAAGAATGTCGCCGACCGCGCCGGCGCGATGCGCGCGGTTCGATACGGTGACGATCAGCCGATCTCGCGGAATGAACGAGAGGCTGCGTTGAATATCGGCGGTCTGAATGCTCAAATAGACAGGAAAGCCACCTACTTTACTCAGTTCGTCGGGCCGGCGAATGTCGAGCACCACGAGTTGCTCGGGCTTCGACAACAAGGCGTCGAAAGCGCCGCGATTAAGCCGCAGCGTCTTATAAGTGTATGCGGGATCGTTGGCCGGCGTCACAGCGGGCGCGCCGGCGGTCGGAGCGCTCGCGGTCGGAGGCGCCGCATTTGGCGCGGGTGGCGTCGCCTGTTGCGCGGCGGCGGGCAATACGGAAAGGGCGAGAGCAAGACCCGTGATTCTGATGATGGTTTTCATTGCTGGTCCTCGTTGATGCGTGTTTGCGGATGATGGCGGGGGCCGTCAGCCGCGCAGATGCGCGTTGAAGAAATCGACGGTGCGCTGCCAGGCGAGCTTCGCCGCCGCCGCGTCGAAGCGAGGCGTCGTGTCGTTGTTGAACCCGTGCTGCACGCCGGGATAGATGAAGGCCTCGTATTTGACGCCCGCGGCTTTCAGCGCGGCTTCGTAGGCCGGCCAGCCCGCATTGATGCGGTCGTCGTTGCCCGCATAATGAATCAACAATGGCGCCTTGATCTTGGCGACCTCTTCCGCCGGCGGCTGCGCGCCGTAGAAGGGAACCGCCGCCGCGAGATCTGGAAGCTGCGTCGCGAGATAATTTGCGACGCCCCCGCCGTAGCAGAAGCCGACGGCGCCGACCTTGCCATTGCCCTCCGGCAACGCCTTCAGCGCGCGCGCCGCGAGGATGAAGTCCTTGCGGGTCTTGGCCTGATCCAGCTTGGGAAAGAGTTCGCGCGCCTTGTCTTCGTCACCGGGATAGCCGCCGAGCGGCGCCAGCGCGTCGGGCGCGAAGGCGATGAAATTGTCGAGCGCGAGGCGGCGAGCGATATCTTCGATGTGTGGATTGAGGCCGCGATTCTCATGCACGACCAGCACGGTAGGAAGCTTGCCTTCGTGCTTGGCCGGCTCGACCAGATAGCCCTTCACCGTTCCATAGCCGTCGGGCGAGGGATATTCGACGATCTTTCCGACAATGCGGGGATCGTCCTTGGCGACCTGTTCCGCCTCGGCGAACCGCGGGTTCAACGCTTCCAATAACGCGCCCGCGCCCACGCCGCCGGTCGCGAATTTCTTGGCGCCTTCGAGAAAGCCGCGACGGTCGGTCAGACCGTGCACATAGCGATCGAAAAGCTTCAAAACCTCGGGATGAAAATCATTGGCTGTCGGACGGGTCATGCTGGCGGCTCCGTGTTCGTGATAACGCCTCAGCGGGCGATGGTTTTTTTGTAGAGATCGTGACAGGACTTGCAGAGTTGCGTCGCCTCGCGCGCTTGGGCCGCGGCGGATTCAAAATCGTTCTGATCGACGAATTTTAGCGCGTCCGCGATCCGTTGCGTGCCCTCTTTCGAAATTTTCACAGCGTCTTCCGCGCCGTTCCTGGCGAAAAACGTCTCGGTGTATTTGAAACCCTCCTGAAGCACGGCGGCATCCTCCTTGGCGGCGGCGGCGTTCTTCGCGGTGATGTCCGGCTCGAAATATTTGATGGTCTTGTCGAGATCGCGCATCAGATCGTCGTCATAGCCGTGGAAGTCGATGGCCGCGACGACCGGCCCGCAGCAGAGCATGACGCACATCGACAACAGAGTGACAGCCTTCATACGCATCGTCCTGTTTTTCCTTCTTCCCCACGGGGGATCGTCAGCGCGTCACGATGATCCTTGCCCGCATACGCGAATGAATGCCGCAAGAGACTTCGACCAGTCCGGGCTCATCGAGCACGACAGCGAAACTCTCGTCTTCGTCGAGTTGCCCATCGGAGCGGAATTTTTCCTTTTCGTCGACCATGCCGACAATGGAATGGGGCAGGTGGTCATGATTGACGAAGACAACCTTCGTTCCAATCGACACGCTGAGTTGCGACGGAACGAACGACAAATCTTCGATAGACATGGTGGTGGACGGCGCGACCGCCGCTTGTGGAGCCGATGAGCCGGCGGCGGGGAGCGCCGCGCGGCCCATCAACACCAGGATGACGAAACCTCTCGTCATCGGTCAGGCGAGGATGTCCTTCACGACCTTGCCGTAAACAACCGTGGGACGCTCGGAGCGGCCACTGCGCAGGAAGGTGGTCTTGAGATGATCCAATCCGAGCAATTGCAGAACCGTCGCATGAACGTCATAGGTGTCGACGGGGTTCTCTACCGTCTTCAACCCGATCTCGTCGGTCTGGCCATAGGTGAAGCCATGCTTCAGTCCGCCGCCGGCGAGCCACTGCGAATAGCCCCAGGGATTGTGGTCGCGCCCGTCGCCGCTTTGTCCGTAGGGCGTGCGACCGAACTCCGAGGTCCACACGACCAGCGTGTCTTCGAGTAGTCCGCGCGCCGCGAGATCGGTGAGCAGGCCGCCAATTGGCTTGTCCACGGCCTTGGCATGGGCTGTGTGGTTCTGTTCGAGATTCGAGTGTGCGTCCCAGTTGCGATTGGCGACGTCTCCGCCGGCTTTCTCCAGCGGGCCCGAGACGACTTGGATGAAGCGAACGCCGCGCTCGACCAGACGGCGAGCGCGCAGCAGCACCTCGCCGTATTCCTTCGCATTCTCGTCGTTCAGTCCGTAAAGCTCCTTGGTGGCGGCCGTCTCCTTGCTGAAATCGACGGCTTCCGGCGCCGAGGTCTCCATGCGATAGGCCAGTTCATAGGAGCGCGTGCGCGCCGCGAGTTCGGTGTCGTCGGGACGCTCCTTGGCGGCGATATCGTTTAGTTTGTGCAGCAAATCGAGATTGTCGCGCTGTTGCGCGGCTGAAATCAGCTCGGGACGCGAGAGGTTGAGAATCGGCGACGGACCGGGACGAAAGGCGGTTCCCTGATAGACCGCGGGCAGGAAGCCGGCATTCCAGTTCACCGAACCCGCGCGCGGCTCCCGAGCCCCGCTATAAAGCACGACATAGGGCGGCAGGTCCGGGTTGGCGGAGCCCAGCGCATAGGAAATCCAGGCACCGAGCGACGGACGACCGGGGCTGACGTCGCCAGTGTTCAGTTTCAGGATCGAAATGTCGTGCGTGGCGCCGACGGTGACGCTCGATTTGATGAAGGCGAGCTTGTCGGCGTGCTGCGCGATATTGGGCACAAGGTCCGAGAACCAGGCGCCGCTTTCGCCATATTGCTTCCACGCGCGGTTCGAGGCGAACAGTTTGCCGACACCGCCCTGCGTGCTGGTCTTGATCCCCTTGAGGTAGGACTCCGGCACTTCCTGTCCGTTAAGTTTGATGAGATCCGGCTTGTAATCAAAGAGGTCGAGCGTGCTTGGCGCGCCGTCCATGTGCAGCCAGATCACCGATTTGACCTTGGGCGAGAAGTGCGGCTGTTTCGGCGCCAACGGATCGACGAAGTTTGCCGCCTGAGCGGTCGGCGCGGAGAACACGCCGCCTCCCGGCATGAAACCGTTCAGCGCCAGTCCACCAAAGCCATAGCCAATATTGAAGAGCCAATCGCGGCGGGATTGCTTGCTCATGATTTCGTGTCCTTTGTTGCTTTCTGTTTCCGGTGTCAGAAGCGGTAGACAAACTCGTTGGAGTTCGCGACGGCATGGACGAGATCGACAAAGGCCGAGGCCCGCAGGGGATCGGCGACCTTCAGGCCCTTGCCGACGGGAACCGCGATGGTGAGCTTGCCGTCGGCCGCGCGATCGGCGACGACCTTTTCGTGGCTGTCGAGAAACTCCTTGAGCAGCGCCCGTTCGCCATCCTTCGGCTTGCGCGAGAACAGAATTTCGTAGAGCCGGTCGATCTGGGCTCCTTCATCCGTCCCAGCCTCGGCGATCACCCGGCCCGCGAGAGCCTGCGACCATTGGAACACCGTATCGTTGTTGATCAGCGTCAGCGCTTGCAGCGGCGTCGTGGTCACGTCGCGCTTACTGTGCGCGATCTGGGCGTTCGACATGTCGAAGGTTTCCAGCAGCGGATAGGGAACGCTGCGACGCGTGAACACATAGAGGCTACGCCGGTTTTGATCCTGCGGGTTCTTGGACACCGGCCAGGCCGCGCCAGCGTTCAGATTCGACGGCACGGGCGGGAACACGCTCGATCCGCCGACCTTGTCCACCAGCTGGCCGGCGACCGCCAGATAGGAATCGCGAATTTGCTCGGCGTCGAGACGCTTGCGCGGGAACACGGCGAGCAGCTTGCCTTCCGGGTCGGCGCTGGCGACTTCCTCGCGTGGCTCCGACGACTGGCGATAGACGCTCGACAGCAGGATCTGACGATGAAGCTTTTTCACGCTCCAGCCGTTCTTGACGAAGTTGTCCGCGAGATAGTCGAGCAGTTCAGGATTGGTCGGTTTGTCTCCGGCCTTGCCGAAATCGCTGACAGTTCCGATAATGCCCTTGCCGAAATATTCGTTCCAGACGCGGTTCACATAGACGCGCGCGGTGAGTGGGTTGGTCGGGCTGGCGAGCCAGTTCGCCAACGCCAGACGCCGACCGGACGATGACTCCGTCGGCTTGATGTCCGGTGTCTCGCTTGTGAGCGCCTCGGGAAACGCGGGCTGCACTTCATCGAGCTTGCGCTCGTGATTGCCGCCGAAGAATATGTAAGTCGGCGGCGCATCGGGATGACCAAGTTCCGTGGCGCCCGTGAGCGTCACCGAACCCTTATTCGGCCTAAGGTTGTCGAACTTTCTCAGCTCGGCCGTCAGTTTGCGATATTCTTCCGCCTTCTTGAGATATTCCGGATTGTAATCCTTCGCTTCCTTGTCTTCGCCGGCGTAGCGGAAATAGCCCGCCAGGGTGTCGTCGTCCGTGACGGCGACAAGGCGATGATTGACCCAGCGGTCGAGAGCGTTCCATTCACTCGAGGGCTTGAAAATCGACTCGCGGCTGTCGGTGAGATAGCGCTCCTTGTGATAGGTCAGCGCCGCCTCGCGAACACCGTCGATCAGCTCCTTCTGCTTGGCTTTGATTTCCTTGACCGCTTCTTCCCACTTGGCCTCCTGCGCCTCGAAGCGCTTCTCCTCGTCGCCCTTGACGGCGACTGGAATCTTTTCGTCGATGGCCGTGT
This sequence comes from Methylocystis sp., assembly GCA_049583305.1. Taxonomy (GTDB): domain Bacteria; phylum Pseudomonadota; class Alphaproteobacteria; order Rhizobiales; family Beijerinckiaceae; genus Methylocystis. The sequence continues at coordinate 5,230 of JBAUVQ010000528.1, forward strand.
TGGCGAAAAACGCCTGGAGCGAGAAATAGTCCTTCTGTGTGAGCTTGTCGTATTTGTGATTATGGCAGCGCGCGCAGGCGACCGAGGTTCCCAGGACCGCCGTGCCTAGCGTATCCACGATGTCGGTCGTGATCTGATATTTGCGCTGCACCAGATCGCGCGAGTTGCTGTTGTCGGCGTAGAGACCGAGGAAGCCGGTCGCGATCAAGGCCTCTTGATCTCCCGGCGCCAGTTCGTCGCCGGCGACCTGCTCCTGGAGGAAGCGCGAATAGGGCTTGTCCGAATTAAACGCCTTGATCACGTAATCGCGATAGCGATAGGCGTTGGGGCGGGTCTGATCGCCCTGAAAGCCGGCGCTGTCGGCGTAGCGTACGAGATCGAGCCAGCGACGGGCCTGACGTTCGCCATAGCGCGTGGACTCCAGCAGGCGATCCACGAGTTTCTCGTATGCGTCCGGCGAAGTGTCGTCGACGAAGGCGGCCACCTCTTCTGGCGTCGGGACGACGCCCCACGCGTCGAGCGTGGCTCGGCGAATAAAGGTGGCGCGATCCGCTTCCGGCGAAGGCGTCAAGCCCTTGGCTTCGAGCTTCGACAGGACGAATGCGTCGATCGGTTGGCGCGCCCATTCCTTTTGTTTGACCGCCGGCACGAATTGCGCCTGCACGGGCAGCCACGCATAGGGGAGTCTGCTGACCGGCGCCGGAGCCGCGGCGGGAGGCCGCGTCGCGGCGGGATCGCTGGTTTTTTCCTCCGCCGCGGCGGAGAGCGCAAGCGTCGACACGCTCAATAGCAATGCCGCGATGCCGAATTTCGTCGTCTTTCTCATGTTCCAGTTCCCATCGAATGCGTTTGCCGCGAGCGGCGCGGCGCGAGGTCCCCCGTCGCGCCAATTTCCTACTCATTGGGTCAGATTAGTATGTTAATCAGCTTATGTCTATAATCCTTGTCGGAAAACTTTGTTGGTGCGCCGCAGTGAAATGCTCGCAAGAGCCGGGTGCTTGGCGATTGCCGGCGGGCGGCGCGCCAGCAAGGCTGGATGAAGCCTATTTATATGGTGTGATAATCTCGCCTTCCGGCTGAAGAGCGCGCGACGCTCGCGGGAGCGTTGAGCACCGTCGGCGGCGTTGAATGACCTGGGAAAAATTCGGGATGACCAAGAAGATATCGCGCCGCGTGTTGTGGCTTTGCGCGCTGTCGAGCGGGACGATGGCGCTGGCGGCGCAAGACAGGCCAGGCTTTTTGCGAATCGATTCGAGTGAAATCCGCTTCAAAAGTCCGCTCGGCGTCGAGCCGGAAACGACCGTGCTCTTCGGCGATCCATCCAGGCCCGGCCTCTATGTGGTGCGTAACAAATTTCCGCCGAGGGCGCATTCCGCCCCACATTTCCATTCGAAAGATCGTCACGCCACGGTGATCAAGGGTGTCTGGCGGACGGGGACCGGGCCGGAACTCGATTTCAACAAGGCGGTTCCGCTACAGGCCGGCTCCTACATGTTTCATCCGGCGAATGGGGTTCACTGGGACGGCGCGGGCGACGAGGGAGTCGTCGTGCAGATCATCGGCGAGGGCCCGGTCGAAACGACTCAAGTCGGCGCGGCGGGCGCTCCGGGAGGATATTGGCCGAAACCCAAATAAGACAGGAGGAAGCCCACGCTCGCCGGTTTATATGTCGGAAGACAGGGCATCGAGACCCGCCGCCGCCATGACGCCCATTTGCGCCAGCGAACAGCCATCCAGCACTTGCGAGAGCGCGCGCTGCGCGTCCAGCATGATCAATCGAACGGCGCATTTCGTTTCGTCCAGGCAATCGTCGCAACGCTGGTAGCGCGTCTTGCTCGCGCAGGGCAGGGGCGCAAGGGGACCGTCGATCGCGCGAATCATTTCGCCAACGCTGATCTCGCCCGCCGCGCGCGCCAGCGTGTAGCCGCCGCCCTTGCCCATTTTGGAATTCACAAAGCCCGCGTTGCGCAATTCGGACAGGATCGCGTCGAGAAATTTCTTGGGAATTTGTTGCGTCGACGCGACCTGCAAAACGGGGACAAGGCGTCCCGGCGGAAATTGCGCGAGATACACCATCGCCTTCAGGCCATATTTGCCCTTCTTGGTCAGCACGTCCTGAATCTCTCCGTGAAAACGATAACGTGACAAAACTATCGCTTCACAAATGATTAGTCAATTAAAACCATAGATTATATAATCAAATAGGCGGAAGGCGGCGTGTTCCGGCCGCCTTCCTCGAATTAGCCGAAGCGCGCCTGTCCGCTTTGCAGCCGGAGAAGCGCCGCGACCAGCGCGTCGACGTCGGCGCAAGTGTTGTAGAAGGCCAGCGATGGGCGCACCGTCGCCTCCAGGCCATAGCGGCGCAGGATCGGCTGGGCGCAGTGGTGGCCGGCGCGCACCGCGATGCCCTCGCGGTCGAGCGCCTTGCCGACATCGAGCGTCTCGTGCCCCGCGAGCACGAAGGACAGCACCGAGGCTTTTTCCGCCGCCGTGCCGATGAAGGTGAGACCCGGCACGAGCCGCATTTTCTCCGTCGCATAGACGAGCAGATCGTGCTCGTAACGCGCTATGACCTCCATGCCGATCTGTTCCACGTAATCCAGCGCCGCGCCAAGGCCCACGGCGTCCGCGATATTGCCGGTGCCGGCCTCGAACCGCTCCGGGGAACCTTGATAGATCGTCTTCTCGAAGGTCACGTCGGCGATCATGTTGCCGCCGCCCTGCCAGGGCGCCATGTGCTCGAGAACTTCCTGCTTGCCGTAAACGACGCCAATCCCGGTCGGACCAAACACCTTATGGCCGGAGAACACGAAGAAATCGCAATCGATCGACTGCACGTCAACCGCCATGTGCGAAACCGACTGCGCGCCGTCGATCAGCACGCGCGCGCCATGGCGATGCGCCATCGCCGTCATCTCGCGCACCGGCGTCACCGTGCCGAGCGCGTTGGAGACCTGCGTGATCGAGACAATGCGCGTCTTGGGATTGAGCAGCTTCTCATATTCATCGAGGATGATCTGGCCGCGATCATCGACCGGCGCGACGCGCAACCGCACGCCCTTTTCGGCGCAGAGCATCTGCCAGGGCACGATGTTGGCGTGATGCTCCAGCCAGGAGATAACAATTTCATCGCCCGCTTGCACGTTGCGGCGGCCCCAGGCCTGCGCGACGAGGTTGATGCCCTCAGTGGTCCCGCGAACGAAGATAATGTCCTTGACCGACGGCGCCTTCAGAAAGCGGCGAACCTTTTCGCGCGCGGCTTCATAGGCGTCGGTCGAGCGCGCCGCCAGCGCGTGCGCGGCGCGATGAATGTTCGAGTTTTCATATTCGTAGAAATGCGAAAGCCGGTCGATGACGGATTGTGGTTTTTGCGTCGTCGCCGCGTTGTCGAGCCAGATGAGCGGCTTTCCATGCACTTGTTGTTGCAGGATCGGGAAGTCGCGCTTGACGCGATAGGGGTCGAAGGGCTGACGGGTCGCCTCCGAACTGGCGAGGAGTTGCGGCTCGTAGCCTTGCGGCCCCTCCTTCGCTTGCGCGGGCGCGGTCGGAAGGAGACCCGGATGTCCGCCGGAATGACCGACGAAATAGAGCGCGTCGCTGGCCGCTGGACCCGCGGCGCCCGGAGAGGCGTTGCTTTCGTAAGCGTTCGGCATCGGCGCGGGCGTTGGCGGCGTCGTTAGGGAGGCGGCGTCGGAGAAGCGGTGCGGATCGGCGTCCGACGGTCCGGAGATCGCGAAATTTTCCGGCGACCCCTGCCCCGGCTGGACGGCGTCGACCTGCGGCGCGGATGGCGCGGGAGCGCCGGGCGGCGTTCCCGGCGCGCCCAAGTTCGCGTGATCGCGCAAAAAATAAAGATTGTCGATTTGCGCGGGCGCCGATCCGCCGGGAACCGCGACCGAGCCTTCGCCAAGGCCCGGCGCGCCCGCGTGGGACGGCGGAACCAGCGCCATGTCGCCGGCCAGCAGACGCGGTATTGCGCTATAATCGATATCAGCCGGCGCGCCCGAGGGCGCCGCGCTTCCCAACGAGGCGCCGGGTTGCGGCACGTCGGCGAGGCCGAGCGGGCGCGTGGAGGATTGCAACGTCGTCGGGGCGCTTGGCGCCGGAATGTTGGGCGTCGGGACGACGGAAGGAATGGTCGTCGGCGGAAGGTCGGGCGGGCCAAGCGGCGTGCGCGCGGGGATGTGGGGCGCGGCGGTGGTCACAATGGACGGCGCGGGCGCGTCGGGAAGATTGGGCGTCGTCACCGGAAACCCAAACGGAACCGGCGCCGACGCCAGTGAAGCCGGCGGCGATTGAAAGAAGGAGTTGGCCAGACCCTCGATCATTCGCGGATCGAACGGAGGCGGCGCGTGAATGGCCACATCTTGCGCGGGCGCGCCATCGATCGGCGTATCCACGAGCGTGGGGGCGATCCGTGCGGGGGACATGCTGGCGCCTTCCTCTGGGTGTTCGACCGGCGGCGCGAAGCCGCCGGCTCAAGAACAGTCTTCGATTCTCGTCTTCAACTCTTGGCCTTAGACGTATTTGTCGTCGTATTTGTGGAATTTGCCGACATCGACATCCTCCAGCACGCCGAGCGCGTCGTGCGTAAGCACCGCCGCCGAGCAATAGAGCGAGATCAGGTAGGAGGCGATCGCCTTGCGGTTGATGCCCATGAAGCGCACCGACAGGCTCGGCGCCACTTCGCCGGGAACGCCAGGCTGGAACAGGCCGACGACGCCCTGCTTCTTCTCGCCCGTGCGTAGCAGCAGGATGTTGGTCTTGCCCTTTTCGTCGACATAGAGTTTGTCGCTCGGCACCAGCGGCAGACCGCGCCAGGTGAGGAAGGGCGAGCCGAACAGCGTCACGGTTGGCGGCGGCACGCCGCGGCGCGTGCATTCGCGCCCGAAGGCCGCGATGGCGCGCGGATGCGCCAGAAAGAACGCCGGCTCTTTCCACACCTTGGAGATCAGCTCGTCGAGATCGTCGGGCGTCGGCGCGCCGCCGCGCGTCTTGATCCGCATCGACTTATGTGCGTTGGCGAGAAAGCCGTATTCCGCGTTGTTGATCAGCTCGGCTTCCTGCCGCTCCTTCACCTTTTCGGTGAGCAGCCGCACCTGTTCCTGAATTTGATCGTAAGGATGGTTGTAGAGATCGGACACGCGCGTCTGCACGTCGAGAACAGTCGTGACCGCGTTCATCGAATATTCGCGCGGCGCATCCTCGTAATCGACGAAGGTCTCGGGCAGATCGGCGTCGCGGTCGCGCGCCGGGCTGCATTGCACGTCGGCGTCGGTGAGCGCGGAAGATTCCTTGACGCGATTGAGACGATAGATGCCCGCCTCGACGGGCACCCAGGGCAGAAACGACACGAGCCAGCGCGGCGTGATGCCCGACCATTGCGGCCGGGTCTTCGTCGCGTTGGCAAGCTGGCGCGCCGCCGATTCGCTTAGCGTGCGGCGGACTTCAGGTTCAGCGGTCATGGTTTTTCCTCGAAGAGGCGACGAGACGCGGCGTTCGCGCAAGGGACGGACGAGCCATCGAACGGGCACCGCGGAAACACGCCGCAAGCAAGCCCTTGCGACCGATAAACGACTACAGGCGCGAAACCTTACAGGCAAGAGTCTTTTGGTAGAATAATATTCCAATATTTTAGCAAATGTCTTTATACTGAAAATATAGACCTATATAAAATCGGTATTCTTTAGGACTTTTGTGTCGCGAGCGCGCGACTCACTCCCCGCCTTCGTCCGCGGCCGGCGCGTCATACGACATAACGAGATAGAGCACCGCCGGAACGACGCCGAGATTGCGATAACTATGAGGAACGTCGGCTAGAAAATCGACCGCGTCGCCCTCGTCCAATTGCACCGGCGCTTCCCTCCCCACGACGATCTCCACCGAGCCTTTGGCGACGACGATGTTTTCCTTTGTTCCGGGAGCATGGGCCTCGGCCCGCTCGACATGGCTGGGGCCGACGACGACGTGGTAGAACTCGACCGGTCGACGACTGTCATAGGGGAACAAGGGCCGGGAAAGAAAATTCCTATGCGCGGACTCGACG
>JBAUVQ010000529.1:0-5032 GCA_049583305.1 Methylocystis sp.
TGTCCTCCGGGGCGATCCGAAACCACCGTCCCGACATCATGCGGCGCGCCTTCGAGATCGCCGGCTATGACGAGGACGTGCTGATCGAGCGCTTTGGCGGCATGTATCGCGCGTTCCAATATGGCGCCCCGCCGCATGGCGGCATCGCGCCGGGCGTCGACCGCATCGTGATGCTGCTCGCCGGCGAGGAAAATCTGCGCGAGGTGACGCTGTTCCCGCTCAACCAACGCGCCGAGGACCCGCTGATGGGCGCGCCCTCGGCCGCGACGACGAAGCAGCTGCGCGAGCTGCATATCAGGCTGAACCTGCCGGAGAAGAGCTGAGCCTATTTTTCGCGGCGAGCGGCCATAAATCTTGTCCGACCCGCGGGCGCTCGCGCCGCGATTCATAAGTCCTTGCCAGAATTGCCAAGTCGGCGCATTCTCGCCCTGCTAATTCTCGAACCAACGGGAATGGAAGTGGGAGGCGCTCATGATGACCATGAATCGTAGAACATTCGCCCTCGGCCTCGCGGTGGCCGGCGTGCTGGTCCCAAGTCTCGCGATGGCCGAAGATCATTTGGCCGAGGCGATCAGCCATACGAAGGAAGCCATCGACCATGGCAAGCAAGGCCATGCGAAGGTGTTGGTAACGCATGCCGAAGCCGCCCTGAAGCACGCCAAGGCCGCCGAAAAGGCGTCCGATAACGAGCACACGAAACAGGGCATCACTCATCTCCAGGAAGCCATCAAGCATGGCAAGATGGGCCATGCGGAGGAAGCGACGAAGCACGCGGAAGAGGCTCTGGAACATCTCGAACAAGCCGCGAAGTAAGGCTTTCGAGGCGGGAAGCGGCCAGGCGCCGCTTTCCGCGCTCAAAGCGCGCGGCGAGGGCTTCGTTGGCCGCGCGTAAGGATTGATCGCGCCGCGATCACTTTTGCTTCAAAAAATACTCGCCAAGCAGATATTTCATCCCGCGCGACCAGGATTCGTCGGTGTTGCCCCTGATGTCGACGCTGCGCGAATAAAACGGCGCGCCGTCGGCGACGCTATCCATATAAATATTCTCGTTGAGGATCAGGTTGCTGACCTTCTGCACCGTTCCGAAGGCGGCGATGTCGGCGCCGGCCTCGCGCGCCCATTCGATCTGGCAGCCGTTGCATCCGCTGATCTCGGCGCTTGCCGCGATCTTGCGTCGCAGCGCATCCGATAGCGGCGTGATCTCGTAGCGGCCGGAGTCCGTCAGCATTTTGGCGAACAGCTCACCGACCAGCGCGATCCGGCGCCGCTCCCCTTCGCCCACCGGCTCGGGCGAGGTGTTGATCAACTCGAAGCCGAAAAAGGCCACCTTGCGCTTTTCTTGCGCGTTCGCCACCCCGCCGCATAACAGCGCGACCGCGACGGCGGCGCGAAAAAAGCGTGGAAATCCTTGTCGCATCTGGCGCCTCGACTGGTTTGTCGCCGATCGCCCCGCCGAGCCGCGCGAGACGCCCGAGCATAAACGCCGTCGCGCGACGATCAACGCGACAACAGGACATCGCGAGGAAAAGAGTATTTTCCCTGGCGGGAGCAACGGGCGCGAACGTGACCGGAACCATTTCCGGATTTACGTGTTAGATATAGAGCCGCCGCGCCGGATCGAAGCCGGTGTCGCGGCGTTGCGATTGGAGGATAAGTCCATGGATCGACGAGCTTTCATCACTTCGGCCTTGCTTTCCGCGGGAGTTCTCGCGGCCTCGGCGGGCGTGGCCAGCGCGCTGCCGGCGCTTCCTTCCCACGACAGCCTGGCGCCCGAGAGCAATATCGAGAACGTTTGGTGGCGTCGGCGCCGTTGGGGTGGTGGTTGGGGTCGGCGGTGCCGCTGGACCCGCTGGGGCCGCCGCTGCTGGTGAGCGGCCCGGCCGCCTGGCCGGTGCGACGCCAATAACAGGCTTCCGCCCGCGACGCGCGGGCGGAGGCGTTTGGCCGCGCCGGATAGTTCTAAGTAGATTGTTGAGTAGACAGGTCTGTGGCCGTCGCCGACGCCTTCGTCATTGTGCGGCGCCATGGTTTTGCGCTAGATTTGGTTTGAAGGGTTGTCACGGGCGCGGGAAACAGCTACCACCGGGCCAGCCGAGGCTGAACGGAAGACGCTCCAAGAAAGCCGACTTGCTACGCTGGGCGATGTCAGGCCAGTCCGGCATGGGTAGCCGTCGGAGCGCGAACCAAGGAGCAACGGCTCATCCCATGGATTTTCTCAAGCCCCGGTCGATACCCATGAACCGCCGCCGCCGCATTTACGAAGGCAAGGCCAAAGTGCTGTACGAGGGCCCGGAGCCGGGTACCCTGATTCAGCATTTCAAGGACGACGCGACCGCCTTCAACGCCAAGAAGCATGAGATCATCGACGGCAAGGGCGTCCTCAACAACCGCATCTCCGAATATGTGTTTCAGAATCTGAACTCGATCGGCGTGCCGACGCATTTCATCCGCCGGCTCAATATGCGCGAGCAGTTGATCCGCGAGGTCGAGATCATCCCGCTCGAAGTCGTCGTGCGCAATGTCGCGGCCGGCTCGCTGGCGAAGCGTTTGGGCATGGAGGAGGGCACGCAGCTGCCACGCTCCATCATCGAGTTCTATTACAAGAATGACGCGCTCGACGACCCCATGGTCTCCGAGGAGCACATCACCGCGTTCGGCTGGGCCAGCCCGCAGGAGATCGACGACATCATGGCGCTGGCCATCCGCGTCAACGACTTTCTGTCCGGCCTGTTCCTCGGCGTCGGCATCCGCCTCGTCGACTTCAAGATGGAATGCGGCCGCCTCTGGGAAGGCGAGATGATGCGAATCGTCGTCGCCGATGAAATCTCTCCGGACTCATGCCGGTTGTGGGACATCAAATCCAACGACAAGCTGGACAAGGACCGTTTCCGCCGCGACATGGGCGGCCTCGTCGAGGCCTATACCGAGGTCGCGCGCCGGCTCGGCATCATGAACGAGCCGGCGAACCCCACGGGGCCTAAAGCCGTCGAATAACGAAGCGCGCCGCGCGAGAGATCGAACCCGCCCTTCGAGGGCGGGTTTTTTGCGTGGCGGGCCGTTCGAGATGTCGGCGTCGAGGCGGGACGAGCGCCTCCGCGCTCGCGGCCATCTGGTCATAACGCATTGATATGATTTTATGAAAATTAGCCGTCGAAATTTTAGGGCTTGCGTGCGCATGATGTCCTCGCGCCGGGAATAGTGGAATGGAGGTTTCGCGATGTCCGTAAGCGTGTCTGATTCAGCGAGCTCTGGAGTCGTGATCACCTCCGGCATATTTGGCTTGTTCGCGCTGTGCGACGGCGTCTACGAATTCTTCTTCACCAAGACGGGGCATCCAAACGATGCGGCCTGGCTGGTTCTTATCGTGCCGATCGCGTTGTTTTACGGCGCGATTGTCGGAGGAGCGCTGTTCGCTCTCGTCGGAGGCGTCGCCGCCGCCAGCCGGGGAAAAATCGTTCCGGGGCCCATCAGCTACGCCGTCATGGCCGCCGTGACGTGGCGAGTCGTGCTCGCGCCGCTCGCGGCGGCCTGGTTTAGATACAAGTCGGGCCTGCCGGCCTCCTTCATCACGCTGGGGCTGGTGCTTCTGCCGCTTTCCGGTTTCCTGGTCGGCTGGCGGCTTAAGCGGCAAGCGAACGAGAGCGCGAAGCCCGTGCGTGATCCGTTTAATTCCGTCGGGCGCCGCCTCGGGTGAAACGCGTCAAGCCTGCATCAGCGCGCCGACATGCGCGGCGACGCAGGCCGCGAGGTCGTCTGGATTATAGCCGCCCTCCAACAGCGACACGACCCGTCCGCCACGGCGGCGCGCGGCGATCTCCATGATGCGCAGCGTCACATCGGCGAAATCGTTTTCGACAAGCCGGAGCCCGCCAAGCGGATCATGCAGACGCGCGTCGAAACCCGCGCACAGGATGATGATATCCGGCCCGAAGGCGCTTAGACGCGGGAGAATCCGATCCCCGAACGCCCTGTGAAAAGCCTCGCCGCCGTCGCCCTTGGCGAGCGGGGCGTTGACGATATTGTCAAACGCGCCGCGTTCGCTGGCGGCGCCCGTGCCGGGATAGAGCGGCATTTGGTGGGTCGAGCAATAGAGGACGTTTTTCTCGGCCCAAAAGATTTCCTGAACGCCATTGCCGTGATGCACGTCGAAATCGATGATGGCCACGCGCTCCGCGCCATGCGCCGCCATCGCGTGGCGCGCGGCGATGGCGGCGTTGTTGAAAAAGCAAAAACCCATCGGCGCGCCGGGCCGGGCGTGATGGCCGGGCGGCCGTGTCGCGACGAACGCGTTTGTCGCCGCGCCGCGCAGGACCGCGTCGACGGCGAAAACCGCGCCTCCAGCCGCATGCGCGGCCGCTTCAAAGGCGCCGGGGCTCATCGGGGCGTCGTCGACGCCGGTCGGCGCGCCAGCTTCCACCCGCGAAATATAGGCCGCGTCGTGGACGCGCAGCAGCGTCTTGGTCGCCGCGCGCGGCGCCTCGGCGCGAAGAAGGGCGGCGAAGCGGTCGCCCGCAAGCTTGACCTCGATGGAGGCGAGCCGCGCCGGGCGATCCCAGCGACCCGGGCCGGGGTCGTAACCAGACACGGGCGGAGTGACCAGCAACGTCTTGGTTGCGCGCGCGGAAGCGGGCAAGGGCGCCATCACGCCAAGCGCCAGCGCCTCGCGGCGAGAAAACCTCACCCCACCTGCCCGCGGTGGCGCAGAAACTGGTCGGCCAGCACGCAGGCCATCATCGCCTCGCCGACCGGCACCGCCCTTATGCCGACGCAGGGGTCGTGGCGGCCCTTGGTGACGACCTCGGTCTCGGCGCCCTGGCTGTCGATGGTGCGGCGCGGCGTGAGGATCGACGAGGTCGGCTTCACCGCGAAGCGCGCGACAATGGGCTGTCCCGTCGATATGCCGCCGAGCACGCCGCCGGCGTGGTTCGACAGAAACGTTGGAGCGCCATCCGCTCCCCGGCGCATCTCGTCGGCGTTGGCTTCTCCGGAAAATTCGGCGGCGGCGAATCCCGCGCCGATCTCGACGCCCTTG
>JBAUVQ010000530.1:0-3271 GCA_049583305.1 Methylocystis sp.
ACGCCCGCGATGGGGAGGTCATGATCGCTTACGCGATGAATGGCGAGGATCTGCCCTGGCTCAACGGCTTCCCCATGCGGCTGGTGGTTCCCGGATATTACGGCACGTATTGGGTCAAGCATTTGAATGAGATCACGGTGATTGACCATGTCTTCGACGGCTATTGGATGGCGAGCGCCTATCGCATGCCCGACAATGACTGCGCTTGCGTCGAACCAGGACAGAAGGCGGCCGCGACGGTTCCGGTGCGTCGCTTCAACGTGCGTTCCTTCATCACCAACCTTGCCGACGGCGCCAAGGTGAAGGCCGGGGCGTTGACGTTGGTGAGGGGAATCGCCTTTGATGGCGGTTACGGCATATCGGATGTGCTGTTGTCTCACGATGGAGGCCGGAACTGGGTCGAGACGCGCCTTGGCTCCGACCTGGGCCGCTATTCCTTCCGGGAATGGCGAGCCGAACTGCGGCTGCCCGCCGGAGCACACGAGTTAACGGTGCGCGCGGTGAACCGCATTGGCCAGTCGCAGCCGATGACCCCCTTGTGGAATCCTCCCGGCTATCTGCGCAACGTCGTCGAGACGGTGCGCGTCGTCGCGGCGTGAACGGAGATGGCGGCGATGCGCATTGTCTTGTTTTCCCTCGCTGTTCTCGCCGCGCTCGCGGGGGCGGGCGAGGCCAAGCCCCTGACCTACGAACTTCCGGAGGAAACCGCGACGTTGCGCCCTGGTCCCGACGCGGAGACGGCGCGAAACAATTGCATGTCGTGTCATTCCGTCGACTATATCAACACGCAGCCGCCTCGGCGTGGTCGGGAGTTTTGGGAGGGCGAGGTCAAGAAGATGATTAAATCCTACCACGCGCCGATCAGCGACGCGGACGCCAAGACGATCGCCGACTATTTGGCCAAGACCTACTGAACTCGGCGCATGGCGGTTTCTCCATTATGACGCGTCGGCGTCGCCGATTGTTCTTGTTTTTGCGCCGCCGGCGTCCTAATTTCCCGCTCAAATAACGGGTTGTAACGGCAACCCGCGCAGTTCTGGAGGTTGCGCCATGGGTGGTCTGTCCATCTGGCATTGGATCATCGTCGGCGGCGTGGTGTTCGTGCTGTTCGGCGGCAAGTTCAAGATTTCCGACGTGATGACCGACGTCGCCAAGGGCATCAAGGCCTTCAAGAAGGGCATGGCCGAGGACGAAACGACGGCCGAAGAGCCGCCGAAGGCGGTCGAGCGTCTTTCGCCGGATCACGCCGCCCTCGACAAGACGAGCGACGCCAAGAAGCTGTGAGGCTTGAGGCTTCGCTCGAGGCCGCGCGCCGCCTTCCCGTCACGCTTGGCGCCACCCCTGCGCGGATGAAGAAATGTTCGATTTCGACGCCGGTAAACTGATCGTCATCGGTATCGTCGCGCTCGTGGCGATCCCGTCGAAGGATTTGCCGCGCGTTTTGCGGCAGCTTGGTCAACTGACCGGCAAGATGCGTCGCATGGCCGCGGAGTTTCAAGGCCAGTTCGCGGACGCGATGCGCGAGGCCGAACTGCACGATCTGAAGAAAGACCTCGAACGGGAAGTCGACTCGGCCGTGAAGGGCGTCGGGTTGAACGGCTCCTTCGATCCGATGGCGCAGGCGCGCAAGCAAATCACCGATACGGTCGAGGGGCCCTCGAAATTGGCTGATGCGCCCGCCGCGCGCAAGGAAGAGCCTAGCGCATGAGCGACGCCGATATCGAGGCCACCAAGGCGCCGTTGATCGAGCATCTGATGGAGCTACGCGAACGGTTGATCCGGGCGCTGCTGGCCTTTTTGGTGATGTTTCTGATCTCCTTTTACTTCGCCAAGGACATTTATAATATTCTGGTCATGCCCTATACCCATGTCGCCGGGCCGGAAGCGCGACTGATCTACACGGCGCCGCAGGAGTATTTCTTCACGCAAATGAAGGTCGCGCTGTTCATGGCGGCGTTTTTGTCCTGCCCGGTGGTGTTCAGCCAGTTGTACGCCTTCGTCGCGCCCGGCCTTTATAAGCACGAGCGCGCGGTGTTTCGGCCTTATCTGTTCGCGACGCCGTTGTTTTTCGCGGCTGGGGCGCTGCTGGTCTATTTCGTCGTGACGCCCAATTTGCTGCGCTTTTTCATCGGCATGCAGCAGGCCAACGAGCCCGGCCGCGCGCAGATCGAGCTTTTGCCTCGGGTGTCCGAATATCTGTCGCTGATCATGACGCTGGTTTTGGCTTTCGGCATTGTGTTTCAGTTGCCGGTCGTGCTGACGCTGCTCGGGCAGATCGGCATTGTCTCCTCGCAATTTCTCGCCGAAAAACGCCGTTACGCCATCGTGCTGGTGTTCATTGTCGCCGCGGTGTTGACGCCGCCCGACGTATTCAGCCAGCTGGCCCTGGCCGTGCCGGGGATATTGCTCTACGAGGCGTCGATCCTTTCCGTGCGGATGATCGAGAAGAAGCGCGCGGCGGCCCAGGCGGCGACGGGCGGCGGCGTTTAGGGGCGGGTTGACCGGCTCTCCCGCTTGAGGGACAAGGTCGCCTGATCTTCTTCAAAATTCCGGACCCCAAATGTACGACATCAAATGGATTCGCGACAACGCTCAAAGCTTCGACAAGAGCCGCGCGCGGCGTGGTCTTGAGCCTCTTGCGAAAACGCTGCTGGCGCTGGACGATTCGCGCCGCGCGGCGATCTCCAAATTGCAGGCCGCGCAGGAGCGCCGCAACACCGCCTCGAAGGAGATCGGCGTCGCGATGAAGGAGAAGGACGCCGCCAAGGCGGAAGCCCTCAAGGCCGAAGTCGCGAAGATCAAGGAAGATTGGCCGGCGATGGAGGCCGCCGAGCGCGATGCGATCAAAAAGCTCGACGACAAGCTGGCCGAAATCCCCAACGCGCCGCTGGACAGCGTGCCGGAGGGCAAGGACGAGCACGATAATGTCGAGGTCCTGCGCTGGGGTGAACCGCGCAGGTTCGAATTCGAGCCGAAGGAGCATTTCGACATCGGCGAAGGCTTGGGGCTGATGGACTTCGAGACCGCGACGAAGCTTTCGGGTGCGCGGTTCGTCGTGAACAAGGGCCAGATCGCGCGGCTGGAGCGCGCGCTGGCGCAATTCATGCTCGATCTGCACACGGATGAGCATGGTTATCAGGAAGTTAACCCGCCGCTGCTGGTTAATGATGAAACCATGCGCGGCACGGCGCAGTTGCCGAAATTCTTTGAAGACCAATTCATCGCGACCCGCGATTCCGAGCGCGGCAAGTTGCTCGAAAGCGCTTTGGCG
>JBAUVQ010000531.1:0-1823 GCA_049583305.1 Methylocystis sp.
GACGTGCTCCGCGTCATGCCCCCACAGCGCGACGCGGTCACGCTCAAAGGCCGCGACATTCGCGAGAGCCACGCCCCAGGCGCCGGCGCCGAGCACCATGACGCGGGCGCGGGTCATCTGCCGCCGATCCGCTGATTGTCGGCGCGAGCCCACATGCGCTCGAAATTTTCGGTGAAGCTCCGGGCCAAGGGCGCGCTCTCGATCACGATGAGGTCGTTGTCCTGATATTCCTCGCCCGACACGCTAAAATTGGCGGAGCCGCTGCGCAAGACGCGATGGTCGACGACGAAGGATTTGAGGTGCATCGGATCGCGCGAGCGGCGCTTTTCACGCAGTTCGACATTAGGCGTCGCGGCGATTTGCGCGACGGCGCCCTCCGAACGACCCATCTGCTCGCCATCAAGATAAACGCGCACATGCACCCCGCGCATCGCCGCGCGGCCCAACTCCGAGATCAGCGTCCGGTCGGTCAGCACATAGGCGGCCATGTCGATCGAGTTCTTCGCGTTGGCGATCAGCCGCGCGTCGACGCTCTCGATCCCAGCGTCCGGGGCGTAATAGGCCCGCACGCCCGCGATTTCGGGCTCTCGCGCCAGAAGCCCGCTCGAAGGCGTCTGCGGCGTGAGCGCGAGGCCCGCGACGGCGGCGACGAGCAGCGGACGCACGGCCTACGCCTTGCCGTGATGCAGGACGCCGGGGTTGGCGTCTAGCGGCCAGCGCGGGCGCGGCGCGAAATCGAGATTGTCGGCCAGTCCGAGCTTGAAGCGCTCCAGCCCCGCCCAGGCGATCATCGCGCCATTGTCCGAGCACAGCTCCGGCAGCGGGGCGACGAAGCGCAGCCCGGACTCGGCGCAAAAGCGCGTCAGCGCGCGCCGAATGGCGCCGTTGCAGCCGACTCCGCCGCCGATGACAAGCCCGCGCGGGCTCCCGGAGGCGCCTGGCGACGACGCGCCTTTTTCGGCGAACAGTTTCAACCCGGCGCGCACGCGGTCGACGATCACATCGACCACCGCCGCCTGGAACGACGCTGCGAGGTCTCTTTTGTCGGCGTCGCTCGGCTCTTCGCCAAGCCGCAAAAGCTCCTGTCGCACCGCCGTCTTGAGACCCGACAGCGAGAAATCCGCGTTCGGACGCCCCAGCATCGGGCGCGGCAGATCGAAGCGACGCGGATCGCCGTCGAGCGCCAGTTTCTCGATTTGCGGTCCGCCCGGATAGGGCAAGCCGAGCATTTTTCCCACCTTGTCGAAAGCCTCGCCCGCCGCGTCGTCGACGGTCGAGCCGAGACGCTGATAGGCGCCGACGCCGCGCACGGCGACAAGCTGCGTGTGGCCGCCCGAAACGATCAGCGCCAGATAGGGGAATTCGATTCCATCGGTCAGTCGCGCGGTGAGCGCGTGGGCTTCGAGGTGATTAACCGCGATGAAGGGTTTGCCCGCCGCGAGGGCCAGCGCCTTGCCGGCCGTGAGCCCCACCAATATGCCGCCGATCAGCCCCGGCCCAGCCGCCGCCGCTATGGCGTCGACGCCGGCGACTTCGATCCGCGCGTCCTTGAGCGCGCGTTCGATGAGCCGGTCGAGCACCTCGATATGCGCGCGCGCGGCGATCTCCGGCACGACGCCGCCATAAGCGGCGTGGCGGGCGATCTGGCTCATCACCTCGTTGGCGAGAATTTCGCCGCCGTCGAAGCCGAGCCGGTCCTCGACGACGGCGACCGCCGTTTCGTCGCAGGTGGTTTCAATGCCAAGAACGCGCATAAGTATCCTGTCGCGCGGAGGGAGAGAAGCCGATTCGGAGCCCCCGCGGATGGCCACAGGGTATAGTGA
>JBAUVQ010000532.1:0-2157 GCA_049583305.1 Methylocystis sp.
CCTCAAACCTGCGTGACGCCGAACATCTCGCGCCGATTGGGGAGCAAACAAGTCCCGCCGGGCGCATGCATCGCCTGTGGCGCCTCTTCGCGTCCCGCCCGATACGGCTTGACGCCCCGACCCTGCGAATGGCGGCCGAACTGGCTGGATTGACGGACGCCACAAGTTTCGACGGCCTCGCGGCCGCCTTGCGAGACATCGCCGCCGGCGCCGAGCATCCGCTTGCGGCGGCCGCGGCCGCCAGCGCCGCGGCGATGAAATTGCTTTCGGACGCGCCACCGGTCGACGTCGAGATTTTAGCTCTTTGGGTCGCCGACCTCGCGCTGGCGCGGCGTCTTGGTTGGGATGCGCCGGTTCCACTGCTCACCACGACGATTGCGCATGCGTCGTTGCGTCGCGGCCCAGGCGGCAAGCGTCCGCGTCCAGCCGATCCGGATTGGGTCGACGCCGCGGCCGGCGCCTATGCGATGGCCGCAGGGGAGGCTTACGCTCTCGCCGGTGATTTGGCGCGCGCTGGCGAAAAACTTCTCGCGGTCGAGTCCAAATTGCGGACCAAGGGCGCCGGGCGGGTCGTCGAACTTTTGCTTGGCGACGACGCCGTGTCGCCCGCGCGAGCCGCGAAGACCGCGCGGCTTTCCGATCGCGCCGCCCGCCGCTTGTTCGATCGGCTCGTCGAACTCGGCGCCGTGCGCGAACTCTCCGGCCGCCCGAATTTTCGGCTCTATGGCTTGTGAGGCATAGCGATGAGCCGTCCCAAAAAGCGGCAACAGGATGCGCTGTTCGATAGAGACGTCGTCGAATTGCCAGAAGGCGCGCGCTGGCGCGAGTGGATGGGTCGCGTCGAGGCGGCGATCTTCGCCGCGCGTGATCCCGTGCCTCGCGAAGCGCTGGCGAAACTCGTCGGACAGAGTTGCAAACTCGACGATCTCATCGCCGACATCGTCGACGAACTTCGCGCGCGACCCTACGACCTCGTATTCGTCGCCGGCGGCTATCAGCTGCGCACCAAACCGCGCTTTTCCGCCGCGATCCGCGCGGCAAATGCTGGCGAACCACGCGACGCGGGCCTTCCCGAACTGACGCCGACCGAACTTTTGGCGGTGACGGCGATTGCTTATCTGCAACCCGCCACTCGTGCGGAAATCTCGCGGCTCGCCGGCAAGGAAATCAGCCGCGACGTCATCGGTAGTCTGAAACGTCTCGATCTCATTGACGGCGCCCTGCGCGCGCCCGAACCCGGCGCGCCCTTCGCCTATGTCACGACAAAAAAGTTCCTGGGGGTTTTTGGGTTCGCGACGCTACGCGACCTTCCCGACCTCGAACGGCTCGAAGACGAAGGTTTGTTGCAGCGCCCTCAATCGGAATTCGACATCGACGACGCCCTGGGGCTTGTCGGAGACGATGGCCAGGTTTTCGAAAGGGAGATGGAGTTCGAGGACGCCGAGCTCGAAGACACGACGGATGATGCGTAGAAACTCGAGTCGCCGCGCCTTTGGAGATTCCGGCGCGCACCGACTGCGCCATAGGCCACCAACAATGAATGGCGAGCGCAACGGGGGGCGGATAAGGCTTTTTTGGGTCAAAAGCTGAGTCATCGCGGGCGAGGCGCACAGGACGGCGAGAGATCGGCCTGGCGGAGAGAGCGATTCCATTTTCATGAGCCTCCCATGTCAATTATTACAGATAACCTATCATATTAATAGATTGTATCTTTCAACGCCACTCGACAATCTCCATCCACATCAGTCCGTCCATGAGGCGTTTTCGCGGCCATGAATCTTTTCTGGCGATCACATTATATTGATATATATCACGTAATTGCAAATTAGGCTTAGGTCGCCGCGTTGTCGGTGTCGGCGCGCGAAATAAGTTGGCGACGCCCCTTGACGCAGTGGGTTGCGTTGGCATAAATCTGATTTAGATTATAGGAATAATGCAATGAACGCCCAGGCCATCACGCAAAACGACCCTCCACCGACCAAGTCCCGGCGATCCTCGCCCGATCTCCTGGCGGCGACTGTCGCCGACCGACTTAAGCGGTTGATCGCTCGCAAGGGGCGATCTCTCGATCGGCTCGCGGAGTTGAGCGGAATCGATTCAGACGAATTGCGCCGCATCGAGGCGGGCGTCGCCGCGCCGACGCTTGGTCATCTGTGG
>JBAUVQ010000533.1:0-1655 GCA_049583305.1 Methylocystis sp.
CGTCAACCAGAACAATCGCTCGACCGGCGAGACGCAAAAGGAGATGGCGGAAGAAGAGGGGCTGTGGCCGGTTTTAAAGTGGGTGAAGCGGCTGATCGACGGCGTGCTGATCGAGGATTTTGGTGAAACGGAGATCGAATTCGCCTGGGGCGAGGACGCGCAAATCGACGCCGGCCAGCAGGCGCAGGTGCTGACGAGTTACGTCGGCGCGGGGATTCTGACGCGCAACGAAGCCCGCGTAAAGCTGGGGCAGGCGCCGGTGAGCGACCCGGCGGCGAATGTGCTGTTGGCAGCGACGGGCGCGGGGCCGGTGGCGATTGGTCACCTGCTGGACGATCCCTCGGGGCTTAAAAAAAAAGTAACGAAGGCGTTTGATCCGAACGAGCAGCGCGGCCCCGGCGGAAAGTGGACGACGGGAGCGGGCGGCGGGACGCGGCGCAAGAGCGACGGCCCGCAAGTGGCGCAGGCCGTTCCGCTTCCTCTGATTGGAGCGGCTGCCGCCGCGGCGGCGGCTGTCGGGAACGCCGTTCGCGAGACGGTGGATGACTGGCGGAAATCCCACCGCGGTGAGCCAGTTGCCGAGGCCTTTCCCTCGACAACAAACGAGCCCGCGCCGAACAACGCCGAGGATAACAAACCCGCCGACGCGACTCCGCAAACCCCCGTCGCGGCGGCTCCGCCGATACCGCCGGAGGACAATCACGACCGGGAAGAGCAGGAGAAGGGCGCTTCGACCGAAAAGCCCGAAAACGATGGTGCGAAATCTCCCTCGGCGACGGAGTGGGATGGCAAGCGGCTGGCCGTGGAGAAGGTTCCGGCCGATTGGGGGGACGGACGACCAAACGGTAAAGGAGTTGGGTGGCGGTGGTAGAACCCAAATTATAAGGGAGATGGCGTGCGGGTCGATAGAGGAAACCCTGACAGTTCTTACCCATCGCAAAGAGAGGACCATGTTATTGTGAATTCCAGGGGAAATGTGATCGGCTTGGACGGACAGCCGATAGACGGGTCAATCGACGAAGACGCCGTGAATGCGCACATTCCCCTGAAGGACTGGCTAAAATGGAGCCGTTGGAATAAGCCGTAGGCGAGCGAATAAATTACTACGTTGATGCGGATCGGGTCGTGTGAATAAATTAAACAGGGAGCGCGCGTTATGAATATAATAGAATACCCAAAAATGCGCATGAATGTTTTATATTACTTAATAGCGTTGAGCGATGCGTCGTATCAAACAAATAGATGGATCAATCACGAAAAATATGGCTCGTTTGACGAGGTAGTTCATTGTTTGTTCGACGATAGCAGGTTCGAAGGAGACCCTCGTGGAGCCATAGGTGTATTGTTGTTTGAAGAAAAAGAAGCGGATTTGATAAAGAACACCATCGATTTGATTGTTGAGTTGTTCGACAAATGCGGAAAGGACTTGTCCGACGCCGAATACATCGCCAAGCCGGAATGGCCGGGCATCATGGCGAGCGCGAAAATGGCCTATAAAGCCATGAAGGTGAATGATTTGCGCTTTATGGAACCCGCCCAGAGAGCCGAACTCTACAAACAATACGGCATCGACGTCTAGACTAGCGTGTCGCTATCCGCCCTTCGTCAACCAGAACAATCGCTCGACCGGCGAGACGCAAAAGGAGATGGCGGAA
>JBAUVQ010000534.1:0-1695 GCA_049583305.1 Methylocystis sp.
CGCTCTCGAAGATTCGGGACGCCTGTCGCGACAGGTAGGCGCGGTGTTCTGGAATCTTTGTGGGACCGATTCGACGCCCGAGCTAGAGGAAATCGAGCGGGAAGTCTCGGGCGTGTTGGCGCGGCACGCCAGCGAGACGTCGATGAACGCGGCGCTGTTCGCCCGGATCGAGGCGCTATACGCGCGGCGCTATACGCTCGGACTGACCGCCGAGCAGTCGCGCGTGCTGGAGCTTACCCACAAGGACTTCGTGCGCGCCGGCGCGCGGCTCGAAGGCGATCGGCGCGCGCGCATGACGGCCATCGTCGAACGGCTCGCGCGGCTTGGCGCCGCTTTTTCGCAAAATGTGCTGGCCGACGAATCTTCCTTCCTGCTGCTGCTGGATGAAGACGCGCTCGACGGGCTCTCGGAGAGCTTTCGCGCCTCCGCCGCGGCCCTTGCCACTGAGCGCGGCGCCAGCGGCAAATATGGCGTCTCGCTCTCGCGTTCCTCGGTCGAGCCGTTTCTGCAAGGGTCGGCGCGGCGCGATCTGCGCGAGGCGGCCTTCACCGCCTGGGCGAAGAGGGGCGAGAGCGGCGGGGAGACCGACAATCGCGCCATCATCGCCGAAATCTTGCGACTGCGGCACGAACGCGCGCGGCTGCTCGGCTACGAGAATTTCGCCGCCTATAAGCTCGACGACACGATGGCGAAAACGCCCGAGGCGGTGCGCGCCCTTCTCGACGAGGTCTGGGCGGCGGCGCTCGAACAGGCGCGGAGCGAGCGCGCCGCGTTGCAGGCGGCCATCGAAAATGAGGGCGCGAATTTCCGGCTTGGCGCCGCCGACTGGCGCTATTACGCCGAGCGCGCGCGCAAGGAGCGTTACGATCTCGATCAGGCGGAAGTCGCGCCTTACTTCCAGCTCGACAATATGATCGCCGCCGCCTTCCATGTGGCCGAGCGTCTGTTCGGGCTGCGCTTCGTCGAGCGGCGCGGGCTCGATCTTTATCATCCGGAAGTGCGCGCGTTCGAAGTCTTGAATGAGTGGGGCGAACATGTCGCGCTGTTTCTTGGCGATTATTTCGCGCGGCCCTCCAAGCGCGGCGGCGCCTGGATGTCCGAGTTCCGCGGCCAGGAAAAACTCGCCGGCGATATCAGCCCCATCGTCGTCAATGTGATGAATTTCGCGAAAGGGCCGGCCGGCGCGCCGCAATTGATCAGCCTCGACGACGCGCACACATTGTTCCACGAGTTCGGCCATGCGCTGCATGGCATGTTGTCCGACGTAACTTATCCGCGCGTGGCGGGCACGAATGTCGCGCACGATTTCGTCGAGCTTCCGTCGCAGCTTTATGAGCATTGGCTGCTTGAGCCCGGCGTGTTGCGCCGCTTCGCGCTTCACGCCGAGACAGGCGAAGCCTTGCCGGAGGACATGCTGGCGCGCATCGTCGCCGCGCGCAATTTCAATCAGGGATTCGCGACGGTGGAGTTCTGCGCCTCGGCCTTCGTCGATCTCGATCTGCACGAGCGCGACCAGGAGGGCGAGATCGACGTCGGCGAACTCGAGCGCGCGAGCCTCGCGCGCATCGACATGCCCGCGGATATCATCATGCGCCACCGCGCGCCGCATTTCTCCCACATCTTCTCGGGAGACGGCTATTCTTCCGGCTATTACAGCTACCTTTGGGCGCAGGTGCTCGACGCCGACGCCTTCGA
>JBAUVQ010000535.1:0-2116 GCA_049583305.1 Methylocystis sp.
GGGAACCCGAGGGCGGGATAATCGCGCGATTGGCGCGATTGCCCGGTCTGCCCGCGATCGACATTGCTCTCAATGGCGAGGGGCCGCTCGACAATTTCGTCGCCAAGCTTGTCGCCCATGCGGGCGAAGGTCTCGGAGCCGAGGGCGGCGCGACGATAACGCGCGTCGCGGCGGGGCGCCGAATGGCGTTCGACCTCGCGAGCCAGTTTGCTCCGCTGCTGCCAAAAGCGCTCGCCGACCTGTTCGCGGACGGCGCCAAACTAACCGGCGCCGCCGTCCTCGGCGACGACGGCTCGGCGATTCTCGACAATCTGACGCTCGAAAATTCGGCGCTGCGTCTCGATGCTTCGGGCCGCCTCGGCGCCGATCAGAAAATCGAAGCCCATGCCGCGCTGCATGGCCTGCCCATGTCCGAGACAGCCGCGTTTCGCGCCAAGACGCTGGAGGGCGAACTCACGGTGACCGGCGGCGCGGCCCAGCCCGACGCGAAGCTGCGCTTCCTGGTGGAGGATGCGGTGTCCTCCGCCGGGCGCTTCGGCCACTTCGACGCCGAGGTCACGGCGGTCGCGGATGGACCGCTGACGGACAACGCCGCGCATATGGACCTGGCCGTCGAGGCCCGCGGCGGCGAACTCGCATTGGCCGACAGAGGGCTTGCCGACGCGCTCGGCGATCACGTGGCGCTCAAATTACGGGCGCGGGCGAACGGCGCGGGAGACGCCGACATCGGCCTCGCCAAGATTGAGACGGCGAGCGCCGCCGTCACTTTCGCCGGCAAGGCCGGACCGACGGCGCTCGATGGCGAGGCGCAAATCACGGCTTCCGACTTGTCGCGCTTCGCGCTTCTCGCCAAGCGCGATCTGCGCGGCGCGCTGACGCTGACCGCCGCGCTCTCGGGCGCGCCAAGCAAGGGAAACATCAAGGCGGTTCTTGACGGAGCCGTCAACGCGCCGAGCGCGGGACTCGCCGCCATCGACGGGCTGCTGGGGCGCCGGCTCGCGCTTTCCGGCGCGGTCGAAACGCTGCCCGGCGGCGGCGTCGGTTTCGACGCGCTGACCATCAATGGCGAATTCGCGCAAGCGCGCGCAAACGGCGCCGCGACAAAGGAAAAAGCGGACATCGCCGCGCAAATAATTATACCCGACCTCCATCGCGCCGATCCGCGCCTGACCGGGCGCGCCAATATCGACGCGAAAATTTCCGGCTCGCTGCAAAAGCCCGACGCCTCGCTCGACGCGGCCGTTGTCGACGGCGGAGCCAATGGGCGTCCCATTCCCAAGCTAAACTTTCATGCGCAAGCGCAAGATCTTCTAGGGGACCTTGTCGCGAGCGCCTCGCTTGACGGAACGGTGGACGGACGCGCGTTGCGCGGACGAGTCGACGCGGCCCGCGCGGGTGCGGGCTGGAAGGTGGACACCGTGGACATCAACATCGGCCGCGCGAGCTTGAAGGGTTCCGCGGCCTATGACGGAGGCGCGACCGGGCGGTTGACCTTGGCCGCGCCCGACCTCGACGATTTTTCGGCGTTGGCGTTGCGAAAACTGGGCGGCGCGCTCGACGCCGATATCGCCTTCGACAACGCTTCCGGCGGTCAAAACGTGACGATCGACGCCAAGGGCGCCGCCATTCGCGCGCCGGACGCAAGTATCGAGAAATTCAGCGCGAAGTTTTCGGGCCGCGATCTCCTGCGCCGCCCGGCGCTAGAGGGGGTGGCGACGCTCGACAATTTGCGCGTTGTCGAGGAACTGGTTTCGTCCGCCAGCCTGAAGGCGCGTCCCGCCGGGGCGGGCACGGCGCTTGATATCTCGGTCAACGCGCGCGGTTTCACCGTGGCGAGCGCCGCGACGCTCACCCCCGGAGAGCGCGCGCGGGTCGATCTTTCCGCGCTGACCGTCCAGCGCGACGGCCAACGCCTCGCCCTGGCGAGACCGGCGACGATCACGCTCGGCGGCGGCCAGATCGATATCAGTGGCGTCGCCATTAACGCTGGCGGAGGACGAGTGGAGGTCGATGGCGCCGTCGGCGACCGCCTCGACCTCACCGCCCGGGCGCGCGCCGTTCCGCTCTCGATCGCGGCCATCGCCGATCCCACGCTTGGTCTCGGCGGCTTGCTCGA
>JBAUVQ010000536.1:0-1691 GCA_049583305.1 Methylocystis sp.
GCGCGGGTGGAGGCGGTCCCGGCCGAACTCTCGGACGCGGGGGAGGCTCGCGGGCTGATCAAGCGCGCCGAGAGCGCCTTCGGGCCGCTGACGCTGCTCGTCAACAACGCCTCGCTGTTCGAACCGGACGGAGCCGAGGATTTCTCGCTCGATGTTTATGAGCGGCAGATGGCGGTCAATCTGCGCGCGCCGCTGCTGCTCACGCAAGGTTTCGCCGCGCGGCTGCCGGAACGAACGGAAGGAGCCGTCGTCAACGTGATCGACCAGCGCGTCTGGCGCCTGACGCCGCGTTATTTCACCTATACACTGTCGAAATCGGCGCTATGGACCGCGACGCGCACGATGGCGCAGGCCTTCGCGCCCCGAGTTCGCGTCAACGCGGTCGGGCCGGGGCCGGTGCTGCCAAACGAAAAGCTCGGCGAAGCGGAATTCGTGGAGGAGGTCGCCGGCGTGCCGCTGGGCCGTCCAGCCGATCTTTCCGAAGTCGTCGACGCGGTAATGTATCTGGCGCGGGCGCGCACCGTGACGGGACAGATGATCGCGGTCGACAGCGGCCAGCATCTCGCGTGGCGGACGCCGGACGTGGCGCCGGAGTAGGGGGCGGGCCCAGTTCGCCGTATTTGCCCGTCCAAATTTGACACCACGCGATCCGCGCGCGAGAATTCGCTAAGTCCTTAATTTCCCTGGATCAGAACATCGGGGGCGCCAGAAACGCGTCGTCCGGTCGACGCTTGGGGATTGAATGGGGCTGGCGCGGCTCTTGGCGACATCGCGTCTGTCGAATAGGGTTCGCGGGCAGGCGGTTCGATAAACCCGCGGGGGTCGCGCCGTCGGAAACCGACACCGGAATTGAGCCGCCCAAAACGGGCGCTTCAATCTCGGATGGACCTGGAAATCCTCTGGACCGGAAACTTTCGATGGACCTGTCCGGCGCTGTCCGCTTTTCCCTCACGAAGATATCGTTCGAACTGTTTTCCCTTGGCTCGATTTTCTCGATCTATTCGCTGGCGACGACCTTTTGCCTGGCGGTCGGCGCATTGGCTTATCGCCAAAAAAGACGCCGAGGCCGCGCCAATTTACGGGCAGTCGCTCGCGCGATTTTCGCCAAGAAGCTCATGATGTACGCCTCCTTTCACGCGGACATGAAGCTTTTTCTGCTGAGCGTCGTTGTCATGCCGGTAATCGTGGGCTCACTCGTGGTTTCCACGCATACTGTTTCGACGGCCGTGCGCTCCATGCTCGAGAGCGCGTTTGGCTCGATCGACCCTTTCCACTTCTCCGATATGTCGATAAAAATTCTATCGACACTGGTTTTATTCTTGGCCTATGAGATTGGATATTGGATTGATCACTACCTTAAACATAGAATTTCGTTCTTGTGGGAGTTCCATAAATTGCACCACACGGCTGAAGTTCTTACGCCCCTGACGAATTTCAGAAATCACCCCATCGATAATATTGTCTTCGGATATATGCTTTCAATGTTTATTGGAGGCGCGTCTGGAGTGTTGGCCTGGCTTTTCAGCCGAAATACCGAAACTTTCTCGGTTGATGGGAAAAACATACTTTTCATTGTTTTTCTTTGGACCATTGGGCATCTGCAACATTCGCAGTTTTGGATCCCGTTTCGCGGCGTCTGGGGGCACATCATCTTGAGCCCGGCCCATCATCAAATCCATCACTCAAACGAT
>JBAUVQ010000537.1:0-4098 GCA_049583305.1 Methylocystis sp.
TCGACTAAAATATCCGCCGTCGCCGCTACCAGCCGCGACTTGTCCCCGACATAGGCGTCGACGCGCCGCGCCTGCGTCTCGACCGCGTCGAGACGACCGACCGCGTCCCCCAGCAAAAGCGCCTTGAGTTTCTCGAAGCTCTCGTCCGATCCGCCGGGGGCGGCCATGTCAGCCGCCCTTTCGCCGCACGCTCAGATTTTGTACGGTGGCGCCGAGTTGCGCGATGGCCGAGCCGATCGCGTCGATGGAGGCGGACTGGTTATGCTCGGTCTCGCGTGACAAATCGACGAGCCGGCTCTCCAGCGCGGCGAAGCGCGCTAGAAAATCCGCCCGCATGGCCTCGAGCTTCTCGTCCAGCGCGTGAAAATTCTGTTCCGTCGTCCGCTTCGCTTCGCCAAACAGCAGTTCCCGCACCTGCTCGATCGGATCGGGCGTGGCCGCGGCCATCGCGCCAGTCATTTCGTCCGCGTCGCCCGCTTCTCCTTTTACCCGCGCCATCTTTTTCCGCCTCCAACTTACTCTCGGTCGATTCCGGCGCGACGGTTCGCCGTGGTTCGCAACCACTACTCATCGCCCGGATTATTTTTATGTTTCGCGAATGCAAGACACTCTATGCGACTGTTCTAAATTGCGCTTCTCTAGGATCCCGGGCCGTCGGCGCCCTCACCAATCGCCTCGTGGCGGAGGTGAGAAGCCTCGCTTCGCGAGCGCGCTTGCCGCGCGCCCATGGGTCGCTTGGACCTTTATACCGCCGCGCTTTGAACCATAACGCGGAATCCGTTTCGCCCAGCCATTAGCACGCGAAATAGTGAATTTCGAGCGGGAATCCGCAAGCAACCGTGCAGAAAGTCACGCCACTAAGGTGACCATTCGCACTTTCGCAAAGTCAGCCGTGCGCGCAGTGTCGCCTTAATCCTTGGTGGAGCGTCCATTTCTTCGAAATGAGGGTGCTCGGAGCCCGGGCAATTCGACAACCAACGAGTAGAGGCCATGTCAGCGGTCAGCAACCTCAAAGCCCCTTCGCGCGCAAATCTTCGCAAGCCTAAGGCGTTCGGGCCGCCAGGCGAAGACGAGAAGCGTGGACCTCAAGGCACTCTAACCCGCCAGGATATCGCGTTGGCGATCGCCAATAAGTGCGGAGCGTTGTCCAAGCGCGAAGCCAAGCGGCTTGTCGATGGCGTCATCGAAGAGATCGTCTCGACGCTAACCAGCGGCGAGACATTGAAATTGCATGACTTTGGCTCTTTCATCGTGCGCGGCAAGGGTGAACGCGCCGGCCGCAATCCGCGAACTGGCGCCAAGGTGCCGATAGAACCCCGACAGGTGGTGGTGTTCAAGGCGTCGCCAAACATGAAAGCGGTGGTCAACGGCGAGGACGCGGGAAAAAAGCGCGGCGTTCTGCGCGTTGTGAGAAAGATCGAGAGCCCCGCGTCGGCGAAGTGAGGCGCGGGAAAGGCCCGCGGCCGCCTCAGGGCAGGGAGCCGCGCGCGAGTTTTCCATTGGCGTTGCGAGGCAGCGCGGCCAGCGTCCGCACGGCCCGAGGGCGTTTGTAGCCCGCGAGATGTAGCGCGCAATGAGCGAGAATCTCCGCCTCGTCCAGGGATGCGCCGTCGCGCGCGACCACGTAGGCCTTGATGACGCTTGTTCCGACATCGCGCCCGGGGCGTTCCGCGACCGCGGCTTCGGCGACGCCCGGGAAAGCCATCAGACATCGCTCGACTTCCGCCGGCGAAACGCGATAGCCGCCGGCGTTCATGACTTCGTCGGCCCGCCCGTGTAGCCAAACGTAGCCCTCGGCGTCGATTTCCACCAAATCGCCCGAGACGAACCAGTCCCCGCGCAACGCTTCTTTTTCCTCCTCCGGGCGATTCCAGTAGCCAAGCATCAGCCCTGGTTCGTCGCGATGGACGGCTAGAAGTCCGGTCTCGCCGGGCGGCAGCGGCGTCGTTCCACCCTCGCGCGGCAACACCGAGAGTCGGCGGCCCGGCTGCGGGCGTCCGGGCGAGCCGGGATGAACAGTCGTCGTGGGGCCGCTGGACACGAAGGTGGAAATTTCGCTCATGCCGTAGGCCTCGAAAATTTCCTTGCCCGTGCGTTCTCGCCACTCCGCGAGAAGGCTCGGCGCGAGCGCCGCGCCCGCCGAGAGTCCGTGGCGAAGCCTGGACAGATCGTGACTTTCCGGCGCCCCGCTCTTGAGGATTTGGCGATAGACTCCTGGAACGGCGGCGAAGATCGTCGCGCCCGAATCGGCCATGATGCGCGGCCAGATCCCGGGGTCGGGACTCCCGTTATAGAGCACCGCCGTCGCGCCGCACGCGAGCGGGTCGATCACGCCGACGCCCAGCGTATAGGTCCAGTTGATCGCGCCGGCGTGCAACATCGTATCGCCCTGGGCGAGGCCCATCCAATGCGGATACATGATCCTGCGCGCCCAGGCGGCGCGATGCGCGTGCAGCACGCCCTTGGGCCGGCTGGTCGTGCCGGAGGTGTAAACGAGATAGGCGGGATCGTTCGCGTCCGTGTCGGCGTAGTCGTCCAAGGGTTCGCTTCGCAGCATCCGCTCGATGTCGGCGCCGCGCAGGACATGGAGACCAGGGACGCCGTGCGGTTCTTGCTCGAACGCGGCACCGAGCAGCAGGGCGCCGGCCCCGCAATCCGCGCGCAAAAAATCCGCTTCCTCGAAGGTCAGTTGCGACGAAGCCAGCAGCGCCACGCAGCCGGCCGCGATGGCCGCGAAATAGGCCAGCGCGGCGTCCGCCTCGTTGCCCATGCGGATCATCACCCGCGAACCCGGTTGCAGGCCAAGCGCGCGAAAACCGGCGGCGAGGCGGCGCACTTTTTCGTCGAGTTCGCCATGCGTCCATTGCAGGACGCGATCGTCGCCGACGATGGTCAGCGCGGGTTTTTCGGGCTGAACGCGCGCGTTCTCCGCGAGGCAATAGCGCGCGAGATTGAATCTTGCGGGGACGGGTTCGCGTAAGGGGAGATTCTCGCTCATGTGACACTTATTGGCGCCGGCGCGCGGTGGGGACAAGCCCCACGCAGCGCGCTGCGCGCGGTGGGAGGCGGGTTTGGATTACCGCCGGAGCCTGGGGCAAAATAACAGGTCAACGCAGTGGCGCTCTCGCTGTTTCGATAACCCCGGCAAAACATGGTATATTTTGTCGCTGGGGCGAGAGAGAGCATGAGTGACGACTTCAAGTTTGATCTGACGACCAAAAGAACTCGGCTAAGTGACGAAGACCTTATGCGCGCGCTGCAAGCCGCTGCGCAGGTGTTTGGCGAAAGTTACTTCACTTCACCACAATACGACGGTCTCTCTGGAACGCGGCCACACTCGGCAACAATAATCGAGAGGTTTGGCTCTTGGAAAAAAGCTCTGACCCTCATCGGAATATCTGGGGGCAGGCAAAGACAACATTCGGCAGAGCAGTTAATCCGGAACCTTGAGGCCATTTGGAGAGAGTTGGGCGTTCCTCCGGGCAAGAGACAAATTGCGGCGCTCGGCGAGAGAATATCTGAATCCCCATACAAGCGCCATTGGGGTAGCGTGCGAGGCGCTTGCGAGGCGCTTGCAGCCTTCCATAGCGGGAAGATTTCCCGTGAAAAATTACTTGCGGGCAACATAACGGCCTCTCCACGCGTCACTATCTCATTAAAGAACAGATGGGCTGTGCTGAAGCGCGATAACTATCGCTGCGCCAAATGTGGAGCGAGTCCTTCGAACGACCATCAAGTTGAGCTTGAGGTTGACCACATTCGCTCGGTGGCCAACGGCGGAGGAAATGAACTCGAAAACCTCCAGACTCTCTGCCGCAATTGTAATCAAGGAAAGAAGGATCGGGCTTGATTCTCGGCGATGGAGTAGGTCAGCAAGTCCCTCATCGAGGAACAAAGCCGCCGCTCCCTTCGCAACCGGCCAGAGCCTCGCCTTCACCCGGTCTTCCGCCCCTCCTCAATTAAACAAGCTCGACACGCTCTCTTCCTTGGCGGTGCGGGTGATCGCCTCGCCGATCAGCGGTCCGATCGGAATGACCCGAATATTATGCGCGGTCGCGACCGCCGGGGTCGCCTGGATCGTGTCGGTGACGACCAGTT
>JBAUVQ010000538.1:0-3389 GCA_049583305.1 Methylocystis sp.
GCATGACGGCGAGCGCGACGATAGCTTTGCCCGGCGCGGCGGGCCTCATGGTCGGGTCGGCGGCGCGCGGCCATGGCGAGGGCGGGCCGGCGTCGAAGCGCGTGATCGTCGGTTACGGCTTCTGGATCTTCCTGATCAGCGACATCGTGATGTTCTCAGCGTTCTTCGCGGCGCACGCGGTGCTGCGGACCGCGACGGACGGCGGCCCCGCGGGCGGCGATCTCTTCCACTTGAGGAGCGTGGCGATTGAGACGACTTGTCTGCTGCTGTCGAGCTTCACTTGCGGGCTTTCGGCGGTCAGCGCCGAGGCGCGCCGCATGATCTGGACGCAGGCGGCCCTGTTCGTGACCGGAGCGTTGGGCCTGGCCTTTCTCATGCTTGAGGCGCGCGAGTTCGCGGAGATGATCGCAGCCGGCGCAGGTCCGGCGCGTAGCGCGTTCCTGTCCTCGTTCTTCGCCCTCGTCGGCTGTCACGGCGCACATGTCAGCGTTGGGCTTTTGTGGCTCGGCACAATGATGGCGCAGCTTCTCGTCAAGGGCTTCCGCGCCGACATCCGGCGCCGGCTGCTGTGCTTCAACCTGTTTTGGCACATGCTCGACATCGTCTGGGTGGCGATTTTCACGCTCGTCTATCTCGTCGGAGGCGCGCGATGACCATTAGCGGCGAAGAACGCAATGCCCTCGACGTCGCGCCCGGCGCCACGGACGAAGAGCGCGAAAGCGTTCGGGAAGGCGTGCAAGCCTATCTAATCGGTCTCGCGCTGTCGGCGCTGCTGACGGCGGCGGCGTTCTATTTCTCTCAGTCGGCGTGGATATGGCGGCCGAGCATACCGGTCGCGCTGACCGTTCTCGCCGTCGCCCAGATCGGCGTGCATCTCGTCTTCTTCCTGCATCTCACGACGGCGCCCGACAACGTGAACAACACACTGGCGCTGGCGTTCGGCGCCCTGATCGTGGCGCTCGTCATCGGCGGCACGCTCTGGATCATGTATCATATGAATCTGAACATGCCTCCCATGGCGCGGAGTTGGAGGCCCGTCGCGGCGACGCCGCGTTACGAGACCGCGACGGGCGTCATCGAAACCGCGAGCGCCGAAGCCGTCAATGCAAAAGTTTCGGGGCGCGTGCAATCCGTCGACTGCGAAGTCGGCGCGCGCGTCACGCAAGGACAGCTCTGCGCGACGATCGGCGTCCCGTCTCTCGAACGCGCGGTCGCGGAGAGCGACGCCCATTTGCACGCGGCGCAACAACGCGTGGAACAAGACGAGGCCGCGCTCAATCGGAGCGAAGCGCAATCGCAGCGCCTCGCCGCGGCCGCGAAGAGGCGCGCCGAGAGCGCGAAGGCGAAACTCGACCGCGACACCCACAATGTTCAGGAGTTTCAGCAGGCGCTTGACGCCGCGAAAGCAAAGCTCGCCGACGGCCGGATCACCGCGCCGATCGATAGCGTCGTCCTGTCGCGCCATATCGAGCCGGGTCAATCCGTCTCCGCCACGTCTCCTCGACCGCTCTTCGTCTTCGCGCCCGAGGCGGTCGAAATCAAGGTTGCTTTAGCTGGGGAGGCGACCGCGGCTCTCAAAGCCGGGACAAGGGTGGTTCTCGCGGTCGACGAGCTCAAAGGTGAGCGCTTCGACGGCGAAATCATCCGCGCGATCCAACAGAACGCGGGGTCCTGGCAAGTCGTCGTCAGCGCTCCCAATCCACGGTCCGCGTTGAAACCCGGTATGAAGGCGACGATCAAACTCCCCGTCGAATGAGCCGTTGGTTGGTGAAGATTCCGGCCGCGCGGCCCGAACTCGGCCATGAGAGCATGGCGCGCCGAGCTTCGGCGCGCGCGGGGCCGCACTTTGGCGCGAGAGCTTCCGATAACTTGAATGCGGCTGGAATTGAAACCCTTCCGCCCTAATGTTTGTTGAAGAGAGTGCTCGGCGAGGCCCGCATGTCCATGCGAATTGAAGATTACGGCCTCATCGGCAATTGCGAAACCGCCGCGCTAGTATCGAAATCGGGCTCGATCGACTGGTTTTGCCCGCCAAGTTTCGACTCTCCCGCCTGCTTCGCCGCGCTGCTCGGAACACCCGATAACGGCAGGTTCTTGATTGCGCCACGTGATCCTTCCGCGCGCGTCACGCGCGAATACCGCGACGGCACGCTAATCTTGGAGACAAGGTTCGAGACGGAAGGCGGCGCCGCGACGCTCATCGACTTCATGCCCGTGGCCAACGGTTGCGATGTGGTTCGTCTTGTCGTGGGCGAGCGTGGACAAATGGATTTTTACATCGAACTCGTCATTCGGTTCGATTACGGGGTCAGCGTGCCATGGGTGACGGAACTGCAAGATAAAGAGGGAATCTTGGCGATCTCCGGCCCCGATGCGCTGGTGCTTAGAACGCCGACGCCCCTTCACGGCGAGGATTTGCGCAGCGTCGGCGAATTCTCGGTAAAGGCGGGAGAAACCGTCCCCTTCGTGCTGGGCTACGAGCGCTCCTATGGACCTCCGCCCGCGCCACTTGATCCTCGGCAGGCGCTCGCGAAAACGGAGACATTCTGGCGCGACTGGCTGCACCCATGCCCGAGCGTCGGCGACTGGGGTTCCGAGGTCAAGCGGTCTCTGCTGACGCTAAAGGCGCTGACCTATGGGCCAACGGGTGGAATCGTCGCGGCGCCAACGAGCTCGCTGCCAGAGGTGATCGGCGGAGCGCGCAATTGGGATTATCGCTATTGCTGGCTGCGCGACGCCGCCTTTACGCTGCTCTCGCTCATGAATCTTGGCTACTACGACGAGGCGAAGGCTTGGCGCGACTGGCTCTTGCGCGCGGTGGCGGGCAGCCCCGCGCAGATGCAGATCCTCTATGGCGTGACCGGCGCCAAGCAGCTGCCGGAGCGTCAGCTGCCCTGGCTCGAAGGTTACGAGCAGTCCCGCCCCGTGCGAGTCGGCAACGCCGCGGTGGATCAGCGTCAGCTCGACGTTTATGGCGAGGTGTTGCATGCCATTCATGAGGGGCAGCTCCGCGGCATGCCGTCATCGCGGCACGGCATGGATGTCCGCCGCGCCATCCTGGAGCACATGGAGTCGATCTGGCGCGAGCCCGATGAGGGCATTTGGGAAGTGCGCGGAATCCCTCGACACTTCACCCATTCGAAGGTGATGGCGTGGGTCGCGTTCGACCGCGCCGCGAAGATGGCGGCGACGAACGGCGACGCCGAAATCGCCCGGCGATGGCGCCGGACCGCCGACGACATCCACGCCGAGGTCCGCGCCAAGGGCTTTGACGAGGGCTTGGGCAGCTTCGTTCAATTCTATGGCGCGCGGAAGCTCGACGCGAGCTTGCTGCAAATTCCGCTCGTCGGCTTCCTGCCGCCCACTCATCCCCAGGTTCGCGGCACGCT
>JBAUVQ010000539.1:0-3481 GCA_049583305.1 Methylocystis sp.
GGCGAACGGCTGAAGGGACTCGCCGCGCGGCTGGAACAGGGTTTGCGCGCGCGCGTCGCGCTGGCGAAGCAGGAGCGCGTCGGCGCTAAACAGCGGCTGGACGACTTGGCTCGACGGCTGGCGTGGACGTTTCTGGCGAAGATGCGGGACAGGCGCGCGAGGCTCGAGCAGTTGGAGCAATTGCGCCAGTCGCTCGGACACGCTTCGGTGCTGGCGCGCGGCTTCGCGCTCGTGCGCGACGAGGAGAATCGGCTGGTTCGGGCCGCCGCCGCCGTCGCGGCGGGCCAAAGGCTGCGGCTGCAATTCGCCGACGGCGAGATCGCCGCCAAGGCGCTTGGCTCGGACGAGGCGCTTGGCTCGGACGAGGCGCTTGGCTCGGATGAACCGCTTGACTCCGATGGATCGCCGCGCGGCTTGCCGCCCTCGCCCCGCAAGCCGCCACGCCCGCCCGCGCGCAAACGCAAGAGCGACGATCAGGGCTCGCTGTTTTGAAAACTCGGCCTGAATTACTTCGAGAGACCGACCGCCTTGCCGATCGAATCGACCGGATTCGACCACCAGGACGGCTTGACGCTGGGATCTTTCCAGGTCGACATATCCTTGGTGGGGCGGCGAAAACCTTCCGGCGGCTCCGTCAGGACCTTGCGCGGAGGTTCGTCCGCGTTCGCGCCGCTGCTGTTGGCGACCCGAGCGCCGTGACGGTGAGCGCCTTCCTGATCGACCGGCCAGGACGCCGGTCGGTCCGCGCTCGATATCGGCTCTGGCAGAGCCTGCCGATTAGGAGGAACCACGATTTTCGGGCGTTCGCGGTAATCGATCTTGTCGCCGCTGTTGTTTGTATCGACGCCGAACAGGCCGAGCACGGCGTTCACGGCGGACATATCGTCGCTCGCGCGCGCCGGCGCCGCGCCCAGCGCGCCAAGGGCCGCGCCCGCCACGAAAATCGCGGTCAATGTCGGCCGTCTCAAATGGGGCGCCAGCTTCATTGCACATGACTCCTTGCGGTCAACGGACATACATTCACGCCACGCATCATCGCCACGCCGCCAAGTCGTGACTACGACTCGCCTAATCACCAATAAACTCGATTTCTTGGCCTTTTAGAGGCGATCGCGCGTCTATTAACGGAAAAGCGCCGAATTTGCGAGTCGGCGGCGCGGACTTCATTCCGCCGGCGCGTCGGACGGCGGCGCCGCGACGATAAAATTTTCGAACAACAACATCGCCACGCCCACGGTAATCGCCACGTCGGCGACATTGAACACGTAATTGGCCAAGGGACCAACCGGCAGGCTGGTGTGAAGGAAAAAGAAATCCGCCACCGCTCCGCGCAGCAGGCGGTCCGCCACGTTGCCGAAAGCGCCGCCGATAATCAGTCCGAGTCCTAATGCAACGGCGAGCGTACGCGATCTCCAAAGCCACAAAAGCAGTCCTCCCACGATCAGAAGCTGCGCGCCCAGCAGCAACCAGCGCGCCGTATCGTCGTGAGCGGTAAACAGCGAATAGGAGACGCCGCGGTTCCAGCTCAGCATCACATCGAGAAAAGGCGTCAGGTGGATCGGCTGGCGGAATTCGACATCGAAGACGTTCAGCATCCAATATTTATGCCCCTGATCGAGCGCGAGCGCGGCGCAAGCGGCGATGAGCCCAAGCCATCGGGGCGCGCGAGGCAAGTTTGGTCCGGTCAATGGTTCCTCGCGACGACGCGGCCGACTGGAGCAGGCGACCGCTTTCCTTTCGCGCGGGATATCGGGACCGTCAAGCCCGCTCCCGGTCGGGCCAGCGAGAGACGGCGCGCCGCATCCTTGACAGGTGGCGGAGACGCTCCTATCTACGCAACAGCTTGTTGGCACTCGCCTCGGGTGAGCGCCAACAGGTTTCCCTTACCCTTTTGCCGGGGCGCGCCGTGGGCGACGGCTTCGGCGTAATCCAAGGAAGATTGCAACATGGCTTTCCGTCCCCTGCATGATCGGGTCGTGGTTAAGCGCCTCGAAGGCGAAGAGAAAACCAAGGGCGGCATCATCATTCCCGACAGCGCCAAGGAAAAACCCCAGGAAGGCAAGATCGTCTCGGTCGGCCCTGGAGCCCGCGACGAAAGCGGCAAGCTGGTTCCGCTCGACGTGAAGACCGGCGACCGCATTCTGTTCGGCAAATGGTCGGGCACCGAGGTCAAGGTCGACGGCGAAGACTTGCTGATCATGAAGGAGAGCGACGTTCTCGGGATCGTCGAATAACGCGCCCTCAACCGCTAAACCGAATTTTCTCCCTCAAGGAGCTGAAAGACAATGGCCGCTAAAGACATTCGCTTCTCATCCGACGCGCGCGACCGCATCCTGCGCGGCGTCGAAATCCTCAATAACGCCGTGAAGGTGACGCTTGGCCCGAAGGGTCGCAACGTCGTCATCGAAAAATCCTTCGGCGCCCCGCGCATCACCAAGGACGGCGTGACCGTCGCCAAGGAAATTGAACTCGCCGACAAGTTCGAGAACCTCGGCGCCCAGCTGGTCCGCGAAGTCGCCTCCAAGCAGAACGACAACGCTGGCGACGGCACCACCACCGCTACCGTGCTCGCCGCATCGATCGCCCGCGAAGGCTCCAAGGCCGTGGCCGCTGGCCTCAACCCGCTCGACCTGAAGCGCGGCATTGATCTCGCCGTCGAGGCGGTGGTCGCGCATCTGAAGACCAATTCCAAGAAGGTGACCTCCAACGACGAAATCGCCCAGGTCGGCACGATTTCGGCCAATGGCGACAGCTTCATCGGCAAGGAAATCGCCAAGGCGATGGACAAGGTCGGCAAGGAAGGCGTCATAACGGTCGAAGAGGCGAAGAGCCTCGATACCGAGACGGTCATCGTCGAGGGTCTGCAGTTCGATCGCGGCTATCTCTCGCCCTATTTCATCACCAACGCCGAGCGTCTGGTCGCCGAACTCGACGAACCTTACATTCTCATCCACGAGAAGAAGCTCTCGAGCCTGCAGCCCTTGCTGCCGATTCTCGAAGCCGTGGTGCAGACCGGCAAGCCCTTGCTGATTGTCGCCGAGGACGTCGAGGGCGAGGCTCTGGCCACGCTCGTCGTCAACAAGCTGCGCGGCGGATTGAAGATCGCCGCCGTCAAGGCGCCGGGCTTCGGCGATCGCCGCAAGGCCATGCTCGAGGACATCGCGATCCTGACCGGAGGCGAGCTGATCGCCGAGGATCTGGGCATCAAGCTCGAAAACGTCGCCTTGACTCAGCTCGGCCGCGCCAAGCGCGTGCGAATCGACAAGGAGACCACCACGGTTATCGACGGCGCCGGCGCCAAGTCGGACATCGAGGCCCGTGTCGCGCAGATCAAGGAGCAGATCAAGGACACCACCTCGGACTATGACCGCGAGAAGCTGCAGGAGCGTCTCGCCAAGCTCGCGGGCGGCGTCGCGGTGATCCGCGTCGGCGGCGCGACCGAGGTCGAGGTCAAGGAGAAGAAGGACCGCGTCGACGACGC
>JBAUVQ010000540.1:0-17825 GCA_049583305.1 Methylocystis sp.
GGATCAGGCCGCCGCGAGCCCGCGCGACTGGTTCATCGCCGCGGCGCTGGCGGCGCGCGACCGCATCGTGCCGCCCTGGTTCGCTTCGACAAAGCGCAATTATCGCGAGGATCGTCGGCGCGTTTACTATCTCTCGCTCGAATTTCTGGTCGGGCGCCTGTTGATGGACGCGCTCACCAATCTTGGGCTGACGGAGGCCATGCGCGCGGCGCTGGCCGATCTCGGCGTGGACCTCGACGCGTTGCGCGCGCTGGAGCCCGACGCGGCGCTGGGAAACGGCGGCCTGGGTCGCCTCGCCGCCTGCTTCATGGACAGCATGGCGACGCTGGAAATCGCCGCGATCGGCTATGGCATACGTTACGACCACGGGCTGTTCCGTCAGACCATCAAGGACGGATGGCAGCACGAATATCCCGAGGACTGGCTGTCCTTCGGCAATCCGTGGGAGTTCGCGCGCCCCGAGATCGTCTACGATATCGGCTTTGGCGGACATGTGGAGGGCGCGCGGCTCGCCGACGGCGCGCTGGCGCATATCTGGCGCCCGGCGGAAACCGTCGAGGCCGTGGCCTATGACACGCCGGTGGTCGGCTGGCGCGGCAAGCATGTCAACACGCTGCGGCTGTGGTCGGCGCGCGCGCCCGATCCACTGCGGCTCGACGCCTTCAACGCCGGCGACTATCTCGGCGCGCAGGCCGATCAAATGCGCGCGGAATCGATTTCCAAGGTGCTCTATCCCAGCGACTCCACCCCCGCGGGGCAAGAACTGCGGCTGCGCCAGGAATATTTCTTCGCCTCCGCCTCGCTGCAAGACCTGATCCGCCGGCATATGAAACAGTCGGGCGACATCCGAAAGCTCGGCGAGAAAGTCGCCATCCAGCTCAACGACACCCATCCGGCCATCGGCGTCGCCGAATTGATGCGGCTCCTCGTCGACGTGCACGGCCTCGAATGGAAGGAGGCCTGGGCGATCACGCGGGCCACCTTCTCCTACACCAATCACACGCTACTGCCCGAGGCGCTGGAGACCTGGCCGGTCGGGCTGATGGACCGACTGCTGCCGCGCCACATGCAGATCATCTATCAGATCAACGCGCTGCATCTCGACGCCTTGCGCGAAAAGGGCGTGACCGACAGCGGAACGTTGTCCAATGTTTCGTTGATCGACGAACACAATGGCCGCCACGTCCGCATGGGCAGTCTGGCCTTTCTCGGCTCGCACAAGGTCAACGGCGTCTCGGCCCTGCACACCGAGTTGGTCAAGGAGACCGTCTTCCACGATTTCCACAAGCTCTACCCGGATCGCATCGTCAACAAGACCAATGGCGTGACCTTCCGCCGCTGGCTGCTCGAAGCCAATCCTTCGCTCTCGCATCTGATCGCGCAGACGATTGGCCCCCGGGTTTTCGACGACCCCGCGCATCTCGCGGAACTCGAAAACTTCAAGGACGATCCGGGATTTCAGGAGCGCTTCGCCGCCGCCAAGCGCGTCAACAAGGAGCGTCTGGCGAAGCTGATTTTCGAGCGCGTCGGCGCGCGGGTGGACGCGAACGCGCTGTTCGACGTGCAGATCAAGCGCATTCACGAATATAAGCGCCAGCTGCTCAACGTGCTGCACACCGTCGCGCTCTATCGCGACATCAAGGCGCGGCCCGGCCACGCTTTCGTGCCCCGCGTGAAGATTTTCGCGGGCAAGGCGGCGGCCAGCTATCATCAGGCCAAGCTAATCATCAAACTGGCCAACGACGTGGCGAAAGTCGTCAACGCCGACAAGGACGCGCGCGATCTGCTGAAGGTGGTGTTCCTGCCCAACTACAACGTCAGCCTCGCCGAGGTGATCATCCCGGCGGCGGATCTCTCCGAGCAAATCTCGACGGCGGGCATGGAGGCCTCGGGCACCGGCAATATGAAATTCGCGCTCAATGGCGCGCTGACCATCGGCACGCTGGACGGCGCCAATGTCGAGATTAAAGAGCGCGTCGGCGACGACAATATCTTCATCTTCGGCCTGACGGCGGCGCAAGTGGACGCCTGCCGCGGGAAGGGCATAGACGCGCGCGAGGCGATCGCGGCCAGCCCCCGCCTCGCCGACGCGCTGCAAGCCGTCGCGATGGGCGCGTTTTCCCCGGACGACCCCAACCGCTACGCGCAACTCGTCGACACGCTGACCTATTACGATCACTTCCTGATCTCGAAGGATTTCGACGCCTATTGGGACGCGCAGGCGCTGGTCGAGGCGCGCTGGCGCGACCAGAAGGCGTGGCGGCGCGCGGCGATCCTCAACACCGCGCGCGTCGCCTGGTTCTCCTCCGACCGCGCGATCCGGGAATACGCGCGGGAGATCTGGAACGTGCCGGTGTGAGCCAGCGGACTCGACCCGCGACAAAGGCGCGCTGGCGCGAGGGGCGGTTTTTCTCTATTTCCTAGAGTCCTGACCACTGGCCGCGGCGAGACGCAGTGACACAAACCACCAACGGCCCGGACGCCGCCTGGCGCCTCGGGCGAGGCGAGATCGAAGCCATCCTTTCCGCTCGCTGCGGTGATCCGTTCAAGGTCATGGGCTTGCACGAAACCCCGGCGGGTTTTGTCATCCGGGCTTTCGTTCCCGGCGCCGAGACGGTCGAAGCGCTCACGCCCGCGGGCCAGAAGATCGCCGCTCTGGAGCGCGTCCACGCGGATGGTTTTTTCGAGGGCCCGATCCCCGGCGCGACCACGCGCTTTCCCTACGTGCTGCACGCGAAAAACGCAGGCGGCGCATGGCGTTTTTCCGATCCTTACGCCTTTGGCCCGGTGCTCGGTCCGCTCGACGATTATCTCCTCGTCGAGGGCGCGCATCAAAAGCTCTATCAGCGGCTTGGCGCGCATGTCCTTGAGCACGAGGGCGTCGACGGAACCCATTTCGCGGTCTGGGCGCCGAACGCCCGGCGCGTGTCCGTCGTCGGCGACTTCTGCCAATGGGACGGTCGGCGCGGCCAGATGCGCAAGCGGGTGGACAGCGGCGTCTGGGAGATTTTCCTGCCGGGCGTCGGCGCCGGAGCGCGCTACAAGTTCGAAATCGTCGGCGCCGATGGCGCGCTGACGCCGCTCAAGAGCGACCCGTTCGGCCGCGCCGGCGAATTGCGCCCGGCCACGGCGTCGATCGTGGTCGCCGACGCGCCCTTCGCCTGGACCGACGAGGTCTTTCTGGCCGAACGCGCGCGAGGCGACCCGCGCCGCGCGCCGATGTCGATCCACGAGGTTCATTTGCCGTCCTGGGCGCGCGGCGAGGACGGACGCTTCCTAAGCTACGACGAACTCGCGGCGAAACTGATTCCCTATGTCGCCGATCTCGGCTTCACCCACATCGAACTGCTGCCGGTCAACGAGCATCCGCTCGACGCCTCCTGGGGCTATCAGCCGATCGGCCTGTTCGCGCCGACCGCGCGGCACGGCGAGCCGGACGGCTTCAAGCGCTTTGTCGACGCGGCGCATCGCGCCGGGCTCGGCGTGATCCTCGACTGGGTGCCCGCGCATTTTCCGACCGACGCGCATGGGCTCGCGATGTTCGACGGCGGCCCGCTCTACGAACATTCCGATCCGCGCCGAGGCTTTCATCCCGACTGGAACACCGCGATCTACGACTTCGGCCGCCGCGAGGTCGCCAATTTCCTGATCGCCAACGCGCTCTACTGGCTCGACTGTTTTCACATAGACGGACTGCGCGTCGACGCGGTCGCATCGATGCTCTATCTCGACTACTCGCGCAAGGCCGGGGAATGGGCGCCCAATCCCGACGGCTCCAACGACAATCGCGACGCGGCGGCCTTCCTGCGCCGCTTCAACGAACTGGTTTACGGTCTTTTTCCCGGCGCGATCACGCTGGCCGAGGAATCGACGTCGTGGTCGGGCGTCTCCAAGCCGACCGACCAGGGCGGGCTGGGATTCGGCTTCAAATGGAACATGGGCTGGATGAACGACACGCTGACTTATATGGCGACCGATCCCGTCCATCGAAAATGGCGCCACGACAAACTCACTTTCGGACTGCTCTATGCCTTTACCGAAAATTTCGTGCTGCCGCTGTCGCATGACGAAGTGGTGCATGGCAAAGGCTCGATCGTCGGCAAAATGCCCGGCGACGAATGGCGAAGATTCGCGAACGCCCGCGCCTATTACGGCTTCATGTGGGGACAACCGGGCAAGAAACTGCTGTTCATGGGGCAGGAGTTCGGCCAGACCAGCGAATGGAACTTCGATCGCGGACTCGAATGGTGGCTGCTCGACCACGCGCCGCATCGCGGGCTGCGCGATTTCGTCCGCGACCTCAATCGCCTCTATCGCCAGCACGACGCGCTGCACGCGCGCGACTGCGAGAGCGAGGGATTTCAGTGGATCGTCGTCGACGACGCCGACAATTCGGTTTTCGCCTTCGTCCGCTTCGGCGAGGACCGCTCGAAACCGGTCGTCGTCATTTCCAACTTCACGCCCGTGGTTCGTGAAAGCTACACCCTCGGACTGCCGCGCGCGGGTTGCTGGCGCGAAATTCTCAATTCCGACGCGCGGGCTTACGGCGGCGCGGGGCTGGGGAACCTCGGGAAGATCGTCGCGCGATCGGAAAACCTTGGCGCCTTTCCCGCTCGCGCCGAAATTCTCTTGCCGCCGCTCGCGACTTTGTTCTTCGAATATGAGTCCGATCGGCTAGAATAAACACGAATCATCGAGGAACGCCGATGACCCCCTCCGCGAACGCCCCGCTCGCCCGACACGCCATGGCCTATGTGCTCGCCGGCGGACGCGGATCGAGGCTTATGGAGCTGACCGACCGCCGCGCGAAGCCCGCGGTGTATTTTGGCGGCAAGTCGCGCATCATCGATTTCGCCTTGTCCAACGCGCTGAACTCCGGCATCCGGCGCATCGCCGTGGCGACGCAGTACAAGGCGCATAGCCTCATCCGCCATTTGCAGCGCGGCTGGAGCTTTTTCCGCACCGAACGCAACGAGAGCTTCGACATTCTGCCCGCGAGCCAGCGCGTTTCCGAGGATCACTGGTATCTCGGCACGGCCGACGCGGTGTTCCAGAACATCGACATCATCGAGAGCTACGATCCGAAATTCATCGTGCTGCTGGCCGGCGATCACATCTACAAGATGGATTACGAACTCATGCTGCAACAGCATGTCGACCAGGGCGCCGACGTGACCGTCGGCTGCCTCGAGGTCGCGCGCTTCGAGGCTTCCAGTTTCGGCGTCATGGCCGTCGACGAAAACGACGTGATCCATTCGTTCGTCGAAAAGCCCAGGGAGCCGCCGACGATGCCGGGCCATCCCGACAAATCGCTGTGCAGCATGGGCATTTATGTATTCGAATCGAAGTTTTTATACGAGCAGTTGCGCCGCGACGCGGCCGACCCCGGCTCCGGTCACGACTTCGGCAAGGACATAATCCCTTACATCGTAAAGCACGGGCGCGCGGTGGCGCATCATTTCTCGCGCTCCTGCGTGCGCTCGGCGAATGAGGACGAAGCCTACTGGCGCGATGTCGGAACGGTCGACGCCTATTGGGCCGCCAACATCGACCTCACCGACTTCACGCCGCAGCTCGATCTCTATGATCGCGACTGGCCGATCTGGACCTATGGCGAGATCACCCCGCCCGCGAAATTCGTACACGATCAGGTCGGCCGTCGCGGGCAGGCGCTGTCGTCGCTCGTGTCGGGCGGCTGCATTGTTTCCGGCGCGACCTTGCGGCGCACGTTGCTGTTCACCGGCGTGCGCGTGAATTCCTACGCGACCGTCGAGAACGCGGTGATTCTTCCCTATGTCGACGTCGGGCGCTCGGCCCGCCTCGCCAATGTCGTCGTGGACCGCGGCGTGCAAATTCCGGCGGGACTCGTCGTCGGCGAAGACCCGCTGCTCGACGGGCAAAGGTTCAGACGCACGGAGCAGGGAGTCTGTCTGATCACTCAGCCGATGATCGACCGGCTGCCGCAATGAAACGCGTGAAGACGCTTGCGGTCGCCTCGGAAATCGCGCCGCTGGTGAAGACCGGCGGACTGGCCGATGTCGCGGGCGCCCTGCCCGGCGCGCTTAAAGCCGAAGGCGTCGAAACGAGGACTCTGATCCCCGGCTATCCGACCGTCCTCGCGGCGCTGGGCGACGCGCGAAGTCTTCACCGGTTCGACGAATTTTTCGGCGGACCGGCGCGACTGCTGGCGGCGACGGCGAGCGGGCTGGATTTGATCGTGCTCGACGCTCCCGGCCTT
This sequence comes from Methylocystis sp., assembly GCA_049583305.1. Taxonomy (GTDB): domain Bacteria; phylum Pseudomonadota; class Alphaproteobacteria; order Rhizobiales; family Beijerinckiaceae; genus Methylocystis. The sequence goes on from JBAUVQ010000540.1 coordinate 6,239, forward strand.
TATGCCCGCTCCGGCGGACCCTATGCCGACGCGGACGGCATGGACTATCCCGACAACGCATTGCGCTTCGCGGCGCTGGCGCGGGCGGCGAGCTTGCTCGCGCAAGGGCTTTCGCCAGACTATCGTCCCGATGTTCTGCACGCCCACGACTGGCAGGCGGCGCTCGCGCCGGCCTATTTGCGCTATGGCGACCAACCGGCGCCGCCGACGGTTCTCACCATTCACAATCTCGCGTTCCAGGGGAAATTTCCAAAAAGCATCCTGGGCGCGCTCGGCCTGCCCGAAAGTTCCTACGCCATCGACGGCGTCGAATTTTATGGCGGCGTCGGCTTCCTGAAAGCGGGACTGCAATTTTCCGATCGCATCACCACGGTCTCGCCGAGCTACGCCGCGGAGATCATGACGCCGGAGTCCGGCATGGGCCTCGACGGCCTGTTGCGCGCGCGAGCGCCCGACGTGTCGGGGATTCTCAACGGCGTCGACGAAACCGTTTGGAACCCCGCCACCGACGCCCGCGTCGCCGCGCGCTACGACCAGTACAGGCTGCCGCTACGCGCGCGCAACAAATCGGCTTTGCAGGAGCGCTTCGGATTGAACCCCGACCCGCGAGCCTTTCTGATCGGCGTCGTCAGCCGATTGTCCTGGCAAAAAGGTCTCGATCTGTTGCTCGAGGGCTTGCCGCGAATCGTCGGGCCGTCTTGCCAGCTGGCGCTGCTCGGCGCTGGCGACAAACCGCTCGAACAGGCTTTCGCCGCCGCCGCGCGCGAGTTTCCCGGCCAGGTCGGCGTCGAGATCGGCTACGACGAAAACATGGCGCATCTAATGCAGGCGGGCGCCGATGTTTTTCTCGTTCCCTCGCGCTTCGAACCCTGCGGCCTCACGCAGCTTTATGCGCTGCGCTACGGCGCCGCGCCGGTGGTCGCGCGGGTCGGCGGGCTGCGCGACACGATTATCGACGCCAATGAAATGGCGCTGCGGGCCGGCGCGGCGACGGGCTTTCAATTTTCCCCCGTCGCCGTCGACGCGCTGGTCGAAACGTTGCGCCGCGCGCGAAATCTTTTCGAAGACGAGGCGCGATGGCGCCAGCTTCAGAGCAACGGCATGAAGACCGACGTTTCCTGGCGCGATCCCGCGCGGCGCTATGCCGAACTCTACCGCGGCGTGATCGCGGCGCGCGGCGCATGACGCGGACGACCGAACCAAACGGTGCGCGCGCGCCGACGGGCGGGGTCACCGAGGGCGCGCCCGAGCCGCTCGGCCTGACGCTGACCGCGACGGGCGCCAATGTCGCGGTGTTCTCCGCGTCGGCGCGGGCGATCGACCTTTGCCTGTTCGACGCGACGGGCGACGTCGAGGTCGAGCGCATCGGACTCGTCCATCGCACCGGCGACGTGTTTCACGCGCATGTCGAAGGACTCGGCGAAGGCCAACGCTACGGCCTGCGCGCTCACGGCGCCTTCGAGCCCGAAAAAGGTCTTCGCTTCGATGCGTCGAAACTTCTGGTCGATCCTTACGCGCTGAAGCTCGACCGCCCCTTCGTCTCGCATCCCTCGATGTTCGCTCCCGCGGCGAGCGGCGAGGCCGCGAATCTCTCGTCCGAGCCAAGCGACAGCGCGCCTTTCACGCCCAAGGGCGTCGTGACGCGCCCGACGCGCGCCGATGCGGCCTCCCGCCCGCGAAGATCGTGGGAGGACACGATCCTCTATGAGCTGCACGTCAAAGGCTTCACCAAGACTCATCCCGACGCGCCCGAGGCGCTGCGCGGAACCTTTAGGGGCCTCGCGCACGAGGCGGCGATCGCGCATCTGACGCGGCTCGGCGTCACGGCGGTGGAGCTCATGCCCTGCGCGGCGTGGATCGACGAGCGTCATCTGACGCAACTCCACCTCGCGAATTACTGGGGCTATAATCCCATCGCGACGAGGACGCCCGATCCGCGTCTCGCGCCCGGCGGTTGGGACGAGGTGCGCGAGTGCGTCGCCGCGCTGCATCGCGCGGGCATCGAAGTCATCATCGACGTGGTGTTCAACCACACCGGCGAAGGCGACGAATTCGGCCCCACGCTGTCGCTGCGCGGGCTCGACAACGCGACCTATTACCGGCTGCGCCCCGACGCGCCGCGCCATTACGTCAACGACGCCGGCTGCGGCAACATTCTGGCGATGGACCGCGCGCCGGTCGCGCGCCTCGCGCTCGACGCCTTGCGCGCGTGGGCGGAGCTTGGCGGCGTGGACGGCTTTCGTTTCGATCTCGCGACGACGCTCGCGCGCCGATCCGAAGGCTTCGACGCGCAGGCGCCCTTTCTCGCGGCGCTGCTGCAAGACCCTGTGTTGCGCGACCTGAAACTCATCGCCGAGCCTTGGGACCTAGGCCCGGGCGGCTACCAGCTCGGCAAGTTTCCGGGGCCGTTCGCGGAGTGGAACGACCGCTTTCGCGATTGCGTCAGGCGTTTTTGGCGCGGCGACGATATCGGCGTCGGCGAACTCGCGACGCGCGTCGCGGGATCGCCGGATTTTTTCGCGGATCGCCGCCGCCCCTCGCGAAGCGTCAATTTCGTCACCGCGCACGACGGCTTCACGCTGCGCGATCTCGCGTCTTTTTCGCATAAGCGCAACGACGCCAATGGCGAGAGCAACCGCGACGGAACCAACGAGAATTTTTCCTGGAACAACGGCGTCGAAGGCGAAACCGACGACCGCGCGATCCGCGCGGCTCGGGACCAATATCAGCGCAATCTCCTGGCCTGCCTGTTGCTCGCCCGCGGAACGCCGATGCTGTCGATGGGCGCGGAACTCGGCCAGACCCAAGGCGGCAATAACAACGCCTATGCGCAAGACAACCAAACCGCCTGGCTCGATTGGAGCGGAGCGAACCGCGAGCTTCTGGACTTCGCGGCGAAACTGATCGCCTTGCGCAAGGACGCTCCGGCGATTCGGCGCGACGGCTTTTTGCATGGCGCTCCGCTCGATGAGACGCTCATCCCGGACATCGAATGGCGCCGCGCCGACGGCGCGCCCATGCGCGAGGAGGATTGGCGCGACGGCCGCGCGGAAACGCTAATCGCCTGTCTCTACGCGCCGGCTTCAGGAGAACGAACCGCCGACCGCGCGACGATCGTGTGGCATAGAGGACAAGACGCGTTGACTGTCGCGCCGCCGCCGACGCGCGACGGTTTCGAGTGGACGGTCGCGCTCGCCACCGCGCCCGCGCGCGCGACGCGAGACGGCTTCGTCGTCGCGGCGCGCTCCGTCGTCGTGCTGCGCGAGCAAGCGGCGACGGGGCTTCGATCAATCGCCGAAGCGCCGTTCGAGCTGGTGTCGACGCTCGCGCGCGCGGCCGGCGTGGCGACGAGTTGGCGCGACACGGAAGGCGCCGAGCGCCAAGTCCCGCGCGCGACCGTCGAGGCCCTGCTGGCGGCGCTGCGTCTGCCCGCCGACAACCTGGCGCGGGCTCGGGACAGCCTGGCGTCGCTGGCGCGGCGCGAGGACGCGCGCGCGCTGCCGATGAGCGCGACATTTCGCGACGACGAAGACATTGTATTGCGTCTTCCCGCGCGGGGCGGGCGCTCGGCGCTGCGTCTCGAGGTCGCTCTCGAAAACGGTGAGCGACGGCGCGTCGATCTTCGCGCGGACGACCTCGAACCCGTGTCCTGGAACGGCGTCGACGGGCGCCGTTACGAAGGGCTCCGCGCGCGCCTGCCGCGCCTGCCGCTGGGGCGTCATGTCGTCTCGCTGGAAGACGCGAACTGCCGGCTGACCATCGCGCCGCGCCGCTGTCACGCGCCGGAACCGCCCGTCCCGGCTTTCGGCCTCTCGGCGCAACTTTATTCGCTGCGGCGCGACGGCGATCAAGGCGTCGGCGACTTCACCAGCCTCGCGCAACTCGGCTCGCTCGCGGCGGCGCATGGCGCGGCGATGGTGGCGATAAATCCGCTGCACGCGCTGTTCGGCGAGGATCGCGAGCGCGCCAGCCCTTATTATCCGTCCGACCGACTGTTTCTCGATCCAATTTATCTCGACATCCTTCGCTCCGGAGATTTTATCGACGCGCCGCGAGACGGGCCATTTGTCGACTATCCCGCCGTTCACGGGCTCAAGCAGCGCTTTCTCGAACGCGCCTTCGACGCGGTCGAGGATTTCGCGCGGCGCCAGCCAGCCAAGCGAACGCTCGACGAATTCGAGCGCTTCGTCGAGGCGGGCGGCGACGCCCTGTTCCGTTTCGCCTGTTTCGAGACGATAAGCGAACAGCGCGGCGGCGAGGATTGGCGGCGCTGGCCGGCGCCGCTACGCGACGGCGAAGCGCGCGCTCTCGCCGATTTCGCGCGCGAGAACGCCAGCCGCGTTCGCTATCGCCAATATCTGCAATGGCTGTGCGAAGGCCAATTGGCGCGGGCGGCTTCCGACGCCGGGCGGGCCGGACTGACGCTGGGCTTTTGCCGCGATCTGGCGGTCGGCGCGGCGCCCGACGGCTGCGAAAGCTGGCGCAACGCGGCCCAGTTGATCGAGGGTTTTTCGGTCGGCGCCCCGCCCGACGCCTTCACGCGCGACGGGCAGAACTGGGGCTTGCCGCCACCCGATCCGCTGCGATGGAAGGCGGAGGGCTGCGAGAGTTTCGGCGAACTCCTGCGCGCGAACATGCGCCACGCCGGCGCGCTGCGGATCGACCATGTCATGGGGCTGGCGCGCCTCTTCGTCGCGCCGGACGGCGCCAAGGCGCTGGACGGCGCCTATCTTTCCTATCCGCTGGACGATCTGCTCGGCCAGCTCGCGCTGGAGTCGCGACGCGCGAAATGTCTGGTGGTCGGCGAGGACCTTGGCACCCTGCCCTGGGGCTTCTCCGAGCGCCTGGCGCAAGTGGACGCGCTCAGCTACAAAGTGCTGTGGTTCGAGCGGGAGGGCGCGGGATTCGCGCGCCCGGAGCAATTCGCGCGGAAGGCGATGGCCTGCGTCTCCACTCATGATTTGCCGACGCTCAGGGGCTGGTGGGAGGGCGTCGACATCGCCGAGAAGCAGACGCTCGGTCTGCTGACCGAGGAGGCCGCGCGACAGGAGCGGGATGCTCGGACCCGGGACCGGCTGATGTTGCTGGAAGCCCTCGCGCGCGAAAACCTGCTCGCCGGCGAGATCGATCCCAACGCGCCCTTTGGCGAGGCGATCGCCGCCGCCGCGCATGCCTATGTGGCGCGGACCCCGGCGTTGCTGGCGATGGCGCAACTCGACGATCTCGCGGGCGAACGGGTCGCGGTCAACCTCCCCGGCACGGATCGCCAACGTCCGAACTGGCGGCGCAAGCTGGGCATGGACACGTCCGCCCTGTTCGAAAGCGGTCTGGCGCGGGCTATACTCGACGGGCTTCGCCGCGGCGCCGTCGATTGAGCTTGGGGTGAGCTTGGGGGGCGCGACGATTGGAAGCGGGCCCGCCGTCGCGCGCGGTCGCCTTTTGATCGACCCCTCGGGGGAGTTTGATAAACTCCACGAACTCCGGGGCGTCGAAGAATCCCGTCGCGTGTCGTCGGCCGAGCGAGGCGGGCCAGGAAGCGCCGATGGCCCCTGGATTGCTTCATTTCTCGCGGACTGACGGGCTTCCACGGGTTGTTGTCGGTAAGGCTTGGTCGTATATCCTAATGCCCGCGTTCGTTCCGCGGGCGCGGAGCGAGTTTCGCGATCCGCGCCTAGTCCATCGAGACGGGAAACGGTCGATATGGCGCTCGACGATGAGGCCAAGCGGAGGCGGCGCGGGCTCGACAAGGGTGAGGCATGAAAAAACGTCTTTGGTTGATCTCGTCCGTTATCGCTCTTTCCCTGGCCGGTCCCGCTCTCGCGGTCGACGCCTTGCGAGACCAGGCGAACAGTCTGTTCAAGCCGATTCCGCAGACGCCCCCCGCTCTTCCGGATGAGGCGTCGACGCCGGAGAAAGTCGCTCTCGGCAAGATGTTGTATTTCGACGTGCGGGTCTCGGAAAATCACGACGTGAGCTGCAACTCGTGTCACGACATCGGTCTTGGCGGCGTCGACGCCCTGTCCTCTTCGAGCGGCCACAATGGACGGCTTGGCGGCCGCAACGTGCTGACCGTGTTGAACGCCGTCTTCAACACCACGCAGTTCTGGGATGGCCGCGCCGCCGGTCTCAAGGAGCAGGTTCTGGGCTCGGTGATGGCCAATCCGGCGGCCTTGCTCAAGACCAGAGGCGGGCCGACCAGCATCGATTCCGCGGCGTCGAACCTCACCAAGCAGCACGTCGTGGAGACGCTCAAGGGCATCCCCGGCTATGTCGAGGCGTTCAAGAAGGCGTTCCCGAGCGACGCCGATCCGATCGTTTACGACAATATCGGACGGGCTATCGCGGTTTTCGAGGCGACCCTGATCACCCCCGACGCTCCGTTCGACCTCTGGCTCAAGGGACGCGACAGCGCGCTGAACGACGGGCAAAAGCAGGGCTTGACGATATTCATCGAGAAGGGCTGCGCCAGTTGCCATAACGGGATCAATATCGGTGGGGGCATGTTCGCGCGTTTCGGCGCGACGCGAGCCCCCGGTTCAGACTTGCTGCCGTCGGACGACTGGGGCCGCTTCGCGGTCACCAAGAATCTCCACGACAAATATGTCTTCAAGGTTCCGTCCCTGCGCAACGTCGAACTGACCGCTCCCTATTTCCATGCCGGACAGACATGGGATCTGAGGAAGGCGGTGGCGGCGATGGGCGATGTCCAGACCAACCAGACGCTGAGCGACGACGAGATCGGCAAGATCGTGGACTTCTTGAAGACCCTGACCGGCCGCCAGCCCGAGATCATGCTTCCAATCCTGCCGCCGCGAACGGTCGCCCCGCGTTCGTCCAATCCTTAACGCGGAGTTTCGGGCCCGCCACGGCGGCGGGCCCGAAAACCCTTAATCCTGCAACGGCCCCCAGGCCGGGTCCGAGGCGTAACCGGGCGTCGGCACCTGGAATTCCGCGCGGCCAAACACGTCGACCATATAAATCTTAGGCCCGCCGGAACCTCCCGAGTCGCGAAAGAACATCAGGAACAGGCCATTGGGCGCCCAGGTCGGGCCTTCGTTGTGGAAGCCCTCGGTTAATATGCGCTCGCCGGAGCCGTCGATCTTCATAACGCCAATGCCGAAACTGCCGGCGTTCTGTTTGGTGAAGGCGATGTAGTCGCCCTTGGGCGACCACACAGGCGTCGAATAGCGTCCGCCGCCGAACGAAATGCGCTTGGCGCCGCCGCCATGCGCGCCCATCACGTAAATCTGCTGTGAACCGCCGCGGTCGGATTCGAATACGATCTGGCTTCCGTCCGGCGAATAGCAAGGCGAGGTGTCGATCCCCGCCGTATCGGTGAGCCGCGTCGTCGTGCGCGAGCGCAGCTCCATCGTGTAGAGATTGGTTTCCGAGCCTTCCGACAGCGACATGACGACCTTTTGGCCATCGGGCGAGAACCGCGGCGCGAAGCTCATGCCGGGAAAATTGCCCACGGCCTCGCGCTGCCCGCTCTCGACATTGAGCAGGAACACTTTGGGGTCGCCCTCCTCGCTCATGGCCATATAGGTCACGTCCTGCGAGGACGGCGAGAAGCGCGGCGTGACGACGAGATCGTCGCCGCGCGTCAGAAAGCGCACATTGGCGCCGTCCTGGTCCATGCTCGCGAGGCGCTTGCGGCGATGGTCCTTCGAGCCGCTCTCGTCCACGAAGACGACGCGCGTGTCGAAGAACCCCTTCTCGCCGGTGATGCGCGTGAACACCGCGTCGGAAACGAGATGCGCGACCCTGCGGGTGTTGGCGCCGTCGGTGACGAATTCGCTGCCGGCGGCCTGCTCGCCCGTGGTCGCGTCGAACAGGCGGAAATCCGTCTTATGGCGGCCGTCGCCGCCGCGCTGCGAACGTCCGGTCAGAACGAACTGCGCGTTGATCGCCCGAAAGGCGTCGAGATTTGGCGTCTGATCGGGATTGTTGATTTCGCCGCCGGCCACGCTCGACGCATCGACGGGTTTTAGAAACACCGACCGTTTGAAATTATTGTTGACGACGCTGGTGACCGTGCGCGCCGAGTCGTCGCCGACGAAATTGGTCACGGCGACGACAATCGGCTGAAAGCCGCCGCCGGCGTGCAGATCGAGCACGCGCCCGGCGCGGGCGGGCGCGATGGACGCGAGCGTTCCGCCGGCGATCAGCGATACGGCGGCGCGGCGGGTGAATTTCAAGGTCATGGACGATTTTTCCTGGAAGGCGGGCGGGGGCGGCGGCGGACGTTACATATCTTCCTTCATGTCCAGTTCCGTGACGCGCCAATAGTCGTAAAAGGGCGTGAACTCCGCCGGTATCTGCATCGGACTGCAACGTCGCACCGCCGCGAGCGCCTGTTCGCCGCGCGCCTTCTCGACGGGATTGGAGGATGGATTGAGCAGGCGCGGCTCGCCTTCCAGCGCGCCGACGCGCGACAGGCGAAACTCGACGCGCGGCACATAGGTCATCGCGTTCATCGACAAGGCCGTCGCCCAGCACCTGCGGTAGTGCTCGACCGTATAAGAATCGATGCGTCCCTGCAGCGACGGCGACATTTTGGCCGCCGACGCGGTCGGCGCGCCGAGAGAGGCGAGCTGCGTGCGCTCGCGTCCGGTCGAGGCGCGCTGTTGCGGGGCCTCGCGGCTGAGCAGGTTGGCGATGCTGGCCGTGCTGAACTTCGATTTGGGCGCGGTCTCGTCGCCGGATTTCGGCTTTCCGGATTTCGGCTTCTCGCTATTGTCCGATTCCGCGCCATCCTCGGCTGTTTTGTCCAGCTTCTTCCGTTGGAGCAGCTTGGCGACTTCGTCCGTCTTAAGCCGCGGCGTTTCCTTGGGCTTTTGCGGCGGCGCGGGCGGAGTCGGAACCTCCTTCTCGACTTTTTCGAGCTTCGGCTTCACCGGTGGTTTCGGCTTCACGACCTCGGCGTCGTCGGGCTTGTCTTCCTCGGGGTCCGGGGCGGCCTTGGCCTGGGCTTTCACCGGCGGCGTCGGCACGGGTTTGGCGGCTGGCGCCGGCCGGGTCGGGGGCTCGGGAGTCAGCGCGGCGACGCGCTTTGGCGGAGTCGGCGCCGCCTTCTCCGGCTTTTCCGGCGCGTCGTCGTCGCTCGGCTCCGCGACGCGCTTGAACGAGGGCGGCGGCGTCGGAATATCGCGCTTCGCCTCGGCCTGCGCGGGATGCGGATGGGTTTCGACCTGTTCGGAGACTTTCTCGGCGCGCTGGGCCGGCTTGACCGCGGGGGCGGTCTTTTCGCCCTTCATGATCTGATTCAGCTGCGCGTCCGTCACGACTTCCACCGGAACGGTCTCCGGCGTTTCCGCGAATTTTGGCGCCTGCGCGAAGGCGATCAGCGTCGCCGCCAGCAGCCCCGCGTGGGCGGCGGCGGAGATCGGCAGACCGGGCCTGGCGCGCGGAATGTTCAAGCTGGGAGCCCTATTTCTTCTCTTGTTCGGTGACCAGCGCGACTTTCTTGTAGCCCGCCGTGGTGATCAGCGACATGACCTCGGCCACGCGGCCGTAATTGACGGCCTTCGAGCCGCGAACGTAGATGCGCTCGTCGAAGCCCTGCTTGGCGACCTCTTTCAGCCGATCGACCAGCTGGCCGACGTCGACCGGTTGATCCATCAGGAAAACCTGGCCCTTCTCGTCGATCGCGATCGCGACCGGTTTTTGATCGATATTGAGCTGCCCCGCCTTGGTCTGCGGAAGGTCGACCGCGACGCCGGTCGCCAGCAGCGGCGCGGCCACCATGAAGATAATCAACAGCACCAGCATCACGTCGATGAACGGCGTCATGTTGATGTCGGCCATCGGCGCGTGGCGCGAGCGGTTTCGCCTGCCGCCGCGCCGTCCGCCGCCGCCGCCCGCCGCCTGGATTGAAGCGCCCATCTCGATTGCTCCTTACGCCGCGCGGTCGCGGCCGGCGGTCTGGTCGATCTGGCGCGACAGGATCGCCGAAAACTCGTCGGCGAACGTCTCCATTCGGCCCTGCGACTTGACCACGTCGCTTTGCAGCTTGTTGTAGGCGATCAGCGCCGGAATGGCGGCGAACAGGCCAATCGCGGTCGCGAACAGCGCCTCGGCGATGCCGGGCGCCACGACCGCGAGCGAGGTGTTCTTGGAGGCGGCGATGGAGCGAAAAGCGGTCATGATGCCCCACACCGTGCCGAACAGCCCGATGAACGGGCTGGCCGAGGCGACCGTCGCCAGCACCAGAAGATTGGATTCGAGTTTTTCGATCTCGCGGCCGATCGAAACGTCGAGCACCTTGTCGATGCGCGTTTGCAGCCCCATGAACGAGGAACCGACGTTTTGCACCGAGCGTTTCCACTCGCGCATGGCCGCGACGAACAGCGAGGCGGTGCCGGTGGTCGGGCGCTCCGAAACCTTGTTGTAAAGTTCATCGAGCGAATTGCCGGACCAGAAGCTTTCGTCGAACCGGTCCATCGCGTGGCGCGTGCGGCGAATGAGCAGCGATTTGTCGACGATGATGGCCCAGCACCAGACCGAGGCCGCGAGCAGGCCGATCATGACCGCCTTGACGACGATATGAGCGCCCCAGAACATGGTCCAGATCGTGATCTCGGCGGCGTTGGCGGCGACCTGGCTGACAACCGGGTTCGTCGCGATTTCGGCTGGATTCATGTCGGTTCCTTATGAGATCGAGCGGCCCCGACGTCTCGGGTGTAGCGCGCTTCCGGACTTATCGCGCTCAATTCCGCCGATTCTGGGGCTTCGCGTTGCGCCGCAAAAACTTTTCTGGCCGAAGCGATTAAGCAGCGGTAAGGGTTAACGTTCGGTAAGCGAAAACTTCGCGGCGACGCTATGGCGCGTTCCGAGCGCGCAGGAATTTTTCCCGCGCTTCCGGCGGCAGACGACGGGGGCGTCCGCCCTCCACCGCCGCGACGGTCACCCGCGCCTCGACCAGAAGCTCGGCGTCGCGCCAGATTTTCTGCGTCAGCGCGAGCGAAGCCGCTCCAACCTCCTCGACGGCGGTTTCAACGGCCAGCAGATCATCCATGCGCGCGGGCCGCCTGAAATCGATATTCATCGCGCGGACGACGAAAAATATCGCGCCGCCGGCGGCGCCTTCCAGCAAGGCGCGTTGATGAATCCCCAGCTCGCGCAAAAGCTCGGTGCGCCCGCGCTCCATGAAACGCAAATGCGAAGCGTGATAGACGAGCCCCGAAAAGTCGGTGTCTTCGTAATAGACGCGGATAGGGAAACGGTGCGGTAGGGCCATGTCGCGCGATGCCGGGAGTGGGAAGGGAGGAGCCGGAAGGGATAGGAAATCGGTCGAAACAATCCTAGCATTAAAACGCCGCCCCGGTCGCGGCGCCGACCGCTCCGCGGAGGCGAGTGTAAGAGGGCCGCCACGATGATCGAGTTCGAAAAAATTTCGACGCCCGCGACGGGTCTCGAGATTCAAGAGGCGCGCCTGCCGACGCGCCGCGGCGAAACGCCGGCCTACATGGCCAAGCCCGCCGGCGCCCAAAACTGTCCGATCATTCTGATCGCGCAGGAGATATTCGGCCTCAACGACCATATCCGCGACATCGCGCGGCGCTTCGCGGCGCTAGGCTATCTCGCC
>JBAUVQ010000541.1:0-10574 GCA_049583305.1 Methylocystis sp.
CTGCTGGAGCCCCGGGCGCGCGCCAGCGGCGTCGTCGCGAAAGTCGTCGACACGGCGGCGACGCCGAACATCGCCTTCGTCGCGAAGCTCGGCCTCGTCGCCAACGCGGCCGACGCGCCGGCGCGGCCGTTCTATCTCAAGGCGCCGGACGCCAAGCCGATCGAGCGGCAAGGCGAGGGCGTCGCGACCGTTTCGGCGTGAGCGGCGCATGTCCGATTCAGCCATGTCACTCATCAAAGGCTTCTTCGCCAAGCCGACCTTCTCCGTGCAGGTGATCCGCGCCGATCGCGCGGAGGAGTGCGAGCGGCTCCACGCTGCGTCCTTCGCCTTTCCTTGGTCGAGCTCGGATTTCGAGAGCTATCTGACCGACAGCGCGATCATCGCCGACGGGGCGGTAAACGACACGGCGCCCAAGGGCCCGCTCGGCGGCTTTATCATGTCGCGACTGACGCCGCCGGACGCCGAGGTCATGACCTTCGCGGTCGATCCGGCGCGGCGTGGAACGGGCCTCGGACGCCTGCTGCTAGAGCGCCATCTGCTCAATCTGGAGCGTGGCGGCGCGCGGCTGATCTTTTTGGAAGTCGCCGACGACAACCCGCCCGCGCTGAAACTTTACGAGAAGGCCGGCTTCAAGATTATCGGCCGCCGAGAGAATTATTATCAGCGGGCGAACGGCGAGCGCCGCGCGGCGCTGACGATGCGGCTGGAGTTGTGAGAACGGGCGTAGGGCGAGCGGGCGGGGAGCGGTTTCCGAATCGCTTCAACCAGCGCCCGCTTTTTTAGCGTTTTGATGCGAACGAAGCATGTCATATGATTGAGGTTCGTAAGACAAACGCCTTTCTTGCTTGGCTTCGCAAGCTGCGCGATGTTCGCGCGCTGGCTCGAATCCAGATTCGGATCGACCGTCTATCGCTTGGTAATCCCGGTGACGTGAGGCCAGTCAGCGAGGGAGTCAGCGAACTGCGAATTGATTACGGCCCTGGATACAGGGTCTATTTTCTTCAGATGGGCGAAACATACATCCTACTGCTGTGTGGAGGCGATAAGCGCACGCAGAACGGCGACATCGCCAAGGCGAAGGCGCTTGCAAAGGAGTGGTCTGATGGCGATTGAAACGACGCCGTGGGATTCCGCCGAGCTTCTCGACACGCCGGAAGCTGTCGCGGCCTACATCGAGGCGGCTTTCGAGGACGGTGACCCCGCCCTAATCACCCACGCCCTCGCCGTCGCCGCGCGCGCAAAAGGGATGGCGAGGCTCGCGCTCGAGAGCGGCGTTACCCTCGAAGCGCTGCACGAGGCGCTCGCGGCGAATGGCGACCCAAAGCTTTCGACCTTTTTGTCGGTGCTGAAAGGGCTCGGGCTGCGGGTAGTCGTGCAGGCGGCGTGACCGCTCCGCGCTGGACGCCTATGATCGCTTTCACTGAAGATTATCGGCCCGTATGAGGAGGCCGTAAATTATGTCGTAAGCGGAGTTCCAATGTTTCACCCGTTTTCGGGCCCGCCGCTCATTTGGCTGACCCGGCTTTTCGCTAAGTCAATTTCCGTGCTCCAGCTGGGCAAATGGGCTGAAAGCGAATTGAGAAGTGATATAACTCGATCAATGGACGCTTGCGGAATATCTCTTGGATTCTCTCTGTCGATTATTTCTCTTATTTTACTGAGCGTATTCTTGACAAAATTCTTGTCCATATGATTAGCCTCACGGTAAGGTCGTTTCTGGTTTGCAGATGACGCCAAGGGATTTGAGGGCGGTTCGAATCTTCATAGCATAGCATAGCTTAGTTTGGTTCTCGCTCTCCAGACCGAATAGCAAACACCGCACAATCCTCATCCAAGTTTAAAATTTCCACGCCCCCCGCGAAAATGCCATAGACCTCCCGTCACACTCCTGTCGCGCCGCCGCGCCACTCCCTTCCCATGCCCTACCTCCGCGCGCTCGCCTTCGTGCTGGCCCTGGCCTTCTTCGTGATTTGCGTCGCGCCCTTGCAAGCGCTGGCGCGGCGGCGGGATTGGCCGATGCAGCACAAAATCCAGACCTTCTTCTGCCGGACCATGTGCCGGCTGATCGGCATCGAAGTGATTCCCGTGGGAAAGCTTCCCGCCACCGCGTCGCGATTCGTTGTCGCCAATCACGTCTCCTGGACCGACATCATCGCCATCGCGAGTCTTTATCCCCTGGTTTTTCTCGCCAAGAGCGAAGTCGCGGGCTGGCCCGTGCTGGGCTTTCTGGCGCGGCTGCAAGGGACGATTTTCGTCGACCGCGCCAACAGGCGAGTGATCCCCGAGGTCAACGCCGCGCTGGCGCGCGAATTGCGGGCTGGACGGGATGTCGTCGTTTTCGCCGAAGGCACGTCCAGCGACGGGGGCAAGGTCTTGAAATTCAACGCGTCGCATTTCGCGATGCTGAGCGAACTCGGGCGCGAGCGCGAGATCGCGGTCGTTCCGACCGCCTTCGCTTACGCTCCGCGCGAAGAATGCGCCGAAAACTCCACGAGTTTCGACGCGGGCTGGTATGGCGACATGAGTTTCGTCCCGCATTTGTGGGGGTTGATGCGACGTGGCGGGGCGCGATGTCATGTATATTTCGGCGAGGCGGTCGATGCGTCGGTCCATCCCGACCGCAAGGCGCTCGCCGACGAGACGCGGGAACGGGTGCGGCGATTGCTGGAGTTGGGGTCTTTCGCGCGGGCCGAGGGAGGCCTATGATCGAAGCCGCATGGAAAACAGGGAGCCTTCGAGATTAGCGACGCCGCATCGACATTAGTTTCGCGCCGCGCCGATGGGCGCGAGTCGCGGGAATCAGCCCCCGCGGGAAAAGTTCTGGTGAGGTCGTTCGGCTGCCAGATGAATGTTTATGACGCCGCGCGCATGACCGATCTACTCGCGGGAGAAGGCTACGGCGAGACCGCCAGCGAGGAAGACGCCGATCTCGTCATCCTCAATACCTGCCATATCCGCGAAAGGGCGGCGGAAAAAATCTATTCCGAACTCGGCAAGCTGGCCGTCATCAAGCGCGAGCGCGCGGAAGCGGGACGCGATTTTAGAATCGTCGTCGCCGGCTGCGTCGCCCAGGCCGAGGGCAAACTGGTGCTGCGCCGCCAAAAGGCGGTTGATGTCGTCGTTGGCCCGCAAAGCTATCAGCATCTGCCCGCTCTGCTTCGAGAAGCCTCGAAGGGCGCGCGGCTGACCGACACGGATTTCGCCGTCGAGGAAAAATTTCGCGACTTGCCCAAACCGACGCGCGCGCAGATCGCCGCGCGCGGTCTGTCGGCCTTCGTCACCGTGCAAGAGGGCTGCGACAAATTCTGCTCATTCTGCGTCGTGCCCTATACGCGCGGCGCCGAAGTTTCGCGCGATGTCGCGCAGGTCGTCGCCGAGACGAAGCGCCTCGTCGACGCCGGCGTGCGCGAAATCACGCTGATTGGCCAGAACGTCAACGCTTACCGCGGCGAGGATGAATCGGGGCGGGCCTGGCCGTTGGAGCGCCTGCTCGAACATCTCTCGAACATGGACGGACTGGAGCGGCTGCGCTACACAACCAGTCATCCCGTCGACATGACGCAAGGATTGATCGACGCGCATGGCGCGCTGCCGAAGCTGATGCCCTTCGTGCATCTTCCGGTGCAATCCGGCTCCGACCGCGTGCTGAAGGCGATGAACCGCCGCCACCGCGCGCAAGACTATATCGACATCATCGCGCGACTGCGCGCCGCGCGGCCTGACATCGCGCTGTCCTCCGACTTCATCGTCGGTTTTCCCGGCGAGACGGACGCGGATTTCGAGGAGACGCTGGCGCTCATTCGCGCGGTCGGTTTCGCCTCGACCTTCTCGTTCAAATATTCGCCGCGTCCCGGCACGCCCGGGGCCGAGCGCGAGGACCAGATCGACGCGGAAACGATGCGCGAGCGCCTCGCGATTTTGCAAGCGCTGGTCGAGACGCAGCGTCAGGCTTTCAACGCCGCGACGGTGGGGCGCGTCGTCGACGTGCTGTTTGAAAAACACGGCCGGCATGACGGTCAGATCGCCGGCAAGAGCCCCTATATGCAGCCGGTGCATGTGTTCGGCCCGCCCGAAATGGTCGGCCGTGTCTTGCCGGTGCGGATCGCCGCCGCCGGTTCCAATTCGCTCAGCGGCGAGATTGTGCAAGGTCAGGAGCGGGAATGACGGAAGTGGCGCGCTTCGCCCGGCAGGGGCGTTCCGAGGCGACGGAAGAGGACGCCGAGATCACCTTGGCCTTCGACGACAACCGCCATGCGTCCCAGGTTTTCGGCCACTTCGATCAGAACCTTGTGAAACTGGAGCGTCGTCTGCGCGTCGCCTGTGTCGCCAGCGGCAATCACGTGACGCTGAAGGGCGCCGCGGAATCCTGCGAGCATGCGCGGCGCGCGCTGGAACTGCTCTACGGCCGCGTGCAGCTTGGACAGGATGTCGGGCTCGGCGAGGTGGATGGCGCCATCGAGGAAACCGCCCGGCAAAGGAGCCTATTTCCCGACGCGGAGCCGGGGCGCTCGGTGTTCGAGCAAATCGGCACGCGCAAGCGCGGACCGGTCCGCGCCCGCAACCTCGCGCAGGATATTTATTTGCGCGCGCTCAAGCGTCACGAACTCGTCTTCGCCGAAGGGCCGGCCGGCACCGGCAAGACCTGGCTCGCGGTCGGCCATGCGGTGTCGCTGCTGGAGCAGGGCGTGGTGGAGCGGCTGATCCTGTCGCGTCCGGCGGTTGAGGCTGGCGAGCGGCTCGGCTTTCTGCCTGGCGACATGCGCGAGAAGGTCGATCCCTATCTGCGGCCGATCTACGACGGACTGCACGACTTCATGGATGCGCGCATGGTCGAACGCGGCATGCAGACCGGCATGATCGAAGTCGCCCCGCTCGCCTTCATGCGCGGGCGGACGCTGACCAAGTCATGCGTGCTGCTCGACGAGGCGCAAAACGCCACCTCGATGCAGATGAAGATGTTTTTGACCCGCCTTGGCGAGGGCTCGCGCATGATCGTCACCGGCGACCCCTCGCAAACCGATTTGCCGACGGGGCAAACGTCGGGCCTCTCCGAAGCCATCGGCCTGCTCTCGGAGCTCGACACGATCGGCCATGTGAAATTCGCCGAGGGCGACGTGGTGCGTCACGATCTCGTGCGCCAGATCGTCGGCGCCTATGAGAAGGCCGCGCGCGAGCGCAAGCGCGGCTGACGGGATGAACCCGAGCGTCGATATTGTCGTCAACGCGCCCGCGTGGGAGGCGTTGCCCAACCTCGAGGAACTCGCCGCCGGCGCGGTGGCGGCGGCCGTCTCCGAATGCCGCGCGAGCCTCGCGCAGGACAGCGAACTGTGCATCGTCTTTTGCGACGACGCCGAAATACGCGAACTCAACGCGCGCTGGCGCGGACAGGATAAGCCGACGAACGTGCTCTCGTTCCCGACGCCCGGCGCGCTGGCGAAAAAGCCGCTGCTCGGCGACATCGTGATCGCCTTCGAGACCGTCGTGGGCGAGGCGCGAGAGCAGGACAAGACCCTCGCCGATTACGTGGCGCATATGATCATACATGGCTTTTTGCATCTGATCGGCTATGATCACGAGACCCCCGCCGAGGCCGAGGCCATGGAGGCGCTGGAGCGGCGCGTGGCGAAAGCCCTTGGAATAGCGGACCCTTACGAAGATACGCGGCCGATCGGCGGCGTCGGGGGCACAGGATCGACGAAGAGCCATGTCGGCGAAAATTGAAAGCGGCGAGACGCAACTGCTGGCGCAATAGCACGCTGGCGAGCTGCCAAAATCCAATCTTTTCGAGCGCTTACGGGGAATGCTGGGTCTGGCTCCGACCTCCGTGCGCGAGGATATCGAGGACGCGCTGGAGGCGACCGCCGGCGACGTGACGCCGCAAGAGCGCGCGCTGCTCAAAAATGTTCTCGGATTACATGAGCTTAGAGTCGCCGATGCGATGATCCCCCGCGCCGATATCATCGCCGTGCCGGCGAGCGCGACTTTGCGCGAGGTGCTGAAGGTTTTTCGCGCCAATGGTCATTCGCGGCTGCCGGTTTACGGTGAGACGCTCGACGATCCGCGGGGCATGCTGCACATCCGCGATTTCGTCGACTATCTCGCGCAATGCGCGGAAAAGTCGAGACAAACGGGCGAGGCGCAGGAGCCCGCCGTCGCCTCCATCGACTTCGGCGCGCTGCTCGAAACCGCCAATGTCTTGCGCCCGGTTCTGTTCGTGCCGCGCTCGATGCCGGCGCTCGATCTTTTGGTGCGGATGCAGGCGACGCGCACCCACATGGCCCTGGTCATCGACGAATATGGCGGCACCGATGGCCTTGTTTCCATTGAGGATATTGTCGAGTTGATCGTCGGCGACATCGAGGACGAGCACGATGTCCACGAAGGACCGGCGATCGAGCGCCTGGCTAATGGCGATTTTCTCGTCGACGCCAAGGCCGATCTCGATGAGGCGGCGCAAGAACTCGGCGTCGATTTTCGCGAGGAGGACACGCCGCAGGAAGTCACGACTTTCGGCGGCCTCGTGGCCTTTCTGGCGGGCCGAGTTCCGATCCGCGGCGAGATCGTCCCGGCGCCGTTGGAAGGTTACGAATTCGAAATTCTCGACGCCGACCCCCGCCGCGTGGCCAAGCTCAGAGTGCGCGCGAAAACGCGCAAGGACGCGCAAAAAGCGCCGGTTTAGACGCGCCGTCGACTACGGTGGACGCGCGCTATTTCCACCGCGCGGCGGCGGCGTCATCGCTCGCCTTGGCCTCGACCCAGCCGCCCTCGCGCCCGTCGACGCGGTGCTCCTTCTTCCAGAAGGGCGCCCTGGTCTTGAGATAATCCATCAAAAACTCCGCGGCCGCGAAGGCCTCGGCGCGATGCCGGGCGGCGGCGGCGACCAGCACGATCTTTTCGCCCGGACGAATGAGGCCGTATCGATGCAGGACGGTGAGACCCTGGAGCGGCCAGCGCGTCAACGTCTCCTCGGCGATCATCGTGATCTCCGATTCCGCCATCCCCGGATAATGTTCGAGTTCGAGCGCCGCCAGCGCGCCGGACTCGTCGCGGCACAGGCCGGTGAAGGAGACCAACGCGCCAATGTCGCTTCGCCCCTCCAGCAGCAACGCCTCCTCGCGCGCCGCGTCGAAGGGCTCGGCGCAAAGGCGGACGGTGGCCGCGATCACCTCAGCCCCCGGTCATCGGCGGAAAAAAGGCGATCTCGCGCGCGGCCCGGATCGGTGAATCCGGCTTGGCGTGGGTTCGATCGACGGCCGCGCGGATTGTCGCCGCGTTGGCGAAAGCGGCGGCGTAACCTTCTCCTCGCGCGGCAAGCCAGGCGATCAGTTCGGCCACCGTGGCGACCCCCGTAGGTGGGTCGATTTCTTCCTCGGTCACGCCGATCCGCTCGCGCACCGAGGCGAAATAGACGGCTTTCATGTTTCTTCGTCGTCCCCGAAATGTGGCCAGCCCACGATGATATAATCGCCGGCGGTATAGAGCGTCAGGATCGCCGCGATCCACAGCAGCACGCTCCCGATCACGACCGTGCCCGGCAGCACCACCTCGCCGGCCGGCCCGGCGATGAAAAAGCCCAGCGCGAACATCTGCACCGTGGTCTTCCATTTGGCGACGATGCTCACGGGCAGAGGCACCTTGATATCGGCAAGATATTCACGCAGGCCCGAGACCAGGAACTCCCGGCATAAAATGATGATCGCCGCCCAAATCGTCCAGCCAACCAGCGTCTGATTGGCGGCGACGGCGAGCAGCGTCGTCGCGACCAGGAGCTTGTCGGCTATGGGATCGAGCATTTGGCCGAGCGGCGACTGCTGCTTCCAGATGCGGGCGAGGTAGCCGTCGAAGAAGTCGGTGACGCAAGCCACGGTGTAGACGCCCAGCGCCGCCCAGCGCATCCAATGAATCTGCGGCCATTGCAGCAAAAGCGCGACAACCGGCACGGCGACCAATCGCCCGTAGGTGAGCAGATTGGGCAAGGCCAGCGCGTGGCGCATACGGCGGCGTCGGGGGAGAGCCGTTTGAGTCATCATGGCAAAGAGGGAACATGGAGGGGCCTCCCTTTGTCAATAGAAGAAAACGGATCACGCCGGAGTCTCGGAGCCCGCCGCTTTCGTCCGGACCGGATCAGGTCGCGCTTCTTCCCTGGCGAGCAGCTCGAAAATCGCTGGCGGTTGGATGTCCTCGGGAATGGCGCAGAGGCGCAAACGGGCCATCCAGCGGCCAAGGCGCGGCCAAGCGGTGACGACCGCGACCGGGATCGTCAGGGCATAGCCGGCCGTCACGGGCAGCGACCAGAGCAGCGATTTCGGCGCGCGGGTGACGCCCACGCAAAGTATCAGGACGCCGAACAACAGGTGCGGCCACAGCGCCCGCACCGCGCGCGACCAGGTCAGGGCGTGAGCGTCGCGCGCCTGTCCGTCCCAGCCGACCGCGCCGCCGAACAGCAGACGCAGCGGAAACACGGTTGTCCGCAGGGTGGTCGCGGCGCCGATCACGAAGGATAGTGGCGCCTCGAGTAGCGCCCCGGCGAAAAAGCGGGCGGCGCCTCCATATCGCGCGAGCCCGCCCGGAGTCATCGCGACATCGACATAGCCGGCGAGCTTTGGCGCGAAATAGAAGCCGAGAAACAGGCAGTACAACTGTTCCGTGGAGCGGATCGGAAAGGAGGCGGGCGTGTTCAGCGCGGCGGTCATGGCGCCAAACGCGATAATCGCCGTCCAGGCCGGCGCTCCGATAAACATCGCCATCGCCCAGACCAGTTGAAATCTGCTCATCGGGACGAGCCCCGGCGTCGAGAGCAACTTGAGATACTGCATATTTCCCTCGCACCAGCGCAAATCGCGGCGCATGAAGTCGAGGAGGGTCAGCGGATTTTCCTCGTAGCTCGCGGTCTCCACCGGCAGAACGCGCACCTCGAAGCCCGCGCGGCGCATCAGCGCCGCCTCGATCTGATCGTGGGACAATATGTGTCGGTCGCCTTCAAGGCGCGGCAGCGTGCAATGGGTCGCGAATGGCGCCACGCGCACAAGCGCGTTGTGCCCCCAGAACGGGCCGCAGTCGCCGCCCCACCAGGCCGCGCCCATCGTGTAGACGCGCATTCCCGCGCGCATGCCGAACTGAAAGATCCGCGCGAAAGCCGAAACCGAAGGCGAGCCGACGACGAGGGTTTGAATGATGCCGACGCCGGGATTCGCCTGTCCAACGCGCGTCAGCCGCAGGATCGTCTCGCCGTCCATCAGGCTATCGGCGTCGAGCGGAATCATGAATTCGTATGCGCCGCCCCAGCGCTCGCAGAAATCGCGGATATTGCCGGCCTTGTAGCCGCTGTTGTCAGGGCGCCGGCGGTAATGGAGGCGGGTCGCGTCCGTCTCGCCGCGCCATCTCTCGAAGGCGGCCTCCTCGAGACGGACGATCTCCGGGTCCGAACTGTCGCTCAGCATGAACCAGTCGAATGACGCTCCTTGTCCCGTCTCGTCGACGCTGGATTTCATGGCCCGCAACCGCGCGAAGGCGCGAGCGGGATCTTCGTTGCGGATTGTCATCGTCATCGCGACGCGAACGTCGAGCGCCGCCGCGGTGGCGTTTTCCCGGAACGGCGCGACTCTTTGGAGGTGGTCCGGCCGCCGATGCAACAGCCAGAAACCCAGCATCGCGTTGCAAAAGCCCAGCACGCTCCACGGCGCGGCGATGGCGAAGGCGATGAAAATCGCCTGATCGGCGCCGGTCCACCCATGCTGTTGCAGAATCGCGCCAAGCCAAACCAGCAGCACCAGATAGATCGAGAGATTCATCACCGCGACCATCCGGCGACGGCGGGCCAACTCCAATGGATCCTGCAACGGGCCTAATTTGGCGTGCTCCCCGCTTTTAATCATTCTCTCGTCTCGTTCAAGCTTCGAAGTTCTGGCGAGTGTTCGCGCTATAGCACGGCCGGCGCGGAATGCTATTTGTCAGGGAATTATCGTTTGTCTGGCTTGAGCGGGAGAAACCCTTAATAATCGTGCTTCCGTGGTCGATTCCACGATCGCCGGGCGATGTCTTTCGGCCACGTTGGCCAGCGTCCT
This sequence comes from Methylocystis sp., assembly GCA_049583305.1. Classification (GTDB taxonomy): domain Bacteria; phylum Pseudomonadota; class Alphaproteobacteria; order Rhizobiales; family Beijerinckiaceae; genus Methylocystis. The sequence continues at coordinate 10,065 of JBAUVQ010000541.1, forward strand.
TCGAGCGCCCTCCGACATAAACGCCAAGTCGAATCGGACCGTTCCATAGCATTAAGGGGATCTCATGCCGGTTGCCTTAAACAACGGGACGCGCGTCGCTAGCTCTCTTTGGATCGAAAAGCCGCGCGAGGCCGCGCCGCGATCCATCTCCGTTGGCGAACCTGGCGTCGGCGAGGCGCGTGTCGCGATGCTCTGGAGCGGCGTCAGCCGGGGCACGGAACGACTCGTCTTCGAGGGGCGCGTTCCCGCGACTCAAGCAAAATCCATGCGCGCGCCGTTGCAGGAGGGCGATTTCCCTTTCCCTGTCACATACGGCTATTGCGCGGTCGGCCGCGTCGAGGCCGGCCCGGAGGCGTGGCTTGGAAAGACGATTTTCTGTCTTCATCCGCATCAGACCCGCTTCGTCGCGCCGCTCGATAGGCTTCGGCCTGTGCCGCAAGCCGTTCCGGCGCGGCGCGCGACTCTCGCCGCCAATATGGAGACCGCGCTCAACGCGCTTTGGGATTCCGC
>JBAUVQ010000542.1:0-7666 GCA_049583305.1 Methylocystis sp.
AACCGAAAGGCTGCGCCGCGCTGCTCGAACCCCGTGGCTGCGGAACAGGCCTGTGACATTTCTAATGAGCGCAAGCAGAGACTTGTCTATCGAGTTCCGACATGGTTTGTAGACCCCCGTTAGAAAGGTCGCTGCTCTCCCCGTTAGAGATGGCGCTCGCTACACCGACTTCGGCCCGACGCTTGCCGCCGAGAAGCATGATTGCAGCGTTTCGAGCGGGACTTCGCGCAAATGGATCATCAAGGACCAACTTTGGACCGACCGCCACGGTTCGAGAACCGGGAATGTCAAACCTTGCGCGGTCCTATTATTGTTTGTAGGTCTCGCTGCGGTTGGCTTCGTCGTGGTCTGGATCGAGCGGCGCTCGCCCATGTTTCGTTCGGGCGATGATCTGGAGTTGGCGCCCCGGACTTGGCGCGAATGCGCTCGTTGATGGTTAGTCTTCGTAAGGGCGAGCTTGGCGTGCTTGGCGTGATTACGGTCGGCGGTTTGATGGAGTTGCGTTAGCCCATCGTCGCGTTGCCCACCATGCTTTTCATCGCGGTCGAGGGCCTTCGCCGCGTCGCGGGAGAGGCGGAGCGGCACGCGCGCGTCGGGGCGTCAATGAGCGTGTAACCCACCCTCGAACGAAAGACATATCGTGCAATATCAGAGCCCCTCGCCGCTTGGCCCCATCTATCTATCGTTGGTAGTGCCGATCTACAACGAAGAGGAGAGCATCCCGATTTTGTTCGACGCCCTCCTCGCGGTGCTCGACAAGCTCGAACGTCGATTCGAGGTCATCGCCGTCAACGACGGCAGTTCCGACGGCTCGGCCTCGCAGCTGAGGAAAGTAGCCGCGGATCGGCCCGAAATCAAAGTGATCGAATTCCGCAAAAACGCTGGACAGACGGCCGCGCTAATGGCTGGCATCGACCACGCCTCGGGTGACATTATCGTCACGATCGACGCCGATCTACAGAACGATCCGGAAGACATCCCACGGTTACTTGAAAAGCTCGAAGAGGGATGCGACGTGGTTTCTGGCTGGCGAAAAGACCGTCAGGACGCCGCTATCCGCCGAAACATGGTAAGCCGCGTCGCGAATCGGCTGATCTCCGCTATCTCGGGCGTCCGGCTTCGCGACTATGGCTGCACGCTCAAGGCCTATCGCAAGGAAGTTCTCTCGGGTATGCGTCTTTATGGCGAGATGCATCGCTTTATTCCGATCTACGCCTCGTGGATGGGAGCCAATGTGGTCGAGCTGCCCGTGCGGCATCACGCACGCCGATTCGGTCAATCGAAATACGGCCTAAATCGAACGGTCAAGGTCGTGCTCGATCTGCTGGTGGTGAAATTTTTCGCCAAATATCTCGTCAAGCCGATCTATCTTTTCGGCGGCTTCGGGCTATGGCTGATGCTCGCATCGTTTGTCGTGCTAGGCTATGTATTCTATCTAAAATTCTTCGAGGGGACATCGATGATTCAGACCCCTCTTCCGGTGCTTTCGGCGATGCTGTTCTTGCTCGGCGTCAGCAGTATCCTGATGGGATTTCTCGCAGAGATCACGGTGCGGACCTATTTCGAGTCGCAGGGACGTCGCGCCTATTCGGTTCGAAGTCTGACGAACTTCGAAAAGGTGGAGTAGCCCGTGTGCGGCATCGCCGGTTTCGCCGGAGTCGGCTCTAGGATCGACCTGGAGCGCATGACGCGAGCGCTCGCGCACCGCGGGCCTGACGGCGAGGGCTTTTTCGTCGATGACGCGACCCATGTCTTTCTCGGTCATCGCCGGCTTGCCATCGTCGATGTCGGAGGCGGCGAACAGCCGATGTGGAACGAGGACGGCCAAGTCGGCGTCGTCTTCAATGGCGAGATTTACAATCACGGGGATTTGAGAGCGGATCTCCAAAGACGCGGCCACCGTTTCGCCTCCGACCATTCCGACACCGAAGTGCTGGTGCACGGCTACGAGGAATGGGGCGAAGGCTTGCCGTCGCGGCTCAACGGCATGTTCGCCTTCGCGATCCTCGATCGCCGATGCAACCGCATCTTCCTAGCTCGCGACCGTTTCGGCGAAAAGCCGTTATATTACATGGCCAAACGGGGTCTTTTCGCTTTCGCCAGCGAGTTGACCGCGCTGGCCGAACATCCGGGCGTGTCGCGTTCGATCGACGCCCGGGCGCTGCAAAAATTTTTCGCCTATGGCTATTTGCCGGCGCCGCGCGCGATGCTGGAAGGCGTGCGCAAGCTCCCTGGCGGGCATTGGCTGAGTTATGAGCCGGGTTCCGGCTCCCTCACGGAAAAGCCCTACTGGCGGTTCGAACTGGAGACGGACGAGTCGCTGACCGACGCTGATGAGCCGCGTCTCGTCGAGGAATTAGGCGCGCTGCTGACCCAGGCGGCTCGGCGCCGGTTGATGAGCGACGTTCCGATTGGCGTTTTTCTGTCCGGCGGGCTTGATTCCAGCGTCGTGCTCGCCGCTCTCGCCCAGGCCTTGCCGGCCGAAAGTCTCAGCACTTTCACCATTGGCTTCACCGAGCCGTCGTTTGACGAATCGGGGTTCGCGATCACGGTCGCGCGGCGTTTGGGAACGAATCACCATGCGCGCCAACTCGACCTCGCGCGGGCGCGCGATCTCATCCCCTCCCTGCTTGGCCGCCTCGACGAGCCACTGGGCGACGCGTCGTTGCTGCCAACCTATCTGCTCAGCGCTTTCGCCCGCGAAAAAGTCACCGTGGCGCTTTCGGGCGACGGCGGCGACGAACTGTTCGCCGGCTACGATCCATTTCTGGCGTTGCGGCCGGCCGAGGCCTATTCCCGTCTCATGCCGTCATGGGGACACAAGGGGCTGCGCCGTCTCGTGGACTTTCTGCCCATTTCGCATGGCAATATGAGCCTCGACTTTAAACTGCGCCGTAGTCTGATGGGCCTGTCGCACGCGGCTTCGACCTGGCTGCCCGTTTGGATGGCGCCTCTCGATCCAAGGGACGCGGCGGAGTTGTTCGAAATCCCGCTCCGGCTCGAAGACGTATATGACGAGGCGATCGCCGCTTGGGAGAGCGATCCGACCAAGACCCCGGTCGACCGCGCGCTGGAATTCTTCACGCGATTTTATCTTCAGGATGATATTTTGATGAAGGTCGACCGCGCGGCCATGATGTGCTCGTTGGAGACCCGGGCGGTTTTTCTCGACAACGACCTCGTCGAATTTTGTCGCCGCCTGCCCCATCGCTTCAAATTTCGCGACGGAGAACGCAAATACCTGCTCAAGAAAGCCGCGCGCCGGCTGTTGCCGCCTTCGATCATCGATCGCAAGAAGAAAGGCTTTGGGGTTCCGCTCGCCAAATGGCTGCGCGAAGTCCCTCGAGAGCCGCCGCTGGCGCCCCTGCCCGGCGTGCGCGTCGATTACGCCCGCCGCGCCTTCGCCGAACATCGCTCGGGCGCCGCCGACCATCGCCTGTTTCTGTGGAGTTGGATCGCCGCGCAGGGCTTTTCCGCCCATCTCGGAAAAATTGAAGCAGGATCGGAGCGCCCACGCGAGGCCGCCGGATGATAAACGCGCGGTCCAAGGCGAGGAACACGCGACCCGGGTCCGACCAAAACTTATCGCGACCGGGCGGCTTTTGCGACGACGAAAGGAAAGTCATGCAAAATGAAACTGTTGGCGGCTCCCCCGAACGCTTCGGTTACGAATGGGACAAATATTCGACGATCGCTCCGCAATATGAGGAGCAGTTCCGCCGCTGGCTGCCATTCTTCGCGCCAGGCGATTGGGCGGGCAAGCGTTTCATTGATGTCGGCTGCGGCATGGGCCGCAATAGCTTCTGGCCCATGACCTACGGCGCCGCGGGCGGCGTCGCCGCCGATATCGACGATCGTAGCCTGGCGGCGGCGCGACGCAATTTGGAGCGCTTTCCGGCCGTGGAAGTGACGAAATGCAGCGCATACGACCTCCCATGGTCCGACGAATTCGACATTTCCTTTTCCATCGGGGTGATTCATCATCTCGCGTCGCCGGACGTGGCCCTCAAGGCGATGACCAAGGCCACCAAGCCCGGCGGGACTGTCGCCATTTGGGTTTATGGCCGCGAAAACAATGGCTGGCTGCTCTGGATATTGGATCCCACGCGCAAGCTTCTGTTTAGCTGGCTGCCGATCTCCTGGGTCCACGCCCTTTCGCTGCCGCCAACGGCGTTGTTGTGGCTGTTGCTGCGCTGCGGGCTCAACCAGATCGAATATTTCCGTCTCCTGCGCAATTTCTCCTTCCCTCATTTGCGCTCGATCGTATTCGACCAAATGCTGCCGCGCATCGCCAATTATTGGACGAAATCCGAGGTGGAGACGCTGATGCGCGACGCTGGTCTCGAACAGGTGGAGTCAACCTGGGTGAACCAGATGTCGTGGGCGGCGCGTGGGCGCAAACCGTCGCCGTGAGGCTCGCGCGGGAATGACCTTGAATCCTGTCCAGCCCAATAGCCGTTAGAGTCGGCCGGTGGGAAAGAATCGCGCCTTTAAGCGAGCGATTTCCTGTTGCGCGCCATACGGAAGCCGTCGCACGAGAGCTTTCCGAATGCGGAAGGTCAGCGGGGAGACGTCGATTAACGGCGCGCCTTCCGCCACTAATTTGTCGCGCAATCCGGGCGGCGCGCCGTCAAGCGCCTCACGCCGCACGAACAGGAACGCATTGTATCGATACCAATAGGAAATTCGCGCGTCGTCCGCGATGATCGGTCGCAACGCATCGACGACCACAAATCCGCGACGATCGAGTTTTTCCCGCCAGTAGTCGTAGGATTGCTCGTTGATATGAAATTCGCCGCCCTGCCCGGGCGGCGCCGCCGAGAACAATATGTAGCGCGACGCGTGCCGCGCCAAACTGTCCACGAACGCCTCGGCGGCGCGGGGTTCGACGTGCTCGGCGACCTCGAGCGACTGCACGAGGTCGAATTTTCTTCCCAGATCGAAAGTCGCGTTGAGATCGACCGCGGTGAACGCCGCGGCGGGGATTTCAAGTTTCCCGCGGTCGACATAATCGCCGTCGACGCCATGATAATCGGCCACGCCAGAGTCACGCCAGGCATGAAGCCATGTGCCCATCGCGCACCCCACGTCGAGCACGCTCTCCACGGCGAGTTCCGCGTTCAGTATCGACGTGATCACGTGAGCGGAATAAGCGGACGAATGAGCCGCATATTGCAGAAATGCATTGTTGTAGGTGTAGCTGTGGCTCGTCATATCCTGGCCGCTCATTGGAGTTTCAATCATTCCTGGGAATGCCGCGATACGCCTCTTTGATCCCGAAACATCGCCATGCCTGGATAGGTGATGAGTTTAGTTCATTTAACTGATTGCCACCCGGAAGGTTCGCTTCGAGACTCCTACGTGGTCACAAACATCAATCCTATCAAGATGAGTCCGACGCCGAACCACTTCTGGAGATAGATCGCTTCGTTAAAGACCAGCGCCGCCGCCAGTATCGCGCCAACGAATTGCAACGACGCCGCTGCTTGCGCCACGTGCAGTGGGAGATATTTTAGCGCCCAGGCATAAATCAGAATGGCGGAAGCAAAGAAGCCGATGCCGGCGACCGTTTGCCAACCAAAAAGCCCAAATATCAACGCTCGACCTGTATTATCGCTTGAGCCCAGCTTGAGAAAAACATTCCCCAAGACGTTACTTATAACGACCATGCCCATCGCCATATACGGAAGCGCGCGCGTCAACCCCGACTGAGTTTCCAAAACGTCCCCTCTCGGTGGGAATGGCCTTGTCGGCGATTCGCTCCAAGGCTGGACTATTATGCCGCCGACCTTTCTTTATAGGCAAGCCGCCTTTTCCTCCAAAAGGTGAACTGATCGTGTGGATTGAATGCGGGCGTTGATGGTCGTAGTCGCGTCCTTGCCTTGAAGAAGACGGACAGGGTATGGCATGCAATGACCGCCCTTCTATTAGCCACGGGAGAAAATTGGGATGGAGCCGCGAGTCTTAAGGATCACATGGCTCCGCGGTCCTGAACTGCAGGCGCTCTTCCTTGTTGTCGCATGTTTCGTGGCGCGCCTCTGCGCCGACGGGATCATAACGGCGATCTATCAAAGTCATGATGCTATATTTTTCAATTCGACGGATATTTTTGCTGATTCCTTAAAAAGTGGGCTGGCGGAGCGCAGCGTTTCGTCGGTGCTTCTCACCGACCCGCGTGTGTCTCAATGGCCCCCGCTCTTTCAAGGTTATCTGTTTGATAATCCATATCTCAAAACAGGCATGTCGGTTCAGAGCTTGCCGGCCCTCGGCACTCTGCAATTGATGGCGGTGGCCAAAATGATTGTTTGGACCTCGCCGTGGGGCGCCCTCGCCGCGATGTTCGGCCTCTACGTCTCGCTGCTATTAGCGCTTGCCTATCTGATCGCCGATGTCACGGGCAGTCCGCGCTCTACGTCCCTTTGGTCCGTCGCGCTGCTGGGTCTCTCCTATCCCTCGCTATTCATGCTCGACCGCGGCAATTTTCATTCAGGCTACGCGAGTGTCGCGGTTGCGATTTATTTGCTCACGGCATTTACCGGCAAGCGCCGCTGGGTCGGATTCATAGCGTTGATCTATGCCATCAATGTCCGGCCTAACGAAGCGCTGATCACTATTATTGAATTCGCGCTAGCCGACGGCGTTTGGCGCGCGCTCGGGGTGCAGGTCGGCGTGGCCGCGGCCTCCGTGGCCGTTTGGGCCGTCTCTCTGGTGGCCGCGCACGCGATCGATCCCAGTTACACCCTTGACGCCTTCATCAAAGCTTACGGGCTCTACCACCAGAGCTACATCTTTCAGGATGGGGGACTGAGTTGGAATGACTCGCTCTACGGCGCCGTGCGCTCGGTCTGGTCCCTGTCTGGCGCCGTGCCGTCCTACAATGCCGCGGCGGCCATGTTGGTGACCATATGCGGCGTTTTTCTCGGTCTCGGATATTTGTGGCTGGCGCTGACGCGGCGGCTTACACCGGTGGAGGCGATTTTTCTCGCGGTCGCGCTTTGCGCGCTGTTCACCCCGGTTCTTGGTCATTACCATGCGTTGATGCTGGCCGGCCCCGCGCTTGTGCTCCTCCAGCTCATGCGTCGCCGCGCGGCGAACGTGGAAATGCTCCCGATCGCGGGGGCGTTCGCTGTGTTGCCGCTGCTCTCCCTGCTGGTCTGGCTAAAGCCGAGCGAACTTACCGCGATTATATCCATCGTTGGCGCGGTTTTTGTCTCCGGGGCGCTTTGGAGGCTTGGACATCGCAACCGGAGCCTGTCGCAAACCGAAGGCCTAATCCTCGGAACGTCGCTGCTCTCTCTGTGCCCGCTGGGTGGCGCGCTGACCAACGGGCTGGAAATCTCGACCTTGCTGGTTGCCGCGAGCATCATCATTATCGCGACCAGCTGGAAACGGTCGGGAGCCCCGATTGCATTTTTTCCCGGAACGGTTGCTGTCGCTTGACGGCTGATCTCGCGCCCGAGTTTGTTCAGTTCGGCGGCGAGGCGACGCAGGCCACCCCCAGTTCGCGCGGCGCCGCGCCGCCTGGCGAGCGACATTCCAACTTTGCGCGTTCGGCGCAATTTCTGACTCGCCCCGACAAAGCCTAGGGCCGTTTGGGTCCTCGATGGATGAAAAATGGGCGCTTTTTTTCGGGGCGGACGCCAAAATCCCGAGAAAAACTCTGGCC
>JBAUVQ010000543.1:0-4135 GCA_049583305.1 Methylocystis sp.
GCCGCCTCCGCCGCCGCGACCGTAAGAACGAACAGCGCGAAGACCTGCCCCGTCAAATCGCCGAGTTCGGCCGAAAAGGCGACAAAGTTCAGGTTCACGGACAACAGGATCAACTCGACCGACATCAGGATAACGATGATGTTCTTGCGATTGAGGATGATCCCCGCGATGCCGAAGGTGAACAGAATCGCCGCGACGACGAGATAATGCGTGAGGCCGATGATCATGCGCTGTTTCCTTACACGCCGGCCCGCGAGGGCACTTTCTTCAATTCGACCACCGTCTTGGCGGTCCGCGCGTTCTGCTCTTCGATGTTCTGGCGTTTCACGTTGGGACGATGGCGCAGGGTGAGGACGATCGCGCCGATCATCGCCGTCAGCAGCACCAAGGCGGACACCTGAAAAAAGATTACATATTTCGTGTAGAGCACCTGCCCCAACGCGGCGGTGTTGGTCACATGGGCGAGGATCGGCGAAGCGGCGACGGCCTGGGCCGTGGGCGCCGACTTCCAGCCGATCGCCACGAAGCCGAGTTCGCCAAGCACCACCGCGCCGACGGCCAGGCCGGCCGGAAGATACTTCTGGAAGCCCTGTTTCAACTCCGCGAAGTCCACGTCGAGCATCATCACGACGAACAGGAACAGCACCGCGACGGCGCCGACGTAAACGACGATCAAGATCATCGCCAGGAACTCGGCGCCCTGCAACAGGAACAGACCAGCGCCGTTGCAGAAGGCCAGGATCAAAAACAACACGGAATGCACCGGATTGCGCGCGGTGATCACCCCGAAGGCCGAGGCGATCAGCACGCCCGAGAAAAGATAGAAGAATGCGGCGGCCACGGCTTCGTCCTCTTCGGTGGGGTTCGCGCCAAAAAGCTCGTGGCGCGGGCTTATTAAGGTCTTTCGTTTAGCGATAGGGCGCGTCGAGCGCGATGTTGCGGGCGATCTCCCGCTCCCAGCGCGCGCCGTTCTCCAGCAGACGCTCCTTGTTATAGTAGAGTTCCTCGCGCGTCTCGACCGCGAATTCGGCGTTCGGCCCCTCGACGATGGCGTCAACCGGGCAGGCTTCCTGGCAGAAGCCGCAATAGATGCACTTCACCATGTCGATATCGTAGCGCGTCGTTCGGCGGGTGCCGTCGTTGCGGCGCGGGCCGGCCTCGATCGTGATTGCTTGCGCGGGACAGATCGCCTCGCACAGCTTGCAGGCGATGCAGCGCTCCTCGCCATTGGGATAACGGCGCAACGCATGTTCGCCCCGGTAACGCGGCGACTGCGGATTCTTTTCGTGCGGATAGTTGATCGTCGATTTCGGCTTGAAGAAGTAGCGCATCGACAGAAAGAAGGCCCCGATGAACTCGGTCAGGAACAGAGATTTCGCGGCGTTGTCGAGTCTCATGATGCCACCTCAGTTCGCGAGCGCGTTGGCGGGGCCAAATTGCAGCACGGCGGCCACAATGACGACCATCGCCAGCGAGATCGGCAAAAACACCTTCCAGCCCAATCGCATGAGTTGGTCATAGCGATAGCGCGGCACGAAGGCTTTCACCATCGCGAAGAAGAAAAAGAAGAAGCTGACCTTGAGCATGAACCAGATCACGCCGGGAACATAGGTGAACGGCGCCATCTTGATCGGCGGCAACCAACCGCCGCAGAACAGAATCGTCAGCAGCGCGCACATGGTCACGATCGCCACGTATTCCGCGAGCATGAACAGGACATACGGCGTCGCCGAATATTCGATCATGAAGCCGGCGACCAGTTCGGACTCGGCCTCGACCAGATCGAATGGCGGACGGTTCGTCTCGGCCAGCGCGGAAACGAAGAAGATCACGAACATCGGCAACAAGCGCAGCCAGTACCAGCCGAGCATGCCGTATTTCGTGTCTTGCGCCTGCACGATGTCGGTGAGGTTGAGCGAGCCGACGCAGAGCAGCACGGTGATCATGACGAAGCCGATCGACACTTCGTAGGACACCATTTGCGCCGCCGCGCGGAGCGCGGACAGGAAGGGATACTTGGAGTTCGATGCCCATCCGCCCATGATGACGCCATAAACGCCAAGCGAGGACAGCGCGAAAATATAGAGTATGCCGACGTTGATATCCGCGACCACCCAACCATCCGAGGACACCGGCATCACCGCCCAGGCGGCGATGGAAAGAGTGGCCATCAGGAACGGCGCGAACAGGAACACGCTTTTATTGGCCGTGTCCGGAATCACCGGTTCCTTCAACGCGAATTTGATGAAGTCGGCGAAACTCTGCCACAGGCCCCAGGGCCCGACGACATTGGGGCCACGTCGCAACTGCACCGCCGCCCAAATCTTGCGATCCGCCAGAATCACATAGGCGACGTAGATCAGCAGCACGACAGCGATCAGAACGCTCTTATAGAGCGCGAGAAGCACGGGATTTTCCGTGACGAAGGAAACGAGAGTGTGCAGCCAGCCGTCGGTCACGTCGTTTGCTCCTATTCCGCCGCCTGTTGCAGCCGACCCTTGGCCAGCGCCGAGCACTCGGCCATGACGGCCGAAGCGCGAGCGATCGGATTGGTGAGATAGAAATCGGAGACGCTCGAAACGAAAGCATCCTTCATCGCGACCGACGAATGTTGCGCCAGCTTGGACACCGCGGCGACATCGCCGCGCTCGATCGCGTCGATCCGCTGCAGATGCGGGTGCTTCTCGAACATCGCCTTGCGCAGTCGCGCCAGCGAGTCAAAGGGCAAGGGGTCGCCCAGCGCGCCGGAAAGCGCCCGCAAAATCGCCCAGTCCTCGCGGGCGTCGCCCGGCGGAAAGGCGGCGCGCGACGCGGCTTGCACGCGCCCTTCCGTGTTCACGAACAGGCCGGCCTTCTCGGTGTACGCCGCGCCGGGAAGGATCACATCCGCGCGATGCGCGCCGCGATCGCCGTGCGACCCGATATAGACCACGAAGGCGCCCGGCGCGATGTCGATCTCGTCGGCGCCAAGATTGAAGATCAGATCGAGCGCGCCCGCCCTAACGAAATCATGCGCGCGCATTCCCTTGGCGCCCGGGACAAAGCCGAGATCCAGCGCGCCCACGCGCGACGCGGCGGTGTGCAATATCGACAGGCCGTTCCAGTCGCGGCCGACGCCGCCGTGCTTTTGCGCGACCTGCGCGGCGAAGGCTAGCACCGCGTCGCCGTCTTCCCGCGCCAGCGCGCCCTGTCCAACGAGGACGATCCGCTTTTGCGCGGGCGCCTGCTGCTGCTGGATGAAATGCAGAAGCGAATCGGGCCCGGCGCCGAGATAGTCGTAATCATAGGTCAGATCGACCTTTTCGCCGATCAGCGCGATCTTGAATCCGCCCTTCAGCCAGCGCCTGCGTATGCGCGCGTTGAGCACGGGCGCTTCCTTGCGCGGATTGGAGCCGACGATGAGCAGGGCGTCGGCTTCGTCAATGCCGGCGACGGTCGCGTTGAACAGATAGGACGCGCGTCCGAACGCCGGATCGAGCTTGGCGCCGTCCTGGCGGCAGTCCAGGTGAACGACGCCCAGCTTTTCAACCAGGGACTTGAGCGCGAAGGTCTCCTCCAGCGCGGCGAGATCGCCGACCAGCGCGCCGATCCTCGCGGCCGGCGTCGATTTTGTCTTGGCGACGACGGCGTTCAACGCCTCCTGCCAGGACGCGGGACGCAGTCTGCCGTTCTCGCGGATATAGGGGCGATCCAGCCGCTGGCGGGCAAGCCCATCCACCGCCTGCCGCGTCTTGTCCGAAATCCACTCCTCGTTCACCGCGTCGTTTATGCGCGGCAAAATGCGGATGACTTCGCGCCCGCGCGCGTCGACGCGGATCGCCGAGCCCAGCGCATCCTGAACGTCGACGCTCTCGGTCTTTTGATATTCCCAGGGTCTCGCGCGGAAATTCTGCGGCTTCGGCAGCAGCGCGCCCACCGGGCAAAGGTCCGTGATATTGCCCTGAAGCTCCGAGGTCATGGCGCTTTGGAGATAGGTGGTGATCTCCATATCCTCGCCGCGCCCGATCGCGCCCATGTCGGCGGTGCCGGCGACTTCCGCGGTGAAGCGGACGCAGCGCGTGCAATGGATGCAGCGGGTCATCTCGGTCTTGACCAGCGGGCCGATATATTTGTCCTCGACCGCGCGCTTGTTTTC
>JBAUVQ010000544.1:0-5864 GCA_049583305.1 Methylocystis sp.
GCGCGGGCGGGACGAGGCGCCGCCACAGCGCGCTCGCGGCGTCGACGAGCCTCGCCTCGATCCGACGCAGCGGACTGAAAATATGCCAGGAGGCCGAATAGACCATTTTGTCGCGTTCGCCCACCAGCTGCGACAATTCCGCGCGCAGATAGTCGAGTTGGTATTCGAGCAGCCTGATCCGCTCGTCCCTCGCGTCGTCCGGCTCCCTCGGGCTCTCGGTCATCCGCCGGCGCTCTCGACCCCGCGCCAGTAGTCGAGCAAGGATTGCAGCATGTCCTCGATGGCGAGGCGCTGGCGCCAGCCAAGGACTTGCCGCAATTTCGTCGCGTCGCACGCGATCGTCGGGATGTCGACCGCCGCGGGACGCAACCGATCTTGCTTGACCTTCACGTCGAACGGCGTTTTGGCGCGCTGGCGGAGCCCTTCGAGCAGGTCGCTAATGCGGCGCGGCTCGCCCGAGGCGATATTGAAGCAGCCGACGCGCTCCGGCAGTTCCGGGCCTTGGGCGATCAGCATTCTGTAGGCCTCGACGACATCGCGCACGTCAAGGAAATCGCGGGCCTTCGACAAGTCGCCGACTTCCAGCTCCGGCTTCTGACGGCCGGCCTCGATGGCGGCGATTTGCGCCGCGAAAGAGGACAGCACGAAGCTCTCCTTGCTCTGGCGCGGCCCCGAGTGATTGACCGGGCGCGCGATCACCAGACGAGACCGCGGCGCCAGCACGTCCGCCAGCGCGCCCTCCGCCGCGGCTTTCGAGCGACCATAGGCGTCGAGCGGCCGCAGGGGCGCGCCTTCCGCCGCCACGCCGTCGTTGAGGCTCTCGCCGTAGACGGAAACGCTCGATGCAAAAAGCACCAGCGTTTCCGGCGCGTGCCGCGCGAGCGCGCTGGCCAGATTGAAGCCGCCGTGAAAATTGGCGCGCCAGGTTTGCTCGGCGGCGCCCAGCGCCTTGCCGATGGACGCCTGTCCCGCGAGATGCACCACGAGATCGGGGCGCAGCGCGGCCACGATTTCGTCAATCGCGGGGGGATCGAGGAGATCGCCGACGACCGGCGTCCAGGCCGGGTCGACGTCATTGGGCGAGTGGCGCAGCGTCAGCAACTCGCGCCGCGCGGCCGGATAATCGGCCGCCAGCAACGGCGCGAGATACGAACCGACGAAACCCGCGCCGCCGGTCAGCAAGATCCGCTCGTAAACCGCCATTCGGACTCCCGCGGCGAAGTCTCGCCAAAGCCAGTGACCAACTCTCGATGAACCGGACGCCCGGTCCTCGCGCCTAGAGTCATTATTTTATCGTGCTTTCGGAAGGCAAAACCGGCGTCCACTTTTGCCGAAAGCGCTCTAATCGCGGGCGTCGCTCTTGAGCCGTTCGAGGTCGGCGTCGAGCATCTCCTTGATCAGCGCGTCGAGCGGGATTTTTGGCTCCCAGCCGAGCGCTTTTCGCGCCTTGGAGGAGTCGCCGAGCAACACCTCGACTTCGGCGGGACGATAGAACGCCGGATCGATGACGACATATTTGTCCATGTCGAGCCCGACATGCGCGAAGGCGATGCGGCACATGTCGCGCACCGTCGTCGTCACGCCCGTCGCGACGACGTAATCGTCGGGCTTGTCCTGCTGCAGCATCAGCCACATCGCGCGCACGTAATCCTTGGCGTGGCCCCAGTCGCGCTTGGCGTCGATGTTGCCGAGCCTCAACTCGTTGTCCTTGCCGAGTTTAATGCGCGCCACGCCGTTGGTGACCTTGCGCGTGACGAATTCGATTCCGCGCAGCGGGCTTTCGTGATTGAACAGGATGCCGGAGGACGCGTGCAGGCCAAAGCTCTCGCGATAATTCACGGTGATCCAATGGCCATAGAGCTTGGCCACGGCGTAGGGAGAGCGCGGATAGAACGGCGTCGATTCGCTCTGCATCGGCTCCTGAATGAGCCCGTACATCTCGGAGGACGAAGCCTGATAGAACCGCGCGTCGGGCGCGCCGAGACGCATCGCCTCGAGCATGTTGGTGACGCCGACGGCGGTGACATTGGCGGTCAGGACCGGCTGGCGCCAGGAGGACGCGACAAAGGACTGCGCCGCGAGATTATAAATTTCGTCGGGCCGGACCTCCTGCACGATGCGCAACAGGCTGGAGAGGTCGGCGAGATCGCCGTCGTGCAGCCGCACCTTGTCGGCGACGCCGAGCCAACGCAGGCGGTGATCCTCGACTCCGCGATGCGACGAGCGGCGGATCACGCCATGAACCTCGTAGCCTTCGCTCAGCAGCAACTGCGCCAGATAGGCGCCGTCCTGGCCCGTAATCCCCGTCAGCAAGGCCCGCTTCGTCATCAATTTTCCTCGTTATATCGGCGAGAACGCTTCGATCGGCGATTTGACGCGAACCTTGCCGCGGGTCAAATCGCGAAGACCGCGCCCGAGCGATTTTCGTTGAAACGTCGGCCCCGCGGGCGTCCTGGGACGCAGGCGTCTTCGGCGCGCGAACTTCGGCCCGTGGCGGGAATACAAAAACGCCCGCGACCTGGCAAGTGAGGCTTGGTGAATGACGCCTGGCCGGGCGGCTTGAGCCGGCGCGACCGGGGCGGCAATAAAACGCCGGACCGCCAACAGGGCGATCCGGCGAAAGGCCATGCCTTGGGGCCTTAGGAGGCCTTCGGGGGGATGACGCCGCCCGGGGTCGCCTTGTCGATCGCCGTGGGCAGGTGCTGGGCCAGATACTCGGCGGCCTTGTCGACGGGAATCCCTGTCGAAGCGGCGAGTTCCTTAAGTTTATCCGACCCAAGAGCCTTCTTGATGTCTTCGGCGCTGATCGGCAGATTGCTGCCGTCGCCGACCCAGGACTTAACCTGCGCGCCGTAGCCGGTCTTCTCGAGTTCGGCGACAACGCCGTCGATGCCGCCATGCTTATCGACGTAACCCTTGACCAGGGACAAAGCCTCGGCTCCAATTACGCCGCCCAGAATACCATCCAACCAACCCATGTCGTTCTCCTTTAAAACTTGCAGCGCGTCGCGGCGCGGCCGCCTTCAGTTAAGCAGCTTGCGACGACGGATCAATGGCGCCCGTCCGCCCCGGCGGCGCCGAACATACCCGGCGGGGCGGCGCGGTTTGACGGCTCCCCTATTCGATCAACGGGTTGCCGGCCAGCCTCCGCCAACGCAAAATATCGCTCCAGATTTCCTCGGCGGTCTCGGCGTACCAGAAAAGCTCGCGATCCTCGGGGTCGATGACCCCCTCGGACACCAGAAAATCGATGTCGAAGACGCGCCGCCAATAGCTTTCGCCAACGAGGATGATCGGCATGGGGGGAATCTTGCGGGTCTGCGCCAGCGTCAGCGTCTCGAACAGCTCGTCCATCGTCCCAAAGCCGCCGGGAAAGGCCACCAAGGCGCGGGCGCGCATCAGGAAGTGCATCTTTCGCAACGCGAAGTAGTGGAATCGCAGGCACAAATCGGGCGTCACATACGGGTTTGGGAACTGCTCGCGCGGCAGGGTGATGTTTAGCCCGACGCTCTTGGCGCCGACGTCGAGCGCGCCGCGATTGGCGGCCTCCATGATGCCGGGCCCACCGCCGGTGACCACCGCGAGCCGGCCGCCATTGATCGTCGGAGGAGCGGCGCCGACCAGTCCGCCAAACTCCCGTGCGATGTTGTAATAAACTGATTTATCGACGATTCTTTTGCTTATCGCCGCTTCCTCGACCCGCGCCGGGTCATCGGGTCGCGCGGCCAGGGCGAATCGCGCCGCCTCCAGCCGCGCCGCCGCCGCCGCGGGCTCGACGAGGCGGGTGGAGCCGAACACCACGATTGTATCCGTGACGCCATGATGCTGGAGTTGCAGTTCCGCCTTCAGATAATCGAGTTCGAGCCGCACGCCGCGAGTCTCGTCGCTGGCGAGAAAATCGATGTCGGCGCTGGCTTCGCGATAGGCCGGGCTGTCGAGGATTGCCCGAATGCGGGCGACGGCCGACGGGTCCTCGGTCGCCGATTTCGGCCGGTGGCCCGGCAATGGCGCGCGCCGCTGGACGGGATGCGGCGGCGAGGGAACGCGCCTTTCGCCTTTAGGCTCTTTTTTCTGGTCCATGGTCCTTGGTCCGCGCCTTCCGACGCCTTTCTTTATTTCCATCGCGGGCCGGCGTATATGGGCCGCGACGGCCCGGCAAGCGGGCGGCGGGAACGAGATAGGGACGACAGGGCGGTTTCAATGGCGGGACATAGTCAGTTCAAGAATATTATGCACAAGAAGGGCAAGCAGGACGCGATCCGCTCCAAGCTCTTCGGGAAATTCGCCCGTGAAATCACCGTCGCGGCCAAAATGGGCCTGCCGGACCCGAACATGAACGCGCGTCTGCGCGCCGCCGTGCTGGCCGCCCGCGCCGAAAACATGCCCAAGGACAATATCGAGCGCGCGATCAAAAAGGCCTCCGGCGCCGACGCCGAGAATTACGACGAAGTGCGCTACGAAGGCTACGCGCCGGGCGGCGTCGCGATCATCATCGAGGCCCTGACCGACAATCGCAACCGCACGGCCGGCGAAATCCGCTCCTATTTCACCAAGGCCGGCGGCGCGCTCGCGGAAACCGGCGCGGTGTCCTTCATGTTCGACCGCGTCGGACTGGTTGAGTTCGACCGCAAGGTCGCCTCCGAGGACGCGATCATGGAGGCGGCGATCGACGCTGGAGCCGAGGACGTGACCTCGAACGAGGAGACCCACGAGGTCATCACCTCGCTCGAAGGACTCCGCGACGTGGCCAAGGCGTTGGAAGTCAAGTTCGGCGATTCGAAGAAGGCCGCGCTGATCTGGCGACCGCAAAACATGATCGCTGTCGACGACGAGGCTGGCGAAAAAATCCTGAAGCTGATCGGATCGCTGGAAGACAATGACGACGTCCAGAACGTCTATGTCAACGCCGAGTTTTCGGACGCGCTGGTCGCGAAGATGTCAGGTTAGCCCGATCCGGGATCGCGCCGTCATGCCCGCGTAACGCTCACAAGGCGCCGAGGATGATGGCGCCCGCGAACAAAAAAGCGGCCGCCACCGCGCAAAGATCGACCGCCAAGCTGTTGATCATTCTGGTTTCCCCTTGTTTTCGCGCGCGCGGACGCGTTGTGACGGAGGGGTTAACGCAATCTTAATGCCGGGGTTCGCGGGTTGATCGCGCTTTTGAAGCGCCTGGGAATTTGCTAGCAGCGGAACGACCTGTTTCTTGAAAGGCGAAGCCATCGCATGAACACCGCCGACCGCGCCGACGACTTTATCCCCCGGCTGGAGGACGCCGCCCGAGCGACCGAGATCGCGCTCGACGCGCTGCTTTCAAAGGCCGCGCTCGAAGGCGAGATCGCGCGGCCCGCCCGCCTGCTGGAGGCGATGCGCTATGCGACGCTGGGCGGCGGCAAAAGGCTGCGCCCGTTTCTGGTCATCGAATCGGCCCGCCTGTTCGGCGCGGCCGGCGACGGCCCACTGCGAACGGCTTGCGCGCTGGAGATGATCCATTGCTATTCGCTCGTGCATGACGACCTTCCGGCGATGGACGACGATGATTTGCGGCGCGGACGCCCGACCGCGCACAAGGCCTTCGACGAAGCCACCGCCATTCTGGCCGGCGACGGCCTGCTGACCTACGCCTTCGACGTGCTCGCCGATCCCGCGACGCACCCCGACCCGTCGATCCGCGCGGCTCTCGTGCTGGCGCTGGCGCGCGCGGCGGGCCTTGGCGGCATGGTTGGCGGGCAGGCGCTGGATCTCGCCGCCGAGACCGCCGGCCGGCCCCTGGCGCAGGACGAAATCCTCACCCTTCAGGCGATGAAGACTGGCGCGCTGCTGCGCTTCGCCGTCGACGCTGGCGCCATTTTGGGCAAGGCCGACGC
>JBAUVQ010000545.1:0-1965 GCA_049583305.1 Methylocystis sp.
CCCGAAACAGCAACAGCGCCGCCAATAGAATCTCCGGCGAAGCGGAGGGAACGGCGCCCAGCATCACCGCCTCGAAAACGCCGACGCCGCCCGGCGCGTGGCTGATCGCCCCGACCAGCGCGGCGAAGACGTAAATCGCGGCGAAAGCCGTAAAATCGATATTTTGAACTTCCGGCGGCAGCAACACATGAAGCGCCGCGGCGGCGCAACCAATGTCGACAACGCCGAGCGCCAGCTGGGTGAGCGCGATGCGCGCTTGAGGCAGTTCGAGGACATGGCCCCAAAGACGCAGGCCGCGACGGGCGAGCGACACCCAGAAGCAATAGTAGGCGAGCAGACCAAGCATGACGGCGCCGAGGCAAAAATTCGCCAGAGGCGGCAATCGATCAATGGCCGCCAGCGGTTCGGCGGCGAAGGTCAGGCCGAGTCCGAGCACGGCGGCCATGCCGAGCCAGAACGTCAGGCTCACGACAACGGTGATATTGGCGACTTGCCCGGCCGTCAGCGCGGCTCGGGCATAAACCCAATAACGCACCGCCGCGCCGGTCAGCCACGGAAACCCCAGCGTGAACGCAAAGGCGTTGCTGGCGAAGGAGGCCAGCGCGACGGCGCCGGCGGGCGCCCGAGCCCCGGTTTGGCGCAACGCGGCGACATCGTAGCCGATCAGCGCGATATAGGAGAGGCCGGTCAAGCACAACGCGGACAAAATCGCCGCGCCGTGGGTCTGGCCTATCGCCGCGGCGAGGTCGGCGAATTGCAACCGCGCCAGAGCCCGGCCGATGACGATCGCCGCGAGGGCGAGCAGGACGAGGCTGGCGATCACGCCAATGAGTCGTCCGACGCCCTGGGAGGGAAATCGGGAAGGTTTCGCGATAAGAGCCGAAAGGTTTGTAAAATCGAGCGTTTGGCGCATCGTTGTCACTTTGTCGGCGTCTTCCGGATATCAAATCGGACGAGACGACTTTCGTGCGCGAAACGTGACGAGACGATGACGTTCCGCGCTTTTTGAAGCAAAAGGTTTTGTTCTCCGCCGAAACGTCAAAACAACCCATGCACGTACCAGCGCGCCAGCGCGCCGTCCGGTTTGGAAACGTTTTCGCGATAAAGCCAGAAGCGACGCCCCTCGCTATCCACGACATTGAAATAGTCCCGGAAGTAATCCCGGACGTAATATGGCGCGATTCGCTCCGGGCCTTCGAACGCGGCGGTTTCGTGCAAGGCGCGGCGCCAGCGAAAGCGCAGCGGCGGCCCATCGGGCAAAAACGCGGCCGCGTCGATCGGCTCGGGCCGCTCGAACAGCCGCGATGGACGCGTTCGCGAGCCAAAATCGGGCGACGGGAGAGAGACGGGCTCGGGATAGGCCGCCGGCGCCCCCGCGACGGCGAATTCCGGCAAATGCCGCTCGCGAACATAGAGCCGCAGCACGCGGGCCGGCCCCAGCCTGGCGCCAAGCCGGTCGACCAGATCGGAAAGATCGCCGATCCCCGCGACAGCGTGGGCCTCGCCGGCGAGCGACGTCTGCTCGCCGCCCTTGCGCTCCACCGCGCTCGCGCAAAGACGCAGCACGTCGAAGCCATAGCCGGTGTCGAGGCCGTCCTCGCCAAGCGTCGCGAGGCGTTCGCGCAGCAGCGCGACAATGCGGACCGGATCGCGCAAGGGCCGGCTGGTCCCCGCCGCCACATGCCTGACCACGCCGTCGACGCGATAAAACACCGCTTCCAGCCGACGCGCGCCGACGCCATGCCGCTCGAGCAAAAGACATAATTCGGCGGCGAGCGTTTCGAGCGTCGCCTCGATATCGGAAAGCCGCGTCAACCCTTCGGGAAAACGCCGTTCCGCCATGTAATCGGGAGCCTCGAAGCGTGGCGCGATCGGATCGCGAATGCGACAGGCGAGCGCGTCGAGCCGCGTCAGCGTCTCTGGCCCGAAACGCGCGGCGAGCGGCGCGCGCGGACGCGTCAGAAG
>JBAUVQ010000546.1:0-4270 GCA_049583305.1 Methylocystis sp.
ACACACGCCTGACCGAAAACGAGGTCGCGAGTCTATTGCGAATCGGCATCCACGTCTCGAACCCGGTTACGTTGCGCCAGCGGCTTGAGGCGGTTGTCGTGTCGGGAGGCCTGGCGCGTGACGTGGCAGATCGGCTCTATGCGGAAAGCCCGTTCCACAGCGACCAGCTTCATGCGAGGTCCGGCAAATTCTGGCTGATTTCTCATCCCGTGGCAGTCGACGACAGCGGTGTGGAGCCGCTCATGGAACGCTGGGGTGGCGAAGTCGCATCGATGTGGGTTCGCGATTGTGCCCTCTCGGGTCCTCTCCTCAAGCTCGGAGGGGCGCGGATCGTCGAAGTTGCGGTGCCGCTGGGCGCCACGAAGCATAGCTACGACGCCGGCAAGGCCGTTGTCGCGGCCTTTGCACGATCGCGCGGCGCGATTCCGAGCAAGTTCGCCTTCGACCTCTATATCGAGACGGCGCTGCCCGCGACGGCCGTGCTCGTCGTTCACACAAAGGGTGATGACGCCTTCGAATCGATGGGGCGCGATTATCCTGAGGGATTTATCGATGTTGATGTGGGCCGTTGGAAGGAGCTTACTGGCGACGAGGATTGATGGGCGACCGAGCTGCTCTTTGCGCGGACGTTCGCAGCAGTCGGCCGTTTGCTCATTCGACTGCGGACCTGCGCCCTTCTCTGCCGCGCGCGAACACTGCCTGCGCTAGATTTGGGCGCCTAAAACAACTACATCGGTGCTCGCGACCGCCGGCTGGCTGGCGGTGCTCGGGAGCGGCGAGGCGGTGGATGCCGCTGATGTGCTGGAACTCGCAGCCCCGGCCATCAAGCCGCCAGCAGCGGGGCTTGGCGACGGGCAATTTATCGGCTGAGTCGGAGACGCCTGATTTCCGTTGCTGCATCCCGAGGCGTCGATCTTCTTTTGAATGACCTGGCCCCAGGAACAGATGCTCTGCCCGTTGCCGTCCAGATTTGCGGTACCGTTCCTAAGCGTTGCTCCGGTGGCGCGAACGCCTCCGTTACCCTGGCTCGGGCATTGTCCGGAGGCGTTAAGGGACGCGAGGTCTTTCGAGCAAATGAGGCCGCCGAATTGGGCGCACGCGGCGACCGTGCCTTGCGTAACCGGGTAGCCGTTGACGGACTGCCCGACGTCACCATTGAGGGTGTTGAAGGCTCGCCCCTGCGTGGTCGGTCCGGCTTGTTGAATCCAAATGTCGACTTGCTGTTGAAGGGACATATTCAAATATTGGCTCGACGTGACGCCATCGGGGAGATTGTCCTTCGTGAGCTGCAACACGCCGAAATTATTGCCGTTGGAGCTACAGGTGCTTCCCCCCGACTCAGCCTGCGATGCGCCGCCCCACGTACAAGAACTGCTTTTCAGCGCGTCGCTGGCATAGGGCGAATTCTGAATGGCTTGGCTGACCTGCGCAGCGTTGTAAGTGGCGCAAGCAAGGGCGATTGGGGGAGCGGCAATGATGAGGCCTGCAATGCAAGCCGAACGCGCGGAAACGGGGTGTCGCATTGGAATGCTCGCCTATCGCAATTTGATGGGTGTTTCGCTGCTGGTCTCGCCGTCGTAGGTGACCTTCGCAGCGATTTGCTGATCGGCCGGATCGAAGGTCAGGACGGTCATGTATTGCGTGTTGCTGTTCGTCGAAGCGTCGAAGCCAGCTTCACCGCGCTTCGCCGAGATCGGAAAATCCGGAACTTCCGCAAGGAGCCGGACTTTCCCGCCGCGCAGTTCTACGACGCGCGCGGGGCATTCGAGCTTGAACGGCGTGTCGTGTGACGAGGCACACTGATAATGCACGGCGGAAACGATGATGGTTCGGTCGCCGTCCTTGAAGGAAGTTGTAAAAGTCGTCGTGGTGAGTTTCAGATTGAGGTTCGGGACCGTACTAAGAAGCTGACGCCGGTTCGCGATGATTGCATCGAGCTTGTCGCTCCAAATCTGGAGCTGCACGTTGACCGCTGGCGATTGGGTGAGGTCAAGTTTTTCCGCGAGAACGCGATGCGCCGCTGATTGAGCGGCCGTCGGCGCGCTCCCGAGCGTTGCGAGGATCAGACACGTTGTGATCGTGCACATAGCAAACCTCCCGAGAGAATTTGCATGGGCCGGGGCCTCGACCGGACGGCACGTCAAGGCCGCGCGACGCGCGCCCACGGTGTCGCCTTGACGAGTTGCGACCGGTCGGAGCCATTCTGACCCTCGATGGGAAGGGGTTTGCGGCTCGGCGCGCATGCTCGCTCCTTCGTGATGCGGTTCACGGTACATAGTTTAGCAAAGCATATGCGAAGGCCGGAATCGGCGCAAGTCGGGCTTGGCGGCGCGCCTACCCCTCGAAACCTGACCTCTAAGTCGGTCCTATTGTTAAGTTAGCGCTCTAGTTTCGACGATGATTTAGCGAACAAGGGCGAGGTCGCGCCCCGCTTTCGCGGCCTCGCCCTCGCGCTGCCGAACTTCCGAAAAGTCGTTCATGCCGCCTCCCGGCGTCGTGATCGCGACTTCGAGCGCCGGGCGCGCTTCCCTGAATTTCTCCGCATAGAGCAGGCCCGGCGCGTCATCGTCGGCGAAAATCGTCACGCGCTTGACCTCACTCGGAAGCAGCACCTTCAAATATCGTTTGTTTCCAAGCGCGGCCCAAACGGGCATGTCGTGCATGAGTTGCGCCGCCCATGCGGTCTCGAAGCCTTCGGCTAGGCCGATATGTTCCGCAACCGGGGCCAGGCGCAACGCCCCGGCGCCGAGCGGGCCGATGGCGCGGCGCGGCTCGAGAACATCGGCTTTGCGTTGTCCGCCCGAGTGAAGAAAGGTCAGCTGCACGGCGACGATTTCGCGCGTCGGCGCTTGAACGGCGGCGATCATACAGCCGAAGGAGTTCCGGCTCGAATAGGGATAGCGCGGCAGAAACCGGATGGTCGCCGGCGGCGGCTCCGTGAAGCCGCGCGCGCGCAGATAGGTTTCGACGGGCGTGCCGGCGATGGGCTGCGCCTGACGCCAGAGGTCGAGGGCGCCGGCTGTCGTCGTTCTGCGCTTTGCGCGCGCTGGCGCCGGGGACGGGTTGAGGCGGAGCGCCCCGTTCACATCGAGCCCGTCGATCGCGGCGCGAACGTCGCGGGGATCGCACCCCGCAAAGCAGTTGTAGATCAGGGCGCGGTCGCCATCGCAGACGGCGAGCGACGGGCGCAAATCTCCCCTGCCCTTGCCGTGGCTCGCCACCGGGCAATGACACAGGAAGCCTCCGCCTGCGGAATGGCCTCCCAAAATTCGCGCGATGGCCTTCGCTTTGATCTGCATGGTTCAATATTCTGCATAAGACGGAGCGGAACGGAAGGCCGCATGCGCTTGGGGAAGAGCCATTCGCGGGGGCGCATGTTTGGCGGGTCGAGGATGGATGGCCGACGCCGAGGGGTGGGGAGGGGTCGAGGGGAACGCGGCGCGGGGTTCCCCTCGGGCGAGCGCTTCAGCTCGCCTCTCCCTCACAACAGCAAGGCCATTTGTTCGTCGGGCTGCATCGCCGGGGCCACGTGGGCGTCGAGACGGCGCCTCTGCTCCGCCTCGCGTTCGCGCGCCGCCTCGAAGTCGATGCAAACGATCTCGCATAGGGGCGCGCCGTCTTTCCAATCGTCGCGGTGAAAGTGGGTGTCGACGCCCGCGCCGATATCCATAAAAACGCCGGTCGCGCGCTCAAAGTCGAGGCCGCGCCCGGAAGTGCGGCGGTCGAAACATTGGCGCCCGGAATAGCGGAAGCTCGCGGACTCCTGCGGCACGATGAACGCACCGCGCTCCGCGAGTTCGCGGGCGATGTCCACGACATGAAACTCAAACTCGGGGCCGCGATAGCGCGGCGCGTCGCTTGAGCGTCTGACGCGCCCAAACGGCGGATTGGCAATCGCCACGTCGTAGTGGCCGAGGTCGAGCGTGCGCCAGTCGAACACGTCGGCATTGATCCAACGCGCCTGCGGCAACAGCTTTCGTCCGACCGCGACATAGCGCGGATTGATTTCAATGCAGGTGATCTCGGCGAGGCGCTCGCCCCATTTGCTGCGGTGGTGGACGATGTAGGAGAGAACGCCGATGCCGGCGCAAAGGTCGATGACGCGCCGCCCTGCCCCGTCGAGCGCGAAGTCGCAAGCGAGGCCAAAGGGCGTGAAGAACGCGCCCGCCGCGCCGTTCTCATGCGTCGCGCCCTCGTGCCAGTTCTGAAAAACAAAGTCCCGCTCGTCGTCGGTGATGCGGTCCTTGGTCAAGATCGCCTCGGCCTCGGC